>CASCWU010000091.1 GCA_949155905.1 uncultured Lachnospiraceae bacterium
CCGACCGCCAGCCCCTCGGGGATGTTGTGAAGCGTAATCGAAAGCACCAGCATGATAATCCGGTTCAGTCGTTCATTTGGCTGCCCCTGTGTGCTGTTGGCGCGGTTTCTGGCAAAACAGACGGTTTTATCGGATATCCACATAAACAGGGCGCCGGAGAGAAATCCGAGGGTAGCGACCAAATAGGCTGGTAGTCCGTCCGCTGCTTCGGCACGTTCGATAGCTGGCTGCAGCAGTGACCAAAAGCTGGCGGCAATCATGACACCAGAGGCAAAGCCCAGCATCAGATTCAGAGCCTTAGGGCTCGGGGATTTAAAAAATGCGACTGTTGCCGCGCCCAGAGCGGTGACGAACCAGGTTCCAAGCGTCGCAGCAAGCGCTAAAAAGACAACGTCATTCATGTTACACCTCCTGTATCCAATATATGGAGGTGATAAAAATTGGTGCATAGAACAAGAAAGGGGGAGGAAAAATCCAGATATGCTGGCGTTAGAGGTATTGGAAATCAAAAAATTTATGGGAAAACTGCTGGCAGGAGAGGTATTTGACAATTTTCTGCTCGTGGAAATAGATGTGGCAAATTATGCGGCGATTCATTTGTCCGGCAGACGGAATCATGCGTGGTACGACGATGACGAATGGGAGGAGATTCGAGAACGGGAATATATGACCTGGCGGGAGGTGCGTCCCCTTGTCTATCAGTTTATAAAAGGAAAACGGACGCCTCTTTCGATGAAGGGGGTATTGCTGCTTTCTAAGGAAAACACCAGGCGTATTTTGGAGAAAAATCATCTGCCCTTTACATTAGAGGAGGTAGGCGGCCTCTTTTTAAACTTCCGTTTTGAGGGAGGAAAGCTGCTGTTGGTGACAGGAACGGCAATGAATGGCTTTATTCCGGATAAATCGCTGGAACATCAGTGGGATCAGGATGTCAAGGTCTTTTTAAAACATTATGAGATAGTAGTGGAGGAGCAATAAATGCGTATTTTAGTAACAGGAGGAGCAGGCTATATCGGAAGCCATACTTGCGTAGAATTATTAGAAGCAGGGCATGAGGTCATAGTCGTAGACAATCTGTGTAATTCCAGCCAGGAGGCGATCCTGCGTGTAGAGGAGCTGACCGGGAAGAGTGTGGCATTTTATGAAGAGGATTTGCTGCGGCTGCCGGAATTAGAGCGGATTTTTAACACAGAAAGGCCGGAGGCGGTGATCCATTTTGCCGGACTGAAGGCAGTGGGAGAGTCAGTCAGTAAGCCGTTAGAATATTACCATAATAACATCACAGGAACGTTAAACCTTTGCCGGGCAATGCGGCAGACTGGAGTAAAAAAGCTGGTATTCAGCTCTTCGGCTACGGTCTATGGAGAGGCGGAAACGATGCCAATTACCGAGGATTGTCCAAAGGGGAGGATTACCAATCCATACGGACAGACCAAGGCGATGCTAGAGCAGGTGCTGACGGATTTGCAGGTATCCGACCCGGACTGGAGCGTAGTGCTGCTGCGGTATTTTAACCCGATTGGTGCGCATAAAAGTGGGAGAATCGGAGAAGATCCAAAGGGGATACCAAACAACCTGCTGCCGTATATCGCTCAGGTGGCCGTAGGGAAGCTGGCAAAGCTTCGGGTATTCGGAGATGACTATGATACGCCGGATGGTACGGGAATCCGGGATTATATTCATGTCATGGATCTGGCAGAGGGACATGTAAAGGCGGTAGAAATGCTTTCACAGGCAGAAAAGGGCGGTGTTTGGATTTATAACCTGGGCAGCGGGAGAGGCTATAGCGTTTTGGAGGTACTACATGCCTTTGAAAAAGCCTGTGGGCATCCGATTCCTTATGAAATTCAGGCCAGAAGGCCAGGCGATGCGGCTGTCTGCTATGCAGCGACAAAAAAAGCAGAGCAAGAACTTGGCTTTGTAGCACGCTATGATATCGAGCAGATGTGCGCCGATACATGGCGGTGGCAATCCCGCTATCCAAATGGGTATCAGGAGCCGGAAAACATCCCACGCTCTGAAGTAAAATCAGAGGCAGGCTCGGATGCGGCAAAGCGTTGGGACTCGCTGTGTCTTCAGTTGTTGGATCTGACGGCGGGAGAGACGGATCCGATTTCCAACCTGGCCAATGCAGCAGCGCTTTTGATGGAGGAACTGCCGGAGATCAACTGGGCCGGGTTTTATCTGCGTAAGGGAGAGGTGCTTTGGCTAGGCCCGTTTCAGGGAAAGCCTGCCTGTATTCAAATTCCGGTGGGGAAGGGAGTCTGCGGGACGGCAGTACAGAACAATCAGACCATGCTGGTAGCGGATGTTCACCAATTTCCAGGACATATTGCCTGTGACAGCGCCTCTCGTTCCGAAATCGTCATACCGCTTCATGCAGAGGGGCAAATTGTGGCAGTGTTAGATATCGACAGCCCGGTATGCGGACGATTCCAAGCAGAGGATCAGAAAGGCTTAGAGGCATTTGCAAGGATTTTGGAGCAGGCCTGGAGGAACTAAGCGAGGGAGAGCGCCTGATTTTTTCACAGAGCATCTTGACAGAAAAGAAAAAATCAGCTATACCAATAGGGAAGGCTTATAGAAAGGAGGAGTTATCATGACATATGTATGTAATGTATGCGGTTATGTATACAACGAAGCTGAAGGCGATCCGGATAACGGAATTGCGCCAGGAACCACCTGGGACGAGCTTCCGGAGGATTTTGTCTGCCCGCTGTGCCAGGTAGGAAAGGATCAGTTTTCTCCTCAATAAGAGGAAGCAGGGGATAGGAACAAGCAGCAGCTTTATGGCGGTGTTTACCGGCCAGGAAGCTGCTGTTTGTGATAAAAAGGGGGAGCAGGATGGAGGAACAAAGGAAGCAAAATGACTTTACGAAGGGGAGCATGGCAAAAAATATTTTAAATCTGGCGATTCCGATGATGTTAGCACAGGTGATCAATGTGTTATATAGCGTGGTTGACCGGGTATACATCGGCAGGATACCAGGAGCCGGTACGCTGGCTTTGACCGGCGTTGGGGTAGCATTCCCGATTATTTCGATGATTTCGGCCTTTACGAACCTGTTTGGAGCCGGAGGAGCGCCGCTTTGCTCGATTGCGAGAGGAAAGGGAGAGAACGACCGGGCGGAACGGATTATGGGCAATTCTTTTGCACTGTTAATGATATCGGGTGTGCTGTTGATGATAATCGGCTGGATAGCAAAGCGCCCCTTGCTGTATTTGTTTGGAGCAAGCGACGCGACGATTGAATATGCGGACAGCTACATTACGGTTTATCTGGCCGGTACGCTGTTTGTGATGGCAGGGCTTGGAATGAACAGCTTTGTCAATGCGCAGGGCTTTGGGAAAACGGGGATGATGACGGTGCTTTTAGGAGCTGTCACGAATCTTCTTTTAGATCCGCTGTTTATTTTTGTCTTTCATATGGGCGTTTCAGGAGCTGCCCTGGCGACGATTTTATCACAGTTTTTATCGGCTGCCTGGGTAATGCGTTTTCTCACAGGAAAGAAGGCGATTCTTCGTTTAAAGCGCCGGAATTTAAAGCTCGATGGAACGCTTGTAGGGCAGATCACAGGGCTTGGGCTGTCCGGGTTTGTGATGGCCTTTACCAACAGCGGAGTGCAGATCATCAGCAATTCGATGCTGCAGCGTTACGGCGGAGATCTGTATGTTGGTGTTATGACAGTTATTACAACAATAAGAGAAGTGCTGACTATGCCAGTGACAGGCCTGACGCATGGCTCTCAGCCGGTTCTGGGGTATAATTACGGAGCAGGACAGGGCAGACGCGTCCGGCAGGGAATCCGGTTTATGTCGCTTTCCTGTATTGGCTATACGGTGCTGGTATGGCTGGTGCTGATGTGGAATCCGGAAATATTCCTGCGGATATTCAATCAGGATGCGGCGCTTTTAGCCGCCGGAAATACTTCAGTAAAGATTTACTTCTTTGGATTTTTTATGATGTCGCTGCAGTTCGCTGGTCAGTCGGTGTTTGTCGGGCTGGGAAAATCCAAGCAAGCCGTCTTTTTCTCCCTGCTGCGGAAGGCAATCATTGTCATACCGCTTTCCCTGCTACTGCCAAGGCTTTGGAATCTCGGCGTAAACGGGGTGTTTCTGGCAGAGCCGATTTCGGATTATATCGGCGGAATTGCCTGCTTTGTCACGATGCTGGCAACTGTTTGGCGAAAGCTTGGAGACGAGAGCAACAAGAGAACAGAATAAGACGCATAGAAAGGGATAAAGAGCTTCCCTATAAAAAAAGAGGTATCTGGGTTAGGATACCTCTTTTTTTGCAAACATTTATCTACGCAATGCTATTGACAGCCTTGGTCAGACGGGAAACCTTTCGGGCAACCGTATTTTTATGATATACGCCCTTCGAGCAGGCCTTATGCAGCTCAGAAATAGCGACCTTTAAATTGGTCTGGGCGAGGGACTTATCACCGGCAGCCACGGCAGCCTCTACCTTCTTTACTACGGTCTTTACCTTAGACTTAATAGCCTTGTTTCTCATAGTCTTGGTTTCAATTACCTTAATTCTTTTTTTTGCAGACTTAATATTAGCCAACCTGTACACCTCCCATGCAATGGTTTCACCTATCATCTGTTTCATCAGCCCGGACACGGACGTTCCGATGAAAACATACTGCTTTATTATAGTATCATTCCGAAAGCCTGTCAAGTATTTTTTGCCAGAAAATTGGGATACTAACCATATTGGCAGGAAGCATTTGAGCAGCTGTGTCTATTCGGTATATTTACCGCGTTGGCTGTAAAAGAAAAAATTGGCCGGAAAAGCGGAGAAGGGAAGGTCAGGATGGCAAAATCAATTCGGACGGATCTGGCGATGGAGGTCAAGGAGAGCTTTGACGAGGATCATGTGGAGATCCAGGGAGTAGTACTGGAAAAACGCGAAGAGAAAGAGAATATTTTGGTGACGACCGTAGTGATAGAGACAGAAGAGGGTGCGCGGAAGATGGAAAAGCCGATGGGAACGTATGTCACCATTGAGGACGGGCGGCTGATGGAGGAGAACGACGAGCATCAGGAAGCGGTCATGCGGATTTTGGTCAAGGAGCTGAAAAATATGTATCGAACCTCTGCAAAAAAGCGGCAGGTTTTGGTCGTTGGGTTAGGCAACCGGGAGGTGACGTTAGATTCCTTAGGGCCAAGAGTAATTGACGGATTGTTTGTCACAAGACATTTGATCCGGGAGCTGGGAGAGGGCTTTGCCGAGCGAAATCATCTGGAGTCGGTCAGTGGCCTGGCACCTGGGGTGATGGCACAGACCGGGATGGAAACAAGTGAGGTAATCGAAGGAGTTTGCCGGGAAATCCATCCGGATCTGGTGATTGTCGTGGATGCTCTAGCAGCAGGGAGCAGAGATCGTCTGGCGGCTTCCATTCAGATTACAAATACTGGGATTTGCCCAGGCTCCGGTGTCGGGAATAACAGAAAGGTGTTAAACCGGGATAACCTGGGAGCAGACGTTATTGCTATCGGGGTGCCGATGGTTATGGATATGCAGGAGGATCGCCGTTTTTTTGTGACGCCGCGCAATATTGACGAGGCTGTGGTAAGCATTGCCGACTGTATTTCTGAAAGCCTGAATGCCTGTTTTCACAGCCAGGAGGCAGGAGATTGATACTCTGTCGCCACAGAAGGATTTTATACCAGCCTCTGATGTTAAATGCGTTGGGGGCGTATGGAACTAGCGGAATGGCATATAGAGAGGGCAGGCTTCATATAAATAATTGGAAGCAGACCTCAAACATCCAAAAGAAACAGGGAGCGTTTCGTCTGCAAAAAGAAACGGCTGGGGGGATGCTGCCATGAGACAGAGCTATCGGCGCAGAGGCAGGTGGCAGTATGGGCTCTTGCCTTTTTTGCTGCTTTTGGCATTGGGTATCTTGATGATGAACCGGGGTGCGGGGGTATTGAGGAGGCTGGCGTATTTGTTGGATCCCTTGTATACGTATGCAGCTAGCGGGAGCTGGATTTCCGACCAGAGCGGAGAAAACGGCAAAGCAGGAGGCGGCAGGGGAGAGAACTCGGGTTATCCAGGGACTGCCGAAGGCGGAGAGAACGGAAGCAAGACAGCAGGCGGGCCGGCAAGCGTAAGCCTGAACGGACAGGTACAGATTGTATATGGAGATGGCTATATGGAGGAATCGGTAAAGCCAAAGACAGGAATAGAAGCAAACCTGGAAAAGATCGAACAGCTTTGGGCAGGAAAGGACTATGCTTATTTGATTCAAAATTTTTATATTGTCAATTCCTCTACCTATGCCAGTGAAGAGTTATTTCCGGTGGAGGAGCTGCTGACGATGGATTTGTCGATAGGAAAGGATGCGGCGCAGCCTCAGATTTTGATTCATCACACACACGCCAGCGAGGCCTTTTCCGATAGCCGGGCTGGAGTGCAGGAGGATACCGTAGTGGCAATGGGAACGAAGCTGGCAAGGCTATTAAGTGAAACCTATGGCTATCAGGTGATTCACGATAAAACAACCTATGACATGATAGACGGAAAACTGGATCGGAACCGGGCGTATGACAATGCCAAGGAAGGAACGCAGAAATTACTTTCTGAATATCCTTCGATTCAGGTGATCATTGACCTGCACCGGGACAGTGGAGCCAAACGGGTGACGACAGTTAACGGAAAGGACACGGCGCAGATTATGTTTTTTAACGGGCTAAGCCGGAATATGAACGGCCCGATTTCGTATCTGTATAACCCTTATCTCAAAGAAAATCTGGCCTTTTCTCTTCAGCTAAAATTAAAAGCAATGGAATATTGGGCGGATTATACGAAGCCGATTTTCCTAAAGGGCTATGAATACAATTTGAGTCTCCTGCCGAAAAGCCTCTTGATCGAGGTTGGAACCCAGGAGAATACTGTGTCTGAGGCGGTGAATGCCATGGAACCGTTAGCGCAAATTTTGGCAGAGGTATTAGGCGGTACGGAATAAGATTTCTGAAAGGAAGGCTTGTGTTTTTCCTTTGGTGACAGTATAATAGAGGAAAATAGAGCATAAAGGAGTAGATTGTTATGAGTGAAAAAAACATGACGTTGCTCTCTCAAAAGGAAATCGACACATTGATCGAGTTTTTAAGAGGAGAGGACTGGAGAAAGCGATCAAACAATGAAGTACTGAACCAGGAAAGCATCGACCGTCTGATCGCCTTAATCAGAAGCAGCCATGGACGCAGAAGGCTGGGCGGCCTGCGGATGGTAGTAGAGCGGAGCGAGGAGCTAAAGGAATTTTATGCCACGCAGGATGAGGACTATACGGATCAGTCGGTCTATGAGATGGCTGTCGGTGTTCGGGAGGACGGGCAGTTGGAGTTAGCTGCCTGCAACAAGGCTTCCGGAAAGCAGATCCCAATCTGGCCGGAGCATTTGCTAAAGCTGTCATTTACCGGAACCTCTAGCGGCTGGGGACGGTGTCTGATGCCGCGGCTGTTTTACCAGGCTGCCGATACGCTTGGCTTAGAATATACCGAAGAAACCGAGGAGGCTGTAAAAAGACAGTTTGCCGCTGTGATGTATGGAGATGAAAAGGCAGAGCTTCCAGATCTGTACTTATAAAAAATCTTGCATTTTTTGGTGAAATCGTGTATCATACCAAGACAAGCCGGATATTCCTGTATGTATTGTATTATATCCCTATAGCTTACGGCCATGGCATCTGTCATAGCTTTCTTTGACGAAGGACAGGCGGTGCTTTTCGGGAATAATAACAGAAAATGGAGGAAAAGGAATGAAAAACAGCAAGACATTAAAGATGGTACAACTGACCATACTGATTGCGATTGTGTTACTGATGTCATTTACCCCAATCGGATATTTGAGGACGGCAGGGTTAGAGATTTCGCTTTTGACGATTCCGGTTGTGATCGGGGCAATGCTGCTAGGGCCGAAGGCCGGAGCTGTTTTAGGAGCAGTCTTTGGTCTGACAAGCTTTTGGCAGTGTTTTGGCATGAGTCCCTTTGGGATGGTGCTGCTTGGGATCAACCCGGTCGGAACCTTTTTGGTCTGTGTTCCGACCAGAATCCTGATGGGCTGGCTGACCGGCGTGCTGTTCCAGATGATAGAAGGGGTGGATAAAACACATACACTTTCTTATTTTGCCGGAGGTCTGATAGGAGCGGCGCTGAATACCCTCTTTTTTATGGGGACACTGATGCTGTTCTTTTGGAGAACCGAGTACATCCAGGAGCTAAATGCCTCCCTGGGAGGACTCAATGTTGTTTTGTTTGTCTGTGTCTTTGTAGGCATCAATGGTCTGCTGGAGCTTCCGGCAAGCTGTCTGGCCGGAGGAGCGGTCGCTAAGGCCGTGGAGCGGGCAACCAGAACGATGGCATAGGCAAAAATACAGCAGCAAAAAATAAGGTGACACAGAAATATCCGGTGGATTGTTGGAGATTATTTTTGGGTTGGCTCGGAGCGTCTTCCTGACAGATCCGAGCCATCTTTCTTGTATCATAGGAAAGTTCTTCGCTCTTTCCTATAACATAAAAACCTTCTGGGGATACACACTCTGCGCATAAGGGAAATAACGGCTATCGCAATCGCATATAAGGAAAATGTCTGCTGTCGCAAGCGCGCTCTGGAGCGAAAAAAGGAGGATATCATGAATTTTTTAAAAGAATTAAAATGGAATACGATTACGTTGGCGGTATTGTTTTTGATCTTGGGTATTGTGCTGATTTGGCAGCCGGGGATGGCAGCGCGTACTCTTTGTTATATGCTTGCCTGGATTCTGATTGCCGTAGGAGCCGTACAGACGTTAGGCTATTTTCTGCGCGGAGGACAGGCAGGCTACCGGGGCGATCTGACAGGAGGACTGCTGCTCCTGCTGTTTGGCGGCTTTATTTTGTATAAGGCGAATCTGGTAATCTCTCTGACGCCGTTTCTATTAGGTTTTTTTATTACCGGTAGCGGAATCAGCAAGCTGCAAAATGCCCTGGAGTTAAAGCGGATGGGATATTCTAATTGGCTGGTGGTTTTGATTCTGGCGGTGATCAGCATTCTGGCCGGACTGGTGATGATACGCAATCCGTTCCAGACAGCAGAGGTTTTATTCCGCTTGATTGGAATCAGTCTGGTATACAGCGGAGCAACGGATTTGTATACGGTGTTGTATTTGGGGAAGAAGCTGCAAAGCTACCAGAAGGAACGGGAAAAGGATATTATTGACATGTAAAAAACAGAATCAAGAAAACGAAAGGATAAAAGGAGGAAGCAAAAAAATACACTGCAGGCGATTTACCGCCTCCTTATGCGTTCCTTTTCCTGGAATCCAGCCTATTTGCTGCTGCTGATCGGGCGTATCGGAATAGAAACGATTCAGCCGTTTCCGGCAATTTTCTTTCCGGCATTGATTTTGCAGACCCTTCTGCAAAATACTGCAGCTTCCTTTAGAGAGGTACTGCTTTTGGTGTTTCTTATGGTCGGCTGATAGCGGGACTGCTGCGGTCGCTGGTGCTGGTGTTGGCACTCGTAAGGCTGAATCTGGTGATGGCTCTGGCAATTGTTCTGGTGCTGTGCTTTCATATGTTCGGCGGAAGCCGGGAAAAACGTGCTTCTTATAGCAGCATTTTTATCAGGCGAGAAAGGAGGCAGGATCGGCGTATTATCTGGCAAATCTGTTGGGAGCAGCAGGAGAGTTGGTGCAGATAGGGGCTACCTATGGTTATCTGACCGTCCAGGTGCTGCGCGGCAAAATCGGCTTAGGAGCATTTACCGGTTATGCTGCAGCGATTCGGAATCTGTCTGAAACTCTGGTGACAGTCGTACAGGCTTATTTGAATTTGCTGCTGTATGGGGAATATTTGATTGCATTGGAGGAAGCGATGCAGTTAGAAGGGGAAGCAGTCCTTTCTGCCGGGGAGATTTTTGCGAGAAAAGAAGAAATAGAAGAAATGCTTGTGTTTGAGGACGTATCCTTTTCTTATCCGGGTTCGAGACTACGGGTGCTGGAGCATTTTTTTCTTACTCTTCCCTTAACTGGAAGCATTTCTCTGGTAGGCCCAAATGGTTCCGGGAAATCGACGCTAATTAAGCTATTGCTTCGTCTGTACGAGCCGGAGGAGGGACGAATCTATTTAAACGGAGTAGATATTCGGATGATTCCCTTAGAGGAGTATCGGAAAAAAATGGCGGCAGTATTTCAGGATTTTTCGATTTTTGCCTGGACGATTCGGGAAAACGTAGCACCTTTTTTAAAAGAGGAAGAGGAGGCGGTTTGGAACAGTCTGCGGCAGGCCGGTCTGGAGGAACGGGTGAAACGGCTGCCTAAGGGCTTAGACACGGTATTATTTCGACATTACCATCCGGAGGGAGTGGATATGTCCGGCGGGGAAAAGCAAAAGCTGGCGATTGCCAGAATGTTCTGCCGGGATACTCCGTTGATGATATTAGATGAACCGACGGCCGCGCTGGATCCACGCTCGGAATTAGAGATTTATGAGCAGATTCATCGGCTGGCAGAGAAGAAAACCGTACTGTATATTTCGCATCGGATGTCGAGCTGCCACTTTTGCGATACGATTCTGGTGTTAGAAAAAGGGAAGGTCGTGGAGCAGGGAACACATCAGGAGCTGATGGCACACAAAGGGCTTTATTATCAGATGTACCAGTCCCAGGCAGGGGGATACGGCTTTGGAAATGAGAGGGCAGAGCAATGAAACAACCGATACGGGCAATCAAAAAATCCTTCCGATTGGTTTGGGAGGTAGACAAAGTGTATCCTTGTCTGCTCTTGTTAAAAAAACTTCTTTCGGCTCTTCTGCCCTTATATCTTTCCATTTGCATCAGCTCTTTGATCACGGAGCTGGCAGGAGAAGGACGGGGAGGGTATTTGACAGGTATCCTGCTGCTGTTGGCAGGAGGCGCGGCTTTGGGAAAACTTACAGGAGCAACTCTGGAGTGGGTGTGTTCTGCACGGTATATGAAGATTCAGGATGCCTTTACTGCTAAAAGTAGCCGGAAGGCGATGCGGATGGAGTTTGCGGCGACGGAGGATACCGAAATTCAGGATTTGTATGTCCATGCGTGGCAGGCAAATCTGGCAGCGGGAACGATTTTGGAGCAGGTCGTTTCGATGCTTGGTCTGTTTTTGCAGATAGCTGGCTGTATCGGGATTTTATGGAGACTGGAGCCGTTTTTGCTGGCGCTGCTGTTGGGCTTTCTCGTTTTGTTTGACTGGCTGGAGTATCAGCGCAGCATCTGGGAGAGAGGCTATGCCGAGGAAAGCGTTCCGCTTTTGCGTGCGGCAGAATATACCCGTCAATGTATGGGAGAACTTTCTTATGCAAAAGATGTTCGGCTATATTATCCGGAGTCCTTTTTGGTAAATAAGCTGCAGCAGGTTCAGGGAGAACGGCTGGCAAAAGAGCGGAAAAAGGAAGGACGCTGCAGTCGGCTGCAAAATTCCGATTGGCTATGTTTCCTTAACCGTTTCTTCCGTTACAATTTTTTCTCAGGCTGTGCAGAAGCTTTCGGCAGCTTGGAATCAGATCTTAAAAAACGAGGTATTTTTAGGATACCTGGAACGCTTTTGGAGCCTTCCGGAGCCGGATTCCGGCAGGAAGGCAGTTCCAAAGGCAAAGGAGCTGGAGACGTTGGAATTTCGGCATGTCTGGTTTCGTTATCCAGGGACAGACGAGTATGCCTTAAAGGATATTCAGGTTGTGTTAAAAAAGTAGGAGATTACGACGCTTGTTGGAGAAAACGGCTCTGGAAAGACGACCTTTGTAAAACTTCTGCTGCGTCTTTACCGCCCGACGAAGGGAGAAATTTTGTGCAATGGAATTCCGGCGGAGCAATATACAGAGGAGGAGCGGACAAGACAGATCCTAGAGGAGCTGCAGCTTTGGGAGAAGCTTCATGGCTTTCCCAAGGGCTTGGATCAGGCTGTCGGAAAGGGCTATGAAGTGGATGGAATCGAGCTTTCCGGCGGAGAGCGTCAGAAGCTGGCGATAGCAAGAGCCATCGGAAGAAAGGGCGCCTGCCTGGTGTTAGATGAGCCGACAGCCGCGCTGGATCCGATTGCCGAGATCAGGCTGTATCAGAACATTCATCGGATGGCAAGAGAACGAGCCTGTGTGTTTATTACGCACCGGCTGGCCGGAATCCGGTTCAGTCAGCAAATTTTATATTTTCAACAGGGAAGAATCGTCGAGCAGGGAAGCTACGGGGAGCTGATGGCAGAAGGGAAGCAATTCCGGGAGTTTTATGAGCTTCAGGCGAGGCTGTATGAGGGAAAGTAGGAGGCTCTGCGTAAAAGCCCATCTTTAGGAGAATGGGCTTTTACGCTGCCGGTTTTATTGGTCTATAAAATTTCCTGATAAACCCGCAGTACGTTTTGTCCAAGAATCAAATCCAGCTCCCTCTCGGAAAAGCCGCCCTTTGTTTTCAGAGCATCGATCAGCCGATCCATATAGGAAGCATCCGGCAGTTCTTCGTGAGTGCTGATCCCGTCGTAATCCGTTCCAAGTCCCAGGCATTCTACGCCGCCAACATCTGCGATATGGCGGGCGTGTGCAACAATCGCGTCGATGGTGCCAGGGTTTTTTGTGCCGAACGGAACCTCAGTCAAAAAGTCTGCGCAGAAATTCAGTCCGGTTACGCCGCCGCGTTCTGCCAGCTTCCGAATCATATCATCGGTCAGATTGCGGACATGCGGACAGACGCTTCTGGCGTTGCTGTGGCTGGCTACAAAAGGCTTTGTGGTATGAGCCAGCACATCATAAAAGCCAGCATCGGACAGATGGGAAACGTCGATGATCATGCCAAGCCGTTCCATTTCTGCAAGAAATTCGATGCCGCGTTCCGTCAGTCCATGTTCGGTATCCGGTATTTTCATCCGTTCGGCCCAGGCAGGATCGTCATGCGGCAGCCGGGTTTGCATGTTGTTATTTGGGTGTCCGATTTCATTTGGAAAGTTCCAGGTCAGGGTCATCATCCGTGCGCCCAGGCGGTATAAAATACGCAGAAAGGACAGATCTCCCTTGCAGATTCCTCCCTCCTCTAAGGTCAGCATAGCAGACAATTTTCCGGCCTTTTGATTTTCCAGGATATCCTGCCAGGTATAGACCGGAGCGACAATTGTCTGGTTTGCCTCTAGCTCCCGGTAATACAAATCAATCATATGCAGAGCCTGTTCGAGCGGATTTTCTCCCTCCCGTAAAAAAATAAAGACGGCGAAATTCTGCAGCAGATACTGGCTTTTTTGCAGCTTTTCCAAATCAATATGGAAGGAATTGTGCAAAAGAGTCGGCAGAGCGTCCGTCTGCTTGGCGGCGTCCGGGTTTTCTTCCCGATCCATGACAGCGTGAAGCAGGGCGCCTAACGTGTCACAGTGCATATCAACGAGCTTCATTTGATGTGTGGTATCCATAACGATTCTCCATTCTGTGCTGCTGTTTTTTTGTATCAGTGGTTTTCGGCAGATAGCGGTATAGCAAGGATAGCCAGCATATCGGATCCGACAGATAGCAGTATGGCAGCAAGCATACAGAAGGCCTGTGGCGGCAGCACAAGACCAACAGAAATTCCAGTATGTTTGCAGTACGACAAGGCTTTTCATTGCCTGCTATTTAGTTTAGCATGAAAGAGAGGGTTTTGCAATCGGCAAAGGCGGAAGGATGCGCCAAACATATTCCTGTGGTTGCGTGATGGAAAGGGCTTGTATTATGATGATGGTTCGATTATAATGATAGAAGCAGTCGTATAAAAGAATCAAAAACTTTAAGAGAAGGGAGCATCAGTATGACAAAGCAAGAACTGCGAAATTGGCTGAATGCTCAGGCGGAGCCGGATTATCAGAAATTTTCCTCTTCCCTGATTCCTGGCTGTGAGCCGATGTTAGGCATCCGAATACCGGTTCTTCGTAAAAAAGCAAAGGAGATCGCAAAGGGGGACTGGAGGGGCTTTTTGGAAGAGTATGGGATTACGGCTACAAAAGCAGAGGGGCAGGAGCGTGAGACAGCGAACCTGGATGGCGCAGAGTATTTTGAAGAAAAACAGCTTCAGGCAATGGTACTGGGCTATCGGAAGGCCAAAACAGAAGAGGAGGCAAGGGAGCTGATCCGTTTTTGCGCGGTATTTGTGCCGCGGATTGGAAACTGGTCGGTAAACGATACCTTTTGCACTGGTCTGGTGCTGTCTCGGGCATATCCGGATCTGGTATGGGATTTTTTAATGGGCTACCGGACAAGTACGCAGGAATTTGAACAACGAGTGGTTGCTGTTACGCTGATGTCTCACTATTTAAAGGACGGCTATATCGACCAGGTATTGGACGTATTAAAGACCCTGCAGCATGACGGCTATTACCAGAGGATGGGAGTTGCCTGGGCGCTCGCAACAGCCTATGCCAAATATCCGAAACAGACGATGGCGCTGCTTCAGGAAGGAACGCTTTCCGAGTGGGTTTACCAGAAGGCGATTCAAAAGATGTTAGAATCGTACCGCGTTCCGGCAGAGGATAAGAAAGTGCTGCGGGCGATGAAGCAGCGTGCCAGACAGGGCAGTATATAGCCGGGGAAGGGGTTTCAGAACCGTGTGGATCATTTGGATTTTAAAGAAGAGGTAGTCAGTTTACAGGCTCCGGAATCCTTGCTGCAATCAGGAGAATCCTCCGGAATGGATTTGATTGATTTTATTCATACCATATGTCAACGTCTGCAAATAACAGAAGCAGAGCTATATGCCGGATGGGAGTTACACTATAAGGATATATGGCAAAAGGCGCTGTGAATATAAAAATAACATTATAAATAAGGAGGAAGGAACTATGCCAGAGATGGATTTTTTTCAGTCATTTATGAGACAGCAGCAGGAGCAGCTGCGAAAAAAGTACGGCATCATGAATGAATATGCCAAAAAGGGAGAGGTGCTTTTGGTAGGATCGTCCC
>CASCWU010000092.1 GCA_949155905.1 uncultured Lachnospiraceae bacterium
ACAGCTCCCGAATGACGGACTTGTTATTTCCTAATTCATACATATATTCTGTGTTTATACGTTATCTCCTCCATATTTCTTTGCCTTTGTGAAGCCGCGTCCGCTTACCTCGCTGACCTGATTGACAATCACAAAGGCATTGTCGTCAATTGTGTGTACCAGACGTTCGACCTTGGCTAACTCCCGGTTAGAAACAACGGTCAGCACCATATCGGTTGCCTCGCCGCTATAGCCCTTTGTTCCCTGCAGGAGTGTCACGCCGCGGTCGATATCCTGTAAAATCGCCTGCCGGATTTCTTCACTTCGTTCACTGATGATTTTGATTTGTATTTTATTCTGGCCGTACAGCAGACATTTGTCCAATACCAACGTATAGATGATCACCAGCAGCAGCCCATACAGCACCTCTTCTCCAGTGCTTTTTGCCGCCTGAAGCAATAAGATCACCATATCAAACAGATAGATCATCGTCGAAACCGGCAGACGGAAATATTTGTTTAACATCAACGGCGGTATATCCATTCCTCCGGTAGAGGCTCCGGCCCGTATGACGATGCCTATCGCCAGGCCGATGCAAAGCCCGCCGAATATCGTACAGAGCAGCGGATCCCCGGTCAGCAGCCACTCGCCTCTAAGCCTGTCAATCGTCTCTACCGCCACCGGATAAAAAAAGGTACTGACGGCTGTCGTCGCGGCGAATTTTTTCCCCAGCACCAAAAGCCCGGCCACAAACAGCAGGCCGTTAAACACCAGAAGGAACAACGATATGTTCATTCCGGTAAGCTGGTTGACAAACAGAGAAATTCCTGTCGTGCCTCCGGTGATCAGCCCGCCGGGGACGACGAAAAACACCACTCCCGCCGCATACAGGGCATTGCCGAACAATACGGCTGCTATATCATATGCTACATTCAGTACCCTTTTCATTTCCTACGATCCTCCTGCTATTCTACATTTCCACCATTTGCCCATACAGCCCCGGGATGGAGTCCGGGATTTCAACTGCGCCGACGATCTTTTGGTAAAACGGAGTGGCATCGTCTGACCAGCCGATGATCGCATAGCCGTAGCCCTCCTCCTTTAAAGCCAGCAGACATTTTAGTAAAAGCAGCGTTCCGACACCCTTTCCCCGGCATTCCTCAGAGACTCCGGTTGGACCGAAATAGTCCTTGGCCGTCGCATTGTAGCAGGCAAAGCCGATGATCTGCCCCTTTTGGATTGCCACATAGCAGGAGGCCGGGTGATTTGCCAGGGCTGCCTTCGTTTCGCTCACCCATTTCTTGGAAAAATGTGCGCTGACATACTCTAACAGCAGATCATAATTCGGCGGGAAAATCCGGTTTACCCGTATTCCCTGCTCCTGCAGACGTTCCTCTAAAGCTCTGTCCTCATGTACCTCATACAGCTTTACCAATAAATCCGATCCCTTGTGTTGCATCACATATCCTCCTTTTCTTTTGGTCATGTGCAGTGCCATAACCCGGTTTTTTTGTCATTTCCTGTTAAGTATAATAAAAAACAGAACTTCTGTATAGACTTGTTTTTCTTCTGGCAATGTTGTAAAATAAACCTAAGCGAAGTATCAAAATAAAATCAGGCGGAGGAATTTCTATGAACGAACAAAGTACCCATGTCAAAGGGGTAAAAATTCAGACCACAAGCTATCTGATGATCCTGATAGCCTGCATCATTTATGGATTTGTCTTATATGAAACCTTTCATACCTCACAAAAATACCAGGCTCTGACGGCTGCCACCGACAGCTATATCCGCAGCCAGGACGCCGCCTCTGCGGTATCGCAGGCTTCCAGCTTTTTGACGGAGCAGGCACGGCTTTATGTCATTACCGCCAACCCAGACTATACCGAGGCCTACTTTAAAGAGGCCAACGAAACCAGAAGCCGGGAAATTTCCCTGGAAACTCTGCATGAGGTGGAGCATCATCAGGAGGATGATGAGGTACATATCTATCTTCAGACAGCACTACAGTATTCCTACAAGCTAATGGAACGGGAGCTTTATGCCATGAAGCTTGTCGCCGTTGCGAACGGATATGACATCAGCCAGCTTGCCCAGGAACTGCAAGATTGTGCGCTTTCCGAAGAGGATCTGGCCGCCTCTCCGGAGGCTCAAAAGGAAAAAGCCAAAAATCTCGTATTTGACACTGCTTATCAGGATGAAAAAGCATTGATAGAAAGCAATCTTTCTTATTCTACCAGCAGCATCCTCGGCCACACCAGGAGTATCCAGGAGGCCAGCACCGAAGCTCTCCGTCTGCAGCTAGGCCGCCTCCGTATCTACATCAGTATTTTATTTCTGATGAATATTGTTATCTTTCTCATCATCAGTCTGCTGATTATTAAACCGCTGCAAATCTATGTCAAATGTATCAACGATAACCGCGCTCTGGAGGTCATCGGCTCCTACGAGTTTAAATACCTTGCCCTGACCTACAACAATATTTATGAACTAAATGCTGCCAATGAGGTGATGCTCCGTAAAAAGGCGGAACGGGATGCTCTGACCGGAATCTTAAACCGGGGCGCCTTTGATCAGATCAAAGCCAGTCTGAAGGCATCTCCTGTTCCGGTTGCCCTGATGCTGATTGACGTAGACAAATTTAAAGAGGTCAATGACGGCTATGGCCATGAAATGGGCGATAAGGTATTAAAGCAAGTGGCCAACCTGTTATCCAGCCGCTTCCGTACCTCAGACTTTGTAGCGCGTATCGGCGGGGATGAATTTGCGGTTATCCTGCCCGAAGCCAATGAAGAAACTCTTTCTGCCGTAGCTGATAAGGTAAAGGACTTAAACCAGCTCCTTCTGCATAATGAACAGGATATGCCGCCGGTTTCCCTCAGTGTAGGTGTAGCCCTCTCCCATCAGGGCTTTGACGAAACCTTGTATAAAAAAGCGGATCTTGCCCTTTATCAAGTAAAAGAGGCCGGACGATGCGGCTGCAGCTTCTATCAGGATGGAATGGAATGACTGGCTTCCTTCTTTGGTATAAAACGGTCAAAAATCATAAAATCAAACCGCTTCCTCGCCGCCTCCAGCTCCTCCTGGCTCCGGATCGTCCAGGCAAAGGTCGGAATACGATACAGCGCCTTGTCAATGACCAGCGACCAGGTATTCGGATAATGATGATTATACGCAATAAAGTCCGGCTTTGTCAGAAAATTAAAGATCAGACTTTTTAAAAACCAGAACAGCAGCCGGTTTCCCTTCTCCCCGGATTTGGCAAAGTGATCCGAAAGCTGTCCCCGCATCACCTTAGGCCGGTTCTTTTTGTACCATCTGACACAGAGTGGGTTAAAGGATTCCATACACCAGACTCCCTTATACCGATCTAACAGCGGCGGCGCTATCTCGCATAGCGAAAGATCCACCGCCTCTACTTTAAATTCTACGATCAATGGTACTCGGCCGGCCACCAGCTCTAATACCTCTGCCAAAGTAGGAATTTTTTCTTTGCTTTTATAAACGGTATACCGATGCAGCTCCTTTAAAGTCAGGGAGTCTACCCGGATGTCCTGTTTGCAGACACGCTTTAAGGTATAATCATGAATGACAACCGGCACCTTATCCTTGGTCAGTTGGATATCCAGCTCAATCCCATACCCGGCCTCTACTGCCTTCCGAAAGGCTGCCAGCGTATTTTCCGGCGCATCCGTTTTATTGTTATGCAGTCCCCGATGGGCATAGTACCAGCCCTGAAACGGCTTCAGGCTCGGGCGGTTTCTCATATGCGGCATAATGGCCAACAGGTATAATACTACAGCTATCAAAACAACGATCCCTATTATCTTTATTATTAACATTTCTATCCCCTTTAAAAATCTGCTTTAATCCTCTATATCAAAATGCTCCAGCACACTTTCCTTTTTTTCCGGGCGGGCATCCCCGTGCTTTACTGCAAGCATCGTACAAAACGAAGCAACGGAAAAGAGCATCGCATACGGAAAAAGGGTCCGGTAAGATACATGCTCTAAGAAAAACCCGGAAAGAACCGGAGTAATAATCTGTGCCGCCATGGAAAAGGTGTAATACAGCCCCGTATATTTTCCTACATTGGAATTTTTACTCATCTCTACGACCATCGGATACGAGTTGACGTTGATCGCAGCCCAGCCAATCCCGGTAACGGCAAATACTGCGTTAATGACAGCAGAATATTCCCGGAATAAAAAGCCGCAAAAATAGCTAAAGGTCATCAGCGTGATTCCTGCTAAAATCGTCCTTTTCCGCCCAATCCTGCCGGAAATCATCCCGATTGGGATATAGCTTACCATCGCTGCCGCCGTCGCAACCAAAAGACAGTTGGCAAAGCTGCCTCCCTCCAGTCCCCAAACATGAACCGCGTACCGGGAAAAAGCTGTTGTAACCGCATTGTATGCCATAAACCAAAGAACCACTGAGGCCAGAATAAAAATCAGGCTCTTTCGTACCGGTGCAGAAAGTCCTCTATGCCCCCGGGCATCTGTTTCCGTTTCTTCATCGGCCTCCTCCTGTCCCTCTCTGGCCTCCTGCACCTGCTTTTCCTCCCGAAGCTTATTTTCCCGGATTGTCGCTAACAGCAGCATTGCTGCCAGTACCATCAGCTCGGCTACTGAAATAAACAGCAGCATATAATCTGGTTTATCTATCTTTTTTACTAAAAGCTTAATCATAATCAAGGTATAGACCCCGCCTACCGAACCCATCAGGTTGATCACGGCATTGGCTTTGCTCCGCAGAGGCTTCGGCGTCACGTCCGGCATCAGCGCAACCGCCGGAGAGCGATAACAGCTCATAGAAAGCAGTACCCCGCCTAATAATACAAAAAACAGCCTCAAATCCGCCAACTGATCGGCTATCGGAATTAGTACCATAAATAGAACCGCCAACGCTGTCCCCACTACAATAAAAGGAGTTCTTTTCCCCAGTCTCGTATTCACCCGATCCGACAGGCTTCCAAATATCGGCAGCAAAAACAAGGCCAATACATTATCTAACGCCATAATAATTCCTGTCACCGTTTCCCCCATATGAAACGTATTGTCCAGAATCAACGGAATGATGTTGTCATACATCTGCCAAAATGCACAGATAGACATAAATGCAAGCCCCACAAAAAACGTTCGTCTGTAATTTAACTTCATTTCCTCCTTCTCCTTTCTTCTGCTCTCTTCCCCATTTTCAGGCTCCTGTTCCCAGACTGTCCCAGACCTTCTACTTCTTTACTATTCTTCTTCATCTTACCATAAGCCTGGTAGAATTACAATTCACTTTTCTAAAAGAAAAAAATAATGCTTGACAAATGAACAAGCTTGTTATAGACTAATAACAGTAATCATTACTGATTTTAGAACCAGGATGATTTTGTTAGAATGGAGGGATACTATGGCTGGAAGAAAATACAGCAAACAGCGTGCCTTTATCAAGCAATATCTGGCTTCTACCTCCTCCCATCCGACTGCTGACACAGTATATGATGAAATCCGCAAGAGGATACCCAACATCAGTCTGGGTACGGTATACCGGAACCTAAACCAACTGACAGAAACCGGTGAGATTATCAAGCTTTCCTGCGGCGGTGGCTGCGACCGTTTCGATGGAAACACCTCCCCTCACTATCACTTTATCTGCACACTCTGCGGCACAGTTATGGATTTGGATATGGATTCCATTGACTTTGTAAACAAGTGTGCCGCCAAACACTTCACTGGTAGGATAGAGGGAAGTCAGACTTATTTTTACGGCACCTGCCCTTCCTGTCTTTTTCAGGAGGAAGCAGAGCTTGTATCCAAAACCGGTTTGTAATATGAAAGGAGATTTTAAAACATGAAAAAATTTGTATGTTCTGTATGTGGTTATGTGTATGAAGGCGAGACAGCTCCTGAGAAATGTCCTCAGTGCCAGGCTCCAAAGGAGAAGTTCGTAGAGCAGTCTGGTGAAATGAGCTGGGCAGCAGAGCATGTCGTAGGCGTAGCACAGGGTTCCAGCGAGGATATCATGGCTGACCTGCGCGCCAACTTCACAGGAGAATGTACAGAGGTAGGTATGTATCTGGCGATGGCTCGTGTCGCACACAGAGAGGGCTATCCAGAGATTGGTATGTACTATGAAAAGGCCGCTTATGAAGAGGCAGAGCATGCAGCAAAATTTGCCGAGCTGTTAGGCGAGGTTGTCACCGACAGCACCAAGAAAAATCTCGAACTGCGTGTCGAGGCAGAAAACGGCGCTACCGCTGGCAAGACCGATCTCGCTAAGAGAGCAAAGGCTGCCAACCTGGATGCGATTCATGATACCGTTCATGAAATGGCCAGAGACGAGGCTAGACACGGCAGAGCATTTGCCGGACTGTTAAAGAGATACTTTGGCTAAGCAAGCCACCGGGGTTCTTACAATATCTAAACGTACAGGCAGCGGCATGATAAAAAACCATGCCGCTGCCTGTTGTTTTTTTATCGGCTTTGTCCCGATTTCCTTTTATCCTTCAATCGTAATATACTTCTTTTCCTCTACCATAGGTTTAGCTTCTTTTTTTGGTATCATCAGCTTCAAAATCCCATGCTGAAACTCACCCTTGATATCCTCCTCTGTGATGTCCGTGCCTACATAGAAGGAACGTTCACAGGAACCGCTGTAACGCTCTCTACGGATATATCGTCCGGTTTCTTTTTCCTGCTCCTCCTTTTCCATTCCTTTCGCGGCATGGATAGTCAAATAACCATTTTCCAGAGAAGCCTTTACTTCCTCTTTCTGAAAGCCCGGCAGATCAATGTCTAACTCATACCCGGTTTCTGTTTCCTTTACATCCGTTTTCATTAGATTTCTTGCATTCTTTCCATATAAGGTCTTATCCATATGAGAAAGGGACGGAAAGGCTGGAAATGTAAAATCCTCCATAAAATCATCAAATAAGCTTTCTCCAAAAATACTAGGTAACATCATACGTCATATCTCCTTTCACTTTATGCCCCTATCGGGAGTATATCCCTGGGGAAGCTGCCCCGCTGCAGGAAAGATACTATTTCTGTATCGGAGTATTTGTTTTTTGTTCTGTAAATACTATACCACTTTTGTTAGCACTCGTCAATAGCGAGTGCTAACAAAAGTGTGAAAACTTTGTGTCTACTATATGTTTTTTCTGTGAACTTCTTTTTTAAGCTTTTCCAAAAAATCTTGTTATATTTAAGAATAGCACAAGAAAGAACAGGACAGAACCATTCTCTCCCTTGCTTCCTTTCACCTGATTGTTTACAATATCCTTATCCGGTCCGGTAAAAAAAGAAGGAGGAACCAAATGATGAGTAAACAATCCGATACCTTTGTTACAGAATGGGTAATCCGCACCGTCCAGGAGCAATACGCCGATGATATCGCTCTGGTCGTCTCCCATTCCACCCTGCAGATTGACGAGGCAACACCTTGCATCAGCTATTTTGTACCTATCACCAAAAAAGGAGAACAATTCGCCCAAACCTTTCTCCTTGAGGGGAGGGGCTATGACATCTGGGGAATTCCTTGGGAACGGCTGGAACGCTTTGCCGACCTGGAGGAATACAACCTGACTTGTCTGGCAGATGCCGAAATTTTATATGCCAGAACCGAGGAAGAACGAAAACGATTTGAAGCTCTGCAAAAAAAGCAGGCCGACTATATGGCCGACAAACAGCGTATGCGTGTCCAGGCGCTGCAGGCCTATCAGCAGGCAAAAGAAATTTTTTCGGAATTGCTGTTCGCTTCCGGCAGCGATGCCAGGATGGGAGCCGGTTATCTGTTAGACTATCTGGCTCGCTGCATTGCCTTTTCCAACTGCAGCTACTTCCGGCATTCCCAGACCGAACAGCTCGAAGAATTGGAAAAAATGGAACATGTCCCAGAGGGGTTTGCCAGACTTTACAAGGAGATTCTTTTAGAGCCAAAGGAAGGGGAACAGAAAAAACGCTGCTACGAATTGCTCTGTCTTACCCGGCAGTATCTTACCGAGCAGCACATCGCGGCACAGCCAGAAGCATCCTCTGAGCAAAATTACCAGGACTTGGCTGACTGGTACGGAGAGCTTTCCTATACCTGGCTTAGAATCCGGCATTATACCCAGGCAAAGGACACCGTCAAGGCTTATATGTGGGGAGTTTATCTGCAAAGCGAACTAAATCAGGTCTGTGCGGATTTCGGTCTGGCCAAAATCGAGCTGATGGATGCGTATGACGCAGCCAACCTGTCTGCACTTTCCGAACGGGCAAATCAGACCGAGCAGCTTATCCGGGAGATCATCACCAAAGGCGGCGGACAGATCCGGGAGTTTGCTACCGTGGAAGCATTTTTAGACAATGCCGCCAAACAGACATTATAAAGGATTTTATGTATGAAATACAAAAATGCACAAGATATCCTGCCGGATCATCTGCTCAAGGAGCTGCAGCAGTACATTTCCGGAGAGACTCTGTATATTCCAAGCCGCCAGGAAAAGAAGCCCTGGGGCGAATCCTCCGGCGCGAGGGAATACTATAAAAAACGGAATACAGAAATCCGGGCAAAGCACAGGGAGGGACAGTCCCTGGAGACCTTAGCCGCCCAGTACCACCTCTCCCCGGACTCTATTCGGAAAATTTTGTCATAGCCTGTCCAAAGACATCCCTATCCCATTCAGGCTCCGCTCCAGTATACCGTTTAAATATGCGATCATCGTCCCATAATTCGTAAACGGAATCCCGGCGTCCTCCGCACTGTGCATCCGGTACTGAACTTCCTTTTCATTCAGCATACAGGCGCCGCAATGAATCACCATCGCATAGTCCTCCTTGGACAGCTCCTCCGGGAACGCGCCTCCTGAGGTAAAGGCAAACGAAAGCTCCTTTGCCGTGTGCTTTTTTATCCAGTTCGGCAGCTTCACAGTTCCGATGTCCTCGCATTGGCGATGATGAGTACAGCCCTCACAGATCAGCACGGTATCCCCGTCCTTTAAGGAATCGACCGCTGCCGCTCCCTTTGCCGCTGTCCGAAGAAAGCCCTTCAGCCTGGCAAATAAAATCGAAAAGGAAGTAAGCGGAATCGTTTCCGGGACAATCGCCTTTACTTTACCAAAGTCCTGGCTGTCCGTCACTACCAGCCGTGGCGGACGCTTCAATTCCTCCAGCACAAATGCAAGCTGTGCGGTCTGTGTCACAAAGCAGACCGCACAAGCGTCGAGAATATCCCGTATCGCCTGTACCTGCGGCAAAATCATCCGTCCCTTAGGCGCAGAGGAGTCAATCGGCGTTACGAGTACAACGACGTCCTGTGGGGAAAGCATATCTCCGATCAGGCGTCTGGCATTTTCTTCTTTCCTTGCCAGAACTGCCAGCCGCTCCTTTAGCTCTGTGATATGCTCCCCCGAGGCTGCGCTGACTGCTATCTCCTGTTCCGTTTCTATCTGCGGAGTATATAGATCACTTTTATTATATACAATCAAATACGGCAGCTTTTTGGCCTGGAACAGCTCCACCAGCTCTGTTTCCAGTGCAGATAACACACCATCCGTCACCAATACGGCAATATCTGTTTTACGGAGAACCTGGCGTGTCTTTTTGATCCGCAGCTCTCCTACCGTTCCCTCGTCGTCCAGCCCCGGGGTATCGATCAGCAGTACAGGGCCAAGCGGCAAAAGCTCCATCGCTTTGGAGACCGGATCAGTCGTCGTTCCCTTTACCTCAGACACAATCGCGATATCCTGTCCAGTGATGGCATTGAGCAGGCTGGATTTTCCGACGTTCCGCCTTCCGAAAAAGGCAATGTGTACCCGATTCGCATTCGGTGTATCCTGTAATCCCATATCTGTTTCTCCATTCTATTTACGCAGCCGACGTGCGGCCGGAAGATTTTCTCCTTCCTGCCGCACCTCCTACCTATGGCATCGGCAACTTTTTTAAAAACGGAAATCCCGTTTCCCGTTTTTGATTTCCCGGATGTAATCCGCCGCGATCTGCCGTACCTTTTCCTTTGGAATATTCGGAAGCTCTCGTTCTATCAGGGCATTTCCAATCTCCTGCGTTTCCGGCGAAGCATAGTCCTCTAAAAATTCCTTTAACGTCATCAGTGCATTCGGATGGCAGCAGTTTTGGATCTGTCCGCTCTTGCACAGACTCATAAACCGATCCCCCGTCCGGCCTTCCCGGTAACAGGCCGTACAGAACGACGGAATAAAGCCCTTTTCCATCAGCCAGCGCACGACCTCATCGAGCGTCCTCTGATCGGATACGTCAAACTGCTCGGTATCGGTAGGACGCACCTCCTCCGTATAACCGCCGACCGATGTTCTGGAGGCTCCGCTGATTTGAGAAATGCCTAACCGCAGCAGGCGCTCCCGTACCTCCTGGTTTTCCCGTGTGGAAATAATCATTCCGGTGTATGGAACGGAAATTCTGACCAGCGCGCACAGCTTCGCAAAAATATCATCACTGATGGAATTGTCAAAGGCAGACGGATCGATATCGTCCGCATGCTTGATTCGCGGCATACTGATCGTATGAGGGCCAACTCCATGCACTGCCTCCAGATGCTCTGCGTGCATCAGCAGCGCGGCAAATTCATAGCGGTACAGCTCCAGACCATACAACACGCCAAGCCCGACATCGTCAATTCCGCCCTCCATCGCCCGATCCATCGCCTCCGTATGATAGGCATAATCGTGCTTCGGCCCGGTCGGATGAAGTTTTTCATAGCTTTCCTTATGATAGGTTTCTTGAAAAAGAATATAAGTACCGATTCCGGCCTCCTTCAGTTTCCGGTAATTTTCTACCGTCGTTGCCGCAATATTCACATTCACTCGGCGGATCGCGCCGTTTTTATGCTTGATGCTGTAAATCGTGTCGATACATTCCAGAATATACTCAATCGGATTGTTGACCGGATCCTCCCCGGCTTCGATAGCCAGACGCTTATGCCCCATATCTTGGAGTGCAATTACCTCTGCCCGAACCTCCTCCTGAGACAGCTTTTTTCTTGGGATATGCTTGTTTTTCAGATGATACGGACAGTAGACACAGCCATTCACGCAATAGTTGGAAAGATAAAGCGGTGCGAACATCACGATCCGGTTTCCGTAAAAGTCCTTTTTGATCTGTTCTGCCAGCATGTAAACCTCCTGTAAGATTTCCTCGTTCTCACAGGCCAGCAGTACAGAGGCTTCCCGGTGGTCAAGCCCCTTCCGCAGCTTCGCTTTTTCCAGAATCTGACGCAGAAGAGGAATATTATCCTTATTTTCATCGGCATAGGCCAGAGAGGCTTCCACCTCCTCATGGCAGATGAACTCTTCTGCTTTTAGAGAATTTGGGTGATACATAAAAACCTTCCTTTCTTACGGGTCAGAGACATTTCCAGCACTTCCCCGTCAGTAAATTAGTATACTATTTATAGAAAACACCATAATCCTTTCTTATGGCATTTGCTATCCTTTATAATCCCCGCGATCAGTAACGATTTCATATCCAATCGCCACCATGGAACGCTTCAGCTCCAGCAGATGCTCCGCCGCTTCCTCTCCGGCAGAAAGCTTATCGTTGTAGAGCATATATTTTTTCCGTGCATCCGGCGGCGAAAGATTCGGCATAATGACATTAGCTCCGGCGAGAATTCCTTTTTCCCTTCCGTCCCCGGCAATGGTTCCGAGCGCCGTCGTCGCAGGCAGCAGCACGTTCGGCAGCATCAGTCGTATGATAGACAGGAGCTTTATCGTTTCCTGCGCCGAGCCCGCCTCAAAGCTGCCAAACGGAGTATCCTTATGCGGAATAAACGGCCCTATTCCTACCATATGAGGCCGAAACGCCTCGACAAATTTCAAATCCTGAACGATATGCTGCGGAGTCTGGTAGGGTGATCCTACCATAAAGCCGCATCCTACCTGATAACCGATCTCCTTTAACGCCTCTAAGCACTCCATCCGGTGCCGCAGAGAAAGCTCCGGCGGGTGAAGCCTGCCATAATGCTCTGCAGATGCCGTTTCATGACGAAGCAGATACCGATCCGCCCCGGCGTCAAAATACGCCTGATACGACTCACGCGGCTTTTCTCCTATTGAAAGCGTAATCGCACAGTCTGGATAGGTTTTCCGCAAGGCAGAAACCAAATCAATCACTTTTTTGTCATCAAAATACGGATCCTCCCCGCCCTGAAGAACGAACGTACGGAACCCTAGCCTATAGCCGGCTTCTGCGCATCCCAGGATATCCGCCTCTTCCAGACGGAACCGCTCCGCACAGCGGTTGCTCCTGCGGATTCCACAATACAGACAGTCATTTTTGCAGTAGTTTGTAAATTCGATCAGCCCGCGGACGTATATCGTCGTTCCATATACCGATCTACGCACCTCGTCGGCTGACTGGCGAAGATAGTCAAGTACTGCAGCATCGCTGCACTGCATTAAGGACAGATAGCCCTCCTCAGAAAGAGCATGGGTTTCTCTGAGCCTGTCTATGATAGAGCAATATGCGGCGCTCATTCCTCTGTCTCCAGAGGGCTTGCAAAATTAGAGTAGGCAGCCTTGTTGCTGATTCCCCTGATCCGCCCGATCTTTCCGGAAAGCGCACTGATGATGCTTTGCGGGGCATCTATGGCAATGCTGATAATATGAATCCCCTTTTCACGATACGGTATCCCCATGCGCCCGATGATATAACGGCTGTATTCGTGAAGCAGGAGGTTTAGCTGCTCTACGGAGGATGGTTCTTCTACGATAATGCCGATGACGGCAACTCTTGTTTCCATAACTTCTCCTTAGGATGGCTCTGCCCAAAAGGCCTTAGCTTCTATTTTTAGTAGCTGACGATATTATTATAAGCAAAATGCCAATGGAGGTCAAGAGACAAATCGTTTTACTTTTTAACAGAGGCTTTGCATCAAGGAACGCCCGTGTATAAGTTTTCTTCACGGATAAAGACATCGCCTGAAAATTTGTGTAGGTCGGCTCATAGCTTTCCAATATCACAGAAAGCTGTGCCATCTGCTCTTCTGTAATAACCGCCAACGGATTTACCGCATCCCATTGGTCGTTCTTTTTGGCATCCTCTATTTTCTTTCTGTCAAAATCAGTCATACGCCCCTGCTCTTCAAGCCTTTATTGTTTTCGATCCGCCAGCCTTGCCAAACAAAACCCAAATACCAGCACTTGAAAGGCAGTTATCATGAAGCCATTTTCTAAATTCATCTCTGCTCCCAAATTCCATTATATCGCTCATTACGTGTCACCTCTTTCTAAACTGCTTCCTCCAATACCTTAAACCCGATCCATCGCCCTACCGGCAATGTCCTCTCTGGAATACCGATAGCTTTCTTTGATGTTCCAATGGATTGCTTAATCGGAAACAGCTTTTTTTCTAATCCTATATCATTTTTCAGAAGGGCATCCCAACGTTTAACGCTACCCAAAAGTTCTGCTGTCTCTCTTTGTGTTAAGCCCGTCCTCTAGCGGGCTTCCTTCAAATTCTTACGTATAGCCTCTCTCCTTTTGTCATGACGACTTTGTATATGGGCTGCTTTTCTCTTCTTGTCATAATAACAGGCCTTCTTATGATAATGAGATTTTATCATAGAAGACCTGTTTTGTTTAGCTATTTCTATAAACTTTTATACTCTCGTTATTTTTTGCCATTCTCTTAGGATTACTCTGTCTTTTTATTTTCATCATGAGTAGCATCACCTTTTTTAATAGCAGTGTTACTGCTGCTCAGCTCTGCCTTGTACAGTTCACCCTTAGAAGTGAGAATATAATAATCTCTGTTCCCTGCACTATCCGGATGGTTTAACAAAATATCATGAATCTGATCATCTGCATCTACACCAGCACACGCATTTTCAGCATCCCACCAACGATATAAGCCACTGTCCTTTGTATAATAAACAGCTACAGAAGTAGTATCTGTCATACCTTCCGCTGCTGTTGCAACAGCGATTAAACCACTTCCAGAAACAACTGCCCTATCTTCCGCCTTATCAGAATGTCTGATGGCTGTACCGGAAATTGCAAGATATGTTTCCTTTCCTACATCTGCCTGAGAATATATCGCATAGCTCTTATATGCTCCATCTCCGACATATTCCACTATTCCAGGCGTTTTGATTGTCTTAGCCGTAACTTTTTCAACTACACTGTCTACAGATGGCGGTGTGAAAGTTAAAGTAACGGATGCTGCCGTTGTATTTCCAACTACGATACCACTCTCGGCATTGCTTGGTTTTAAAATGACCGTTTTCTCTTCCGAAGTATCTGTAGTTACTTTAACCTTAATTTTCCCATTATCTAAGGTAATACGCTCAGAAACTCCGCCCTCAGAAATGGTTGCTCCACTCATATCGCTGATATCATACAACGCATAAGCAAATTTAGACGTCGTATCAAAATTTGCCGTATACTCTGTTAAATTACGGGTAATGTTATTATCCTTATCCTTTACTATCGCCTTTACTGTGATCGTCAACGTAGTCTTTGCATCATTTGTTTCCGTAATCACAACCACTACGTCCTTTTCTTCTGTAATCTCTCCACCGATAGTAGTAGCAGGAGTTAATGATGTTCCGTCAAAGGTTATCGCTTTGATAGAAGCAACATCAATTCCCGTTAATTCAATCTTGATTACTGCCGGTAAAGAAGCTGTAATAGTAGCAGCCAGGGTTCCATTGCTTCCCGTTGCAGATGTTGAACCAACAGAGGATCCCGACACACTTACAGTTGCCGTAATCGCAGCCGGAGTAATTGTTGGTGTAACAGGAGGATTTGGTGTGTCTCCGCCACCAGTATTTCCGCCGCCAGTAGGAGGATAATACGTTCCGCCTCCGGTGCTTCCGCCGCTGGAGCTTCCGCCTCCAGTTGTTCCACCACCGGTCGTTCCGCCACCAGTTGTATCCTTATTGGTACTCGGCACCGTTTCCGTC
>CASCWU010000093.1 GCA_949155905.1 uncultured Lachnospiraceae bacterium
CCAGCCGTTCCTTTGCAGCATGAAGCTTAAAATGATTTTCCTTCATCGTCCGGCTGACCTTTACCAGCCCGTCATCTCGCAAAAACCGTTTGATTTCTCCCGAGATCATCGGCACAGCATACGTGGAAAACTTGACGTCAAAGGATAGATCAAACTTGTCAATGGCCTTCATTAAGCCAATGCTTCCAATCTGGAACAAATCCTCTAGCTCACAGCCTCTTCCGCTAAAGCGTCTGACGATGCTCCAGACCAATCCTACGTTCTCTAAAATCACCTGTTCTCTGGCTTCTTTATCTCCCTGCTGTGAGCATTTAATCAGTTCCAGAGTATCCATACAGGCCTGCCTTTCCTATTTCTTTTTCCATCACGACCTTTGTTCCCTGTCCCGGCGATGAGGTGACAGAAAGCTCATCCATAAAAGCCTCCATAAAGGCAAACCCCATCCCGGAACGCTCCAGCTCCGGCTTTGTCGTAAACAACGGCTCCATTGCCTGTTTGATATCCATTATTCCGACGCCCTGATCCTCTACCTCTACGTGCAGCCGTTTCTCTTCTATGCTGCAGCTAATCCGAATTTCTCCCTCGCTTCCTTCATAGCCATGAATAATGCAGTTTGTCACTGCCTCGGATACTGCAGTTTTAATATCCGCGATCTCCTCTAAGGTCGGATCGAGGCGTGCGGCAAAGGCCGCTACGCATACCCGCGCCAGGCTTTCGTTTTCCGAGCTGCTGCCAATCCGCAGCTCCATGCTTGTTTTCCCGTTCATCTTCTCCCTTTTCCTCCCATCTTAGCTTCCTCATATCGCCCTACGATCCGGTTCAGCCCGGATAGCTGAAATACCTTTTCCAGCCTGCCGCCTATTCCTGCTACCGACACGCTCCCCCCTGCATAATGCAGCTTTTGATAACGCCCCATAATCACACCGATTCCAGAGCTGTCCATAAAGCCGGACTTGCTGAAATCAAACACGACATGCCTTACCCCATACGCATCGATCAGCCTGTCCGCCTCCTCTCGGATACCTTCTGCCATATGATGATCCAAATCCCCCTTGATCCGGATAAAGAGGGTTCCTCCGTCGATTTCATATCCCGTTTCCTCTGACACCTCTCCTGCCTCCTTTTTTGTTTTTCACGTAAAAAAGGAACTCCTGCTTATCCAGGAATTCCCTTTTTCTTTCGTAGCTTTTTTTACTCGTTTGTCTCAGGCTCTGCCGGAAGCTCCCGCAGCCGTCCCTTTGCTTCTCCGGCACGTCCGGTATCTGGATAATCGTCTATCAGGCGGTTATACCATTTCCTGGCCTCCTCATACTGCTCCAGACGGTGGTAGGCACGCCCGGTAAAATACATCGCGTCTACGTTGTCCGGGTTCATTTGAATCGCCTTTTCAAATTCCTTTAGCGAATCCTCGTATTTCCCGGCCGTATAGAGTGCATGACCGCTTTGATAGGCTTCCTGCGACTGCTCTTCAAACAACTGGCCGGAAAGCTTTCCATATAAGGTGACAGCCTGCTTTAGCTCCAGCTTCTTTCGATCTACCTGTACCAGCAGATCCGCTGCCTCTGTTTCCTTTTCCTCCAAAAAAGCAACGGCTGCCTGCATCAAGGTTTCATAAACGCTCAGATCCTCTTTCTTTGGTGTCTCCTCTCCCTTGTTTTCTTGCGCCTTTTCTAATTTCTTTATCTGCTTATTGAGATCAGCAATCTCTTCTGTCAGAGCGGTCTTTTCTCCCTCTGCGGCCTCCAATTCTGCCTGCTGTCTGATAAGCTGCTCGTTTAGCTCGACGATCTCGCCGCTCTCTCCCTGCACCTCCTGCTTTCGGATGCCTGGTACAATCGCTATCATAATAAAAGCGGCGCCAATGATCACACCCAGCACCAGATTCACCCAGGCCATAATATTCGGCTTTTCCTCCGCATACGTATGAGCCGGCACAATCACATCCCGATCCGTAATCGAATCCCTGCTCCGTGTCTCCTCTGCAGGTTCTGCGTCCTCCAAAACGCCCAGCTCTCTTAGCTCCTCCAAATAAGTCAGGGTCGTCGTATTGGTGACATCTACCTTGGCGGCACGCTTTAGGTACTTTCTGGCGCGCTCATACTCCTTGTTGTGGATATAAAGTAACGCCAGAAGCTGAAGCGCCTGTACATAGTGCGGGTTTATGCTGACCACCTTTTTTAGCTGGATGATCGCCAGATCGTCGCTGCCCTGTCTGGCGGAGGTCAGTGCGCTGTTGTATTTTTTAATTACCTGATTGACCGTATCCAGCCTCGAGGGGTTTCGCTGCACCAGATTTAAATAGTAATCCGCCTCATTGTCCTCGCTCTGAAAATGCTTGCTGATCACCCATTGGCCAAGGGCGCTGACCGTTTCTCCCATCTCCTGGTAAATCAGCCCTAAAAGGTTTCTGGCATCGGTATGCTTTTTGTTTAAACGCAGGCAGTTTTGCAGCGCCATCACAGCACCCGACAAGTCCCGTACTTGTGCCTTTCGGACTCCTATATTATAGTACTGGTTCGCAATCCGGTATACTTTTTTAAAGATTGTCATATCCTCACCGCAGCGGTCACAGCGGTCCCTTATGGATAATCGGCTTCCGCAATATGGACAGTTCATGCTCTGTAACTCCTGTTCCTTTGTCTGTTATCGGTTTTTAATCTCTTCTATCAATTCCTTGATGATGTCTGTGACATCCGCCAGCTTATTCTGGTTGATCGCATCCTCCGCCTGATCGACCTCCAGACTGAGCTGAAATTTTGCCAGCTCCTGTTCAAAATCAATCATCCTGCTACCTCAATTCTTTGTATTGTTCTATCTTACCTGTTTATCACGAAAAAAGCAAGTCCCACCGCCCGTATTTTCCCGACAAAATTTGCGGCTGTCTAAGATTTGTTGGAAAACATACAGGCTTCGTTCCCCTTTTTACGGATCGTCACATCGTTTACGATATCTGGCACCTTCATATAGGCTCCGTTTACCATGACCTGCGTCCCGGGATAGACCTGCTTGTGTACAACTACTCTGGCTCCGACTGCTCTTGTTTTCCGCAAGGACAGCTCCTTACGCTGATTCTCCTTGTCGTTGATCTCGGAGGAGAGACGGATTTTGTCACGCAGCAGCTCCTTTTTGACCTCCATCAGCTTAGGGCCGTTCGGCACGTTCGCAATATCGACTCCACTAAGGAGCTTTAACTTTTCTTCGATTTTATTTAGCTCCTTGGTATCCTCCTCGATCTTATCTCCGAGGTTTTGAAGTATCGTGTTTTCCTTGCCGCTCGTCCCGACAAAAAGCTGCGTCGTCGTAAAGGAAATATTGCCGATGTTGGCCGCCTCGATGCAGGTTCCGGCATGAATCCGACCCCCGACCAGAGCAGCCAGGAAGCCCTCTAACACAACGTTTTCCGCTGCCTCGATTTTACAGTTTAAAATCGCGTTGGCATAGAGGCTCCCTCCGGAGCGGATATTGGCCTGTTCAAAAAATTTCCCTTCTACATCGCCCTTTGAGTCGATGCTACCAATCCCGCTGCCCTGCATCCCGTTTTTTAAAATAACACCCTTCCCGGCGATTAGCTGCGCGCCCTCGACATGCCCCTCGACGGTGATAAAGCCGGACGCCTTTACCCGCATCTTGCTGATTACATCCCCGTAAATTTTGACATCTCCGGCAAAGTCCACATTTCCGTAGGCAAAATCGACGTCCCCATGAATTTCCAGTACGTTTGAGACTACCATGTAGCCGTTCGTACATTCCGCCCTGCCGTCAATCTCTGCATAATATTCGGTTTTATCCTGCAGCGTGTAAAATCCCTTCCCTTTGATCATGGGCTTTTCCGAACCGCGCTTGCCGACAAGACGCATCCCTTTTACCGTCATGCCGTCCTGTCCGTTCGTAGCCGGGTGATAGCGGACTAAGAGCTGATCCTTGCTGACCAACGTCACCGCATCATAATCAGAATAATCTACAGAGCCATCCTCGCGGATTTTTGGATGACGCTCCCGCTGCGTCTCGATAAAAAACTCGAACTCGCCCGGATTTCCCTGGATAGCAGGCGTCCCCTTCGCCACGCAGATATCCTCCAGGTAGAGCTTTTCCGACAGCATCCGCCGGATTTCTTCTATCTGGATTCCGTAGACAATATTGCGCGACTTCATCAGGGCTATGACCTCCTCCTCCGTCGCTCCCTCCTCCTCCGCCGTCGGCCACAGCGTCAGATGTGCTTCCATGGCGTCCTCTGAAATCGACAAAATAGAAAGCTGACGCCAGTCCTTTTCCTTTGATTGATTCTGTTCCTGCCCCATACCGCTACCTCCATGGCTGATTCCCTTTGCCTTCTCTGCCTGCTCCTTATTCTCCCATAGCCTTTAAGCGTTCTGTCACCTGCTCCATCATCGCCGTATATTTCGCCCTCTTTTCCTGTTCCTCCTGAATTTTGCTCTCTGGCGCTTTACTCAGGAAGCGTTCGTTCGCCAGCATACCGTTTACCCGTTTCAGCTCTCCAGCGAGCCGCTCCTGCTCCTTCTTCAACCGTTCCCGTTCCTTTTCCAAATCCACCAGCTCCGCTAACGGCATGTAGATGGTGGCAGAAGGAACCACAGCGGAAACAGCATCCTCCCCGATTCCTGCTTTGTCCGACTGTACCTGTACCTCCCCGGCATGAGCCAGGGTGGCGAAAAAGACCTTACTGTTTTCAAATATCGCCCTTGTTCCTTCCTCCTCTGATACTACCACTACCGTAGTCTTACGGGACGGCGGTACATTTAAGTCGGTACGCACAGTACGGATTCCCTTTACTGCCTCTTTGATCGTCTCCACGGCTGCTTCATCCTCTGGAAAGCTCCATGCCTCGTTCCAGACCGGCCAACTGGAAATCATAATCGACTCCTCCTCGGACTGCAGTCTGAGGAAGATTTCCTCTGTAATAAACGGCATATACGGATGCAGCAGCTTTAAGGAAGTGATCAGCACTGTCTTTAACGTCCAAAGTGCCGCGCTCTTTGTTTGGTCGTTCTCGCCGTAGAGCCTTGGCTTTACCATTTCAATATACCAGTCGCAGAATTCCTCCCAGATAAAATCATAGACCTTTTGTACCGCCACACCCAGTTCAAAGCTCTCCATGTTGTCGGTGACATCCCGGATCAGTTCGTTTAATTTTGACAAAATCCACTTGTCGGCCTGTGTCAACTCCGGCTGTACTTGCGTCGGTTCTGGCTGCACCTGCCCTCCTGCCGGGGACTGACCATCTGCAGGCTGCTGTTCTTCCAACGGACGGTTCTCTTTAGCAGCCTCCAGGTTCATCATAATAAACCGGGAAGCATTCCAGACCTTATTGGCAAAGTTCCGGCTGTTTTCCACACGCTCCCAGTAAAAACGCATATCGTTTCCCGGTGCGTTCCCGGTGATTAACGTCAGCCGCAGAGCATCCGCCCCATACTTTTCCACTACCTCTAACGGATCGATCCCGTTTCCCAGGGATTTGCTCATCTTCCGCCCCTGGGAATCCCGGATTAGGCCATGGAACATCACCGTATGAAACGGCAGCTCTCCGGTCTGCTCCAGCCCGGAAAATACCATACGGATGACCCAGAAAAAGATGATATCATACCCTGTCACGAGAACGTCTGTCGGGTAAAAATAACGGAAGTCCTCCGTATCCTCCGGCCAGCCAAGAGTGGAAAACGGCCAGAGCGCTGAGGAAAACCAGGTATCCAACGTATCCGGATCCTGCTTTAGATGAGTATGCCCGCACTTTGGACAAGCCTCCGGCCTCTCCTTTGATACTACCATTTCTCCGCATGCTTCGCAATAGTAAGCCGGAATCCGGTGTCCCCACCAAAGCTGACGGGAAATACACCAGTCACGAATGTTGTTTAACCAGTTGTAATAAATTTTATCCATCCGTTCCGGAATCAACCGCAGCCTTCCCTGCTCCACTGCCTGTATCGCAGGCTTTGCCATCTCTTCCATTTTAACAAACCATTGCTGTTTGATCAATGGCTCAATCGTATTATGGCAGCGGTAGCACGTACCAACATTGTGGCTATAATCCTCGATTCGGACTAACAGTCCCAGCTCCTTTAATTCCTCTACAATCTGTTTTCTGGCCTCATAGCGATCCAGCCCGGCGTATTTCCCGCCGTTTTCGTTGATCGTCGCATCGTCGTTTAATATGGTAATTTCCGGCAGATGATGGCGCTTTCCTACTTCAAAGTCATTCGGATCATGGCCTGGTGTAATCTTGACTACTCCTGTTCCAAACTCTCGATCCACATACGTGTCCTCGACAATCGGAATCACCCGGTTGACAATCGGAAGCCAGACGCTTTTCCCTTTTAAATGCTGGTAACGCTCGTCGTCTGGGTGGATAGCAACCGCCGTATCTCCTAACATCGTCTCCGGACGGGTCGTAGCAAATTCCAAAAACTCGGTTTCGCTTGGCTTCCCGTCCTCTCCGATGATCGGATATTTGATATGCCAGAAATGTCCGGCCTGCTCCACATGCTCTACCTCGGCATCGGAAATGGACGTCTGACAGACCGGACACCAGTTGACAATCCGGGAGCCCTTGTAAATCCAGCCCTTCCTGTAGAGCTTTACAAAAACATCCTTGACTGCCTCCGAGCATCCCTCATCCATCGTAAAACGCTCTCTGTCCCAGTCACACGACGAGCCTAGCTTTTTTAGCTGCGAGGTAATCCGGTCGCCGTATTCCCGTTTCCACTCCCAAGCACGTTCCAAAAACGCCTCGCGCCCTAATTCCTCTTTGCTCGTTCCTTCTTCCTTTAGCTTCTCTACGATCTTGGCCTCGGTCGCGATGCTGGCGTGATCCGTTCCTGGCTGCCAGAGAGCATTGTAGCCTTGCATCCGTTTAAAGCGAGTCAAAATATCTTGCATCGTATTGTCCAGAGCATGCCCCATATGAAGCTGCCCGGTGATGTTTGGTGGCGGCATCACAATCGTAAACGGTTTTTTATCCGGATCTGGCTCGGCATGGAAATATTTTTTCTCCAGCCACTTCTGATATAAGCGTTCCTCAATCTCCTTTGGTTGATACGTTTTTTCTAATTCCTGTTTCATAAGCTTCTTTTGGCTCCTTTCTTTTGATCAAAAACGCCCGTCTCCATCCAGAAAGGACGGGAGACGGGCTCACGTGGTACCACCTTTTTTTATAACCGATCCCCTGTCTCCTTTTTTGTTTGAAAACGTCTTTCCAGTAATCAGTTACCTCACAGTCTATAACGGGACGCCCCGGCAATCCCTGTGTAAAGCTTTTGCTTTCTTTCTTAGGACTGCTGTTTGGAAGCTACCTTCGGCAGTCCTGATTCCAAAGCCCTTTCAGCAGTCTGGGCTTCTCTCTGTGGGAATGTTCCTGTCTACTCCTCTTCCGCGCTACATTTGCTATATGTTTTCTATATCATATTCGATATCCGGGAATCTGTCAACCCTATTGCTTTCCTTTTCCTAAAAAGTGCATTTTTCCCGTCGGCTGCTTTTTTGGCACCTCTCCGATTTCGCCATAGGTCAGCATCCCTTTTATTTCCTTTCCCAAGGAAGCGGCACATTCTGGACAGAACCTACCGTAACGGATATCCTTTCCGCATTTCTCACAAGGGAGAAACTTCTCCTCGCTCTCTGGTATCTCTATCCGTCCCTGCCGCAGCAGTTTATCAATCACATGCATCGGAACCTTTGTTTCCTCTGCGATTACAATGGAGGGAGTAGGCCCATGCTCCGCCAGATACTCCTTTACTTTTTTAAAATACATCTCATTTACTACATCTTCCAAATCAGGCTTTCCAAATGCCATGATCCTTACCTCCTGTCAGAACTCTTTTTTCCGCCGTCTTTTTTGTATCCTTTGGCTGCCTGTCCTGCTGATGGCGGTTTTCTATTCTTATATCGTCCTTTTTCCTGGATAGTATAACAGATCATGGCCGAAAAAGCAACGTTTACCTCTCGTCTGTCTCCTGAGGCGGCTCCCATTCCGGAAATTTCAGAATAACGCGAAACAGATCTCCGTCTAAGGACAGCTCAAAGCTTCCCTTTTGCAGCTCCGTCAGACTTTTCGCAATCGACAGCCCCAGTCCGCTTCCCTCTGAGCTTCTTGCCATATCTCCCCGGACAAAGCGTTCCGTCAGCTCCTCAGCCGAAACCAAAAGCGGCTCGGCGGAAATATTTTTGATTGTAAAAACCGCCAGGCGGCTTTCTGTCACCGGATATTCTGACGCTTCTCCTTTTTCCCAGGCCACCTCTACATAAATCCGGGTTCCTTCCATCGCATATTTATACGCATTGAATTTTTCCTCAAATTCCCCGTTTACCTGAGCCGTCAGTTCTCCCAAATTGATTTTTTCCGGTACAATCGTCAGCACTCCGGAGCTGGCCTTAGAAGCCTCTACCAAATCCTCGGTCAGTACCTTTAAGCGTTTGCTTTTCTGATCCAAAACCTCTAAATATTGATTGACCCGTTTTTGTTTTTCTGCCTGTTCCTTTTTTCTATCCTTTCCTGTTTCTTCTGTTCCTCCTGTTCCCTCTTCTCTCTCCTCCTGCCTCGATTCTCCGCCTTCTATCTTGCTTCCTGCTATCGCAAACTCTGTTTCCTCCGACAATTCCCGTTTTAGCAGATCGGCATAGTTGATGATCGAAGTAAGGGGAGTTTTGATGTCATGGGATACATTGGTAATCAACTCTGTTTTCATCCGCTCGTTTTTCATCGCCGCTTCTACTGCTTTTTTCATTCCCTCCCGGATATGCCCCAGATACCCGGCCAACTTTTTCTCTGTTCCGCTATATTTTCTTGTTTGTTCCTTGCCCCATCCGCGCCTTCTGCCTCTTCTATCTTCTTTCTTTTCGTCGCCCTGAGAGATTTCCGCTTCCAGATTTCCCTCTGCCAGCAAAGCGGCCTCCCGAAGTAGGGCATCTTTTTCCTGTGCCTTTTTTATCAAAGCTATCATCAGAACCCCTATCACCAGGAATACCTCTGCTCCTGTAAAAAAAACTGTTTTTCTTCTTTCTGCGGCCTGTGTTCCGGCCAGAAAGGCCAGCCCTGCCAACAACATGCCTCCGCCAAGCACCATCAATCCGGTCTGCCAGCTTAGCTTTACGTTCTCCCTAGATACCTGATACAGCCACCGTCCGCCACGAAGGAGCAGGGAACAACTGCTTCCTCTTCGTTTCCGCCGCAGCAGCCTAAGACTTACTGCCAATAGAAAAAGATAATTAAGAAACAGACTTCCAAACCACAACGCCCCGGAAAGCTCGGCTATCGACAGGCTGTCCCAAAATCCATTCCACACCAGATAGTTCTCTTCGATGACATACGTAGAAAGTGTTTCTGCTACGACCTCTCTATAATATTCCATCGGATGGGAATGAAAGAAATTCCACTGCAGCATTCCTAATAGGATCCCCGCAAGCAGCAGACATTCAAACGGAATTTTGTCAAAAAAGTTCAGACGAATCGACGGATCGGGAGAAAAGGAGCTTTCCTTCGCACTGCCGTCGCGGCGGCTGGTTCTCCCAGCCGCCCGAATCAGATACATGAGGCTCAGGCAAAAGCCAATTAAGGCAATCGGCAGCAGAATCAAAAAAGTAAGTACCTTTTGATGCTCCTCCCTGATTCCCGCCATCTGTCTGGTAAAGCTATCCTCTTTCGGAAACGCAGTATCCACTCCGATCACAAGCCGATCCCCTTCTTTTTCCAGCCGATAATAGCCGGTCGTATCCAGCTTTTCAGAATAATAAGGATTATATCCCTGTTCTCCGAACAAGGTCAGGTTTCCTTCCTCTTCATAACGTCCTGACAGCTTTTCCATCTGGTACCAGCTTCCCAGAGCAAGGATTTCCTCCGGTGTCTTACCGTTAGAGGCTTCTATGCTTCCGGTAAAGGCGTAATAAAAATTATGCCCATCCTTTTGTAGCTGCTTTTTCGTCGCTAAGTATTGCTCTAAACAATCTATGACCGCCCAGCCGATCTGATACTTGCCTGAACGGATCGTCTTTGCCTGCTCTGGCTTTTCTGGCTCCTGGTAAATCGGCGGATACCGTCTGTCACAGGCAAACCACAGCACTCTTATCGACTCGTTGTTCGATCCGTTCGTCCGTCCGTCATCCAGCCCCTCCTCCAAACCATTATCTACCGGAATACCATTCTCTTCGGAGAACTCGCCAGCCTCTGTACTTTCGATCACATCCGCAGCTTCCGTATCTATCCATGCAGTATTTCCGCTCCCCATTCCGATATCCACCGTTCTTTTTTCCTCTTCCTCCTGCCAATACCAGAAATCACCAGAATATTCCCAGTCCCGAAATTCCGGTTTGATCTCAAAGCCTCCTCCTACCTCGGCCTGTACGATATCACCTAAACGATAGGATGTAATGCTTCCATCCTCTTCCCTCACCTTTAAGATTTCCCTGTCTAAATCCAGTTTTCCGTTTGTCTCAAAAATCGTCTCCTGCCAGCTCAGGCGTATGGCTGCCTGCATATGCCGAAAGACCCGTCCGGCATATGCCTCTGATTTCAGATAAGCCTCCCGGCTATCTGCCGCGCCCTTCGTATAATGTTGAAGCTTAGACCACGTAATCTGCCCGGTAAGCATAGAAACGATCAGCGCTGCAAGCAGCGCCGCACTGACGATATGCAGACATACCACCGGAACTTTAACCCTTTTTCTATAAAACCTGTTTAAATTTTTCATCTCTGCTTCCTCCTATCTTCCCTTTTTTTACCGGGAACCTTTTTCTGCCTCTACCTTATAGCCAACGCCCCACACAACTTTTAAATAACGCGGCTCCTTCGGGTTGATTTCAATCTTTTCCCGGATATGCCGGATATGGACGGCTACGGTATTGTCCGCTGCCACTGCCCGTTCGTTCCAAATCTGCTGGTAAATCTGTTCAATCGAAAAGACCCGTCCAGCATTTTGTATGAGCAGCAGCAAAATATTATACTCTATCGGCGTCAGCTTCACCGCCTCCCCGTCTACGGTTACTTCCCTTCTCTCGTTATCCACACACAGGCCGCCTGTCTGGTAAACGTCCTGCTTCTTAGACACAATAGAACCCAACTCGGTATAACGCCTTAGCTGAGATTTTACCCGTGCCAGCAGCTCAAGCGGATGAAACGGTTTGGTCATATAATCGTCCGCCCCGATGTTTAATCCGATGATTTTATCTGCATCCTCTGATTTTGCCGAAAGAATGATAATCGGAATCTGCCTATGCTCTTTCCCATGCTCTCGGATCTTTAGCATAGCACGGATGCCGTCTAATCGCGGCATCATCACATCCAGAATCAAAAGATGGATTTCCTTGCTTTGTAACAGCTCTAACGCTTCGATTCCGTCATATGCCTTTACAACCTGATAGCCCTCCTGCTTTAAATAAATCTCAATTGCGTCTACAATTTCTCTGTCGTCGTCACATACTAATATCCGGCATCTGTCTTTTTCCATGGTTTTATAGCTCCTTTGTTTTCTCTTTTTCGTTCACAGCTGTGAAAAAAGAATAGCGAGCGGCCTCTTTCCTACCGTTCGCTATCAGTATAACAAAATCTTTTTAAAATGTCCGTGGGAATTTATTAAGATTTACGAAAGATGAGATTAGCATTCCTTCAAGCCATTTCTTAAATCTTTTATCCAATCCTCACATGGTTCGTCAATCGGTGCCAAATCCAAACGTCTTTGTCCAAAGGATTCCACTACAGCAAGCAGCCAAGAATAACCCAATTCCTTTAATAATGCAGCAGGAATTCTTGATGTCTGCCAGTCTATTGGTTAATTGTAAAAACGCCACTCCAACCAACGCTCTTCCGACTTCACTTGTTACACCCTGCACCAGACTTCGTAACAGCTCCTTATCTTCCTCTGAAAGCTCTTCTAACGCCATTTTATCCAGTTTTGCATAAATTTCCGGTAAATAACCCGCTGTAAGTATTTGATTGAGCTTTTTATACCGTTCTTGTGTCTCTCTTGTCTGAAAGCCCTCATAATAAACAGCGATATGACCCTTTATGTGCAGTTCGGAACGATCCGGATAAATTTCCAGATGATTTTCATAATTTTCGTTCATCCTCGTACCTTCTTTCTTAATTGGACACTAAGCTTTGTCAGTGTCGGAAAAGAATATGGAATCAACCATTCCCCCTCATTAATCTGGAGATTTGTATTATGATTTCTGATTTCATATCCTAAATCTCTAAAAAACTCAGCAATTTCATATAGTTGAGTTTCTTCAGTTTCCCATACGGTTGCAAGCTCCTGTGCCGTCAAAAGCTTTGCAACACCAGCACCGGAAACTACATTGGCAATTGGTATTTTATAAGGAAAATCTTCTAAAAATTCACATGTACACTTTAATTTAGGCTTATATTGATAGTAACCATTCAACTGAACCAGATCCGCTTTTAAAAAATTCCGAACTAACTCCTGCTCCAATGCTTTCCATCCGACTGTAAATGCAGATACCTTGTTGGAACAAATAAAAATCTGTATCCGTTTTTCTTCCTGCCTTTCGTTGGCATCGTATACGAATATGGTAAGCTGTTTTTCCCATATGACACAAATTTGATACTCTGCTTTTTCTTGTTCTGTCTCCTCATATTCAAAATTTTGCCCCAAGCGGCAACAATAGGTTCGTGACACCGGAAGAATCGTTTTGTTCTGTTTTATAGAAGCGATTGCTCGTTCTGCTTTCTTCCGATAAACTGCAGTCAGTTCCCGTTTTCGTTTCCGAAAGGTCAGTTCCTCTCCATCCTCTAAAAAAGACATTTGAAAAGGAAAAGAGGTATCAAATACCTGAATTCTAATTGCAATCGCCATGATTCGGGCAAGCTGAGGAGGGACAGAGTTTCCTATCTGCTTTATGGCAAGAGGCTTTCCACCACTTATTTCATAATTATCTGGAAATGTCTGCAGTCTTTTATACTCTGGGTAAGCAAAAAAACGATTTTCCCAATGAAATGGTCCTGTGTAAGCTCCTCCAGAAGCTTTAATCGTTCTGACCGGCTGCATTGGATCGGCTTTATATAAAAAATCCGAAAACTTTGATCTCCATGCAAATACTGGGGTTGGATGCCCTACTTTTTCTGTATAGAAACTATAATTTAATCCAGGAGGAATATCCTTGAGTAAGCTGCCATATCTTCCTCCTATCCCGGATGCTGCCTCCTCCTCGGTAAGAGATACTCCCTCTATGGCACGTTCTGCATAATAAAAAGGATAAGCATCCAAGGAATCTGGGCCATGTGTAGGTCTTGGAAACTTGAATGACCCCTGCTTTAAGCCAACAATAAGCAATCGCTCTCTATGCTGAGGTACACCGTAGTCAGCTGCATCTACAATCCTGTAAAACAAACGGTAGCCTGCATTAGAAAAGCTTTCTAAAATTTTTTCCCATGCTCTTCCTCCCTGCGCACCTATGATTCCATATACATTTTCAAATAAAAATCCGACTGGTGATACTTCCTTGAGCAGTCTCACATACTCCTGAAACAGTACTCCTCTTTCATCCTCTATTCCTAAAACACCATTCGCACGCCTTCCGGCAGCACTGAAGGTCTGACAGGGAGGTCCTCCAATCATAAAATCTATTTTTCCAAGCTGTTTTCCGGAATATTCTCTTATATCCTTACAAATTACCCTGGAATGTTCAAAATATTTTCCTGATCCTGCATTCATTTTCAAGGTTTCACAAAATTTTTCTTCTATTTCTACAGATTCCACAATATCAAAACCAACATCCGAAAATCCAATATCCAATCCACCGGCGCCGGAAAACAAACTCAAGGTTTTAACCTTTGGCTGATCGCTTTTTTGTAAATAATCAGAAATACATTGACCAAATTGATCCGGCCAGGCAGGAACATTATCTTCGCACCCCAAAGAAGCACATATATCATGAAAGGTGGTTTCTTCCTGAAAATCGAATAATGATAACTGTTTCATATAAAAATATTTATCTCCTTTTGTCGTCCTACTCGTAAAACATAACCTGATTCTCTTTTACTACACTCCATTATCTTATCATAAACCAGATATTTTTCAAGTTCCTTCCGCGATTTACTTGACGTACTCTTATTCTTTTTATACAATAATGCCATAGCCATACCATTGGCATACAAGCCAGCTTATCTGCAAATAAGCCGACTGCCTGAAAGGAGAGTATAAAAGATGGATAAGATTAAAATGACTACCCCGTTAGTCGAAATGGACGGGGATGAAATGACGCGGATCATCTGGCAGATGATTAAGGACGAGCTGCTGCTACCGTTTGTCGATCTGAACACAGAGTATTACGATTTGGGTCTCCCTTACCGAAACGAAACAGACGATCAGGTTACGATAGACAGTGCGGAAGCTACCAAAAAATACGGTGTTGCTGTCAAATGTGCCACGATTACTCCAAACGCCGCCCGGATGCCGGAATATCATTTAAAAGAAATGTGGAAAAGCCCGAACGGAACCATCCGGGCAATCTTAGACGGCACAGTTTTCCGCGCTCCTATCCTCGTCAAAGGGATTGAACCCTATGTCCGAAACTGGACGAAGCCGATTACCATTGCCAGACATGCCTACGGCGACGTCTACAAGGCTTCTGAACTAAAGATTCCGGGGCCTGGGAAGGCCGAACTCGTCTATACGGCAGCAGACGGCAGCGAAACCCGCGAGCTGATTCACCAGTTTGAAGGCTCCGGTATCCTTCAAGGAATGCACAACCTGACCGATTCCATAGAAAGCTTTGCCCGTAGCTGCATGAGCTTTG
>CASCWU010000094.1 GCA_949155905.1 uncultured Lachnospiraceae bacterium
GAACCCCTTAAGTCCCCACTATTATTGTCCCCACTGCCACTATTCGGACTTTGATTCTGAAGAGGTGAAAGCATTTGGCGGGCGCTCTGGCTGTGATATGCCGGATAAGCTCTGCCCGGTCTGCGGCAAGCCATTGATAAAGGATGGACACGATATTCCATTTGAAACGTTCCTGGGATTTTATGGGGATAAGGAGCCGGATATCGACCTGAACTTTTCCGGGGAATACCAGGCCAAGGCACATGCCTATACGGAGGTCATTTTTGGAGAAGGGCAGACGTTCCGTGCCGGGACGATTGGTACGGTGGCAGACAAAACGGCTTATGGCTATGTGCTGCGCTACAACGAGGGGCATCAGATTGAGGGAATGCGGAGTGCGGAAATCGAACGGATTTCGCAGGGATGTGTCGGAGTACGCCGGACGACCGGGCAGCATCCGGGCGGGATCGTCGTGCTGCCGATTGGGGAGGAGATTTATTCCTTTACGCCGGTACAGCATCCGGCTAATGATATGAATACGCCGATTATTACGACGCATTTTGATTACCACTCCATCGACCACAACCTGTTAAAGCTGGATATTCTCGGACACGATGATCCGACGATGATTCGGATGCTAGAGGATATTACCGGAAAGGATGCCAAAAGCATTCAGTTAGACGATGAACGGGTGCTGTCCTTGTTTCATGGGCTGTCTGCCCTGGGAATTACCGCTGACGATTTGGACGGCACGGATTTGGGAAGCCTTGGTATCCCGGAGTTTGGAACGGAATTTGTCATGCAGATGTTACGGGAAACGAAGCCGAAAACGTTTTCTGAGCTGGTGCGGATTTCCGGGCTTTCTCATGGGACAGATGTGTGGACTGGAAACGCCCAGGTGCTGGTGCAGGAGGGAACGTGTACGCTCTCGACGGCGATTTGTACCCGTGATGATATTATGATTTATTTAATCCAAAAGGGTGTAGAGGCGGGCAAGGCCTTTAAAATCATGGAAAGTGTACGGAAGGGAAAGGGCTTAACCGAGGATATGGAGGCGGCAATGACGGCCTGTGACGTGCCGGACTGGTATATCTGGTCGTGTAAAAAAATCCAGTACATGTTTCCAAAGGCACATGCGGCTGCTTATGTTATGATGGGCTTTCGGATTGCCTGGTTTAAGGTCTATGAGCCGTTGGCCTATTATGCGGCCTTTTTCAGTATTCGGGCGACTGCCTTTGACTATGAAAAAATGTGTCAGGGACGGGCGCATTTAGACGCAGAAATCAATCGGATCAAGAAAAAGGGCAACGATGCGACGAACAAGGAACAGGATATGCTGCGGGATATGAAAATTGTCCAGGAGATGTATGCCAGAGGCTTTGGGTTCCATAAAATCGATCTCTATCAGGCGCAGGCCAAGCAGTTCCAGATTTTAGACGGAAAGCTGATGCCGTCCTTAAATTCGATTGACGGGATGGGAGACAAGGCGGCGATGGGCATTGTAGACGCGATCAAGGACGGACCGTTTTTATCGAAGGATGATCTGAAGCAGCGGGCAAAGGTCAGCCAGACGACCGTGGAGACGATGTCCCGGCTGGGGCTGCTAGACGGGCTGCCGGAGAGCAACCAGATTTCATTGTTAGATTTTTTGGGGATGGAAGGGGCATAAGAAAAATCTATAAGAAAGGACAGGGACGGCGGCAAGCCAATTACAACAGAAGATCCATACAGATATGTCAAAGCCGCCGCCCTGTTATGTTCACTCGTTTCTCAATCATATTCCGCACAGATAAATTTGAAATCCTCTGTCTTGTGCAGCGCTCCCAAAACGTGCTTCTCAATATGCTTCGACATAATTTCTACCGCATACTGGAAATTTTCTGACGGATGCCCTTTGGCACAGCGTACCATAGTAATCAGCATTCTATTGTCGCCTTCCATATATTCAGACGCGTAGTTGCCGGAATAGTCACAGGAATCCTCATAAAACCCATTCTGTCTTACCGACTCCATTTGCGCCGCAGTGCCAACCACTGCATGGTAATCCATGTTATCGCCGTCACAGTAGTAGTCGATAAAAAGCCTTGCTACAATATCTGTGCATTGTTGGATCTTTGTAGCAATGGTATCTGCATTTTGGATGGCAAATTTGCGGATTTCCTGCCTGGCGTACTCCTTACTTTCGTAGCGGATATACAAAAGTGCTTCGATGCCATTAAGCATAGCAGTGATCTTCTGAAGTGTTCCATTTCTGTCATAGATAGCACACAGCGTCCAAATTTCCGTTCTATCGTAAAGATTTTCTTCCCTACTCAGCCAAGCTATAAAGGGTGGAAATTTTACCTTGAAAGAAAAAACAGCATATCTGCCTGTTTTTTTGCACTGGAGCATATTACGCATATCCAGAAGAATATCAGCATATTGCGGGAGTAAAAGAAAAGAAACTGGATTTTGTTTTTAGTAACGAAGATATTGACTTATTTAATGAAATAGTGGAGGAGGCGAATTTACATAATACATCTTATCAAAATGTGGTAAAAAAAATGATAAAGTATTATCAAAAGATAAATGAAAGAAAGGATAAATAAAACGAATAAATGGATGTGCAAAAATTATACAGAGGCTTGATTCTAACAGAAACACCGGGGAGTGTAAAGACTTTTCTTCCCTGCTCGGCTGAACTGTAAAGGGCGGAAATTTTATCCTGAAAGAAAAAAACAGCGTATCCGTCTGTTTTTTGTATTGGGGCAAAATAGTGCCGCTGGAAGAAAAACACCTTGTCTGTTATGCTAAGAATAGAAAACCTGGCAGGGTGGCAGACTTTCTTAAATTGAGAGAAACACAGTTTTTTCCTGCCAGACAAAGAAAGGAGGAAGGCTGTGGCGGCCGCAGCCGAAAAGGCAATGAAAAAAGTAACAAACCAGTGTATGCTTATCACCTATTCTGACAGTATGGGCAAGGATTTAAAGGAGCTGTATGAAATTTTAGAGGAGGAATTTGCCGGAGTCATCGAAGGGGTGCATATTCTTCCGTTTTTTCCGTCCTCCGGCGACCGGGGCTTTGCGCCGATTACCTATGACCAGGTCGATCCGGCCTTTGGGGACTGGGAGGACATCAAGCGTTTTTCCGAGAAGTATTATCTGATGTGCGATTTTATGATCAATCACATTTCCGTACAGAGCGAGGAATTCCAGGATTATATGAAGCATAAGGAGGCTTCTCCTTATAAGGAAATGTTTGTTCACTGGAATGAATTCTGGAACGGTGAGCCGTCTGAGGAGGATTTGAACAAGCTGTATATGAGAAAGGCAGAGGGGCCGTGTAAAACCTGTACGTTTGAGGATGGGACAACGGTCAAGCTTTGGAATACCTTTGGGCCAGAGCAGATTGATCTGGACTGGAAAAAGGATGTGACAAAGGAATATTACCGCCGTACCTTAACCCATCTGGCACAGTATGTCCCGCTGATTCGGTTCGACGCCCTGGCCTATGCTTCCAAGCGTCCGGGGACAAGCTGCTTTTTTATCGAGCCGGAGGTCTGGGAGGTACTGGAAATCGGAACCGAGCCGTTAAAGCCATACGGGACAGAGGCGCTTTCGGAAATCCATGAAAACTATAAAATCCAGTTAGCGATGGCGGAAAAGGGATATTGGGTATATGATTTCTGTCTGCCGATGCTGCTCCTTCACGGATTGAAAACCGGACGGGTGGATCGTCTGGCAGCCTGGCTGCGAATCTGCCCGCAAAAACAGTTTACGACATTGGATACTCACGACGGGATCGGGGTAGTAGACGTGACCTATATGCTGGAGGATGATGAGATCCAGGAGGTTTGCGACGATGTAATGGAAATTACCAAGGAAGCCAGGAAATTCCTCCCGGCGCGTTTTGCCTCGATGCTAAAGGCAGGCGGAAAGCAGAGGCGGTATCAGCTAAACTGTACGTATTATTCGGCGCTTCATGAAAATGACGACGCCTATTTGCTGGCTCGTCTCGTTCAGTTTTTTACGCCGGGAATTCCTCAGGTGTACTACGTCGGACTGCTGGCCGGGAAAAACGATCTGGAGCTGATGGAACAGACAAGGGGCGCAGACGGCCGGAACATCAACCGCCATTATTATACGAGGGAGGTTATGCGTTTCCGCAATACCTATCCAGTCTTTGATGGGGAGTTTTCCGTGGAAGAAGGCACCGAACCGGGACAGATCACGATGTCCTGGCAGAATGGGAAGCTGGCGGCAAGTCTGAAAGCAGATTTCCTGGATTATTCGTATGAAATTTCGTATCTGGATCCAGAGGATGGAACGAAGAAGCTTTTATAAAAAGAGAGTTACTGAAAAACAACCAAAGGTCAGAAGGGCAGTTACCTTTCTGGCCTTTGGTCGAGTTATGGTATATTTTTAGATAGCTTTCAAATAGCAATTTTATCATAAATTTCTTTGCATTTTCTTCGTCGAAAAGAAAAAATAGCATTTTTTGTACTCTGAGCTACCAAGCTTAGTTTCTCGGATGATAAGTGATTGTAATACGATAAGGAACGTCGGATAGCTGGGTAATGTCTATGAATGATTCCTCCGGTACTCTGACGGCGTCATCCCTTCGATTCGCTTAAAGGCTTCCACCATTGGGCGGGTGTTGTAGTAGCCGGAAAGGGATGCGGCGTTTTGGATGGTCATATGCTGTGCCAGCAGCTCCTTCGCCCGCTGAACACGGCAGTAGTGGATATCGTCAAGGATACCTCTTCCGGTATCCCGTTTATAAATCTGGGAAAGCCCGGACGGACTCATATGAAAATGCTCGGCGATCTGTCCGGCAGAAAGATTCTGATCGGTAAAGTTGCTTTGGATATAATCCCAAACCTCTGCCGAAACTGTCCGTTCTTCTGCTTTTTTCTTAGAGGGGCAAAGCTCGGTTAGTCTTGTCAGAGCTTCCTGATAATCCAATCGGTAAAGCGCCTGAACGATAGAACTGACGGTATCCTCCTCAAGAACGTCTCCTGGCGTGATATCCTGATACCGTAAAATATAACTTTCTGAGCCTACCAGATTCCGGTAGTGGATGATTTCCTGTACCTGAAGCCAGGTTTTTGGAATCTGGTTGGTTTCTAAAACGGATTCTGAAATGCAGACCGCGATGGAGACGTTGAATTTTTGTTTGCAAAAATATATCAGGCTGGAGAGTGCATTTTGCAGGGAAGCGAGCGCATCGGCTTCCGCCTGAGAGGAGCCGAGCAGACAGACCAGATGTCCGTCGATATCACCAAAGCAGGTCTCAAATTCCTCGCTTAGCAGTTCTTTTCCTACATTTTGCAGGACGAAAAAGATCATATCCTGCATTTGTGAGGCAATATCCGCCTCCTGGCCGGAGGAATCAAAAAACAAATCCGATGCATCCTCTAGCTCGAAGCCTAGCAGCAGGTATCTGGCAGACTGAAGAGTTGCTAAAAACCGCTGATATTGCTGCAAATCCATAGGGTTAGAATAAGAGCGTTGCTTTAAAAGCCGAACAAGGCAGTCGTTTTGCAAAAAGCTTTGATAATGGTTCATATTGGAACGATACTGCCGGTTACTGTGCTGCAACTCCTTTAAGGAATCCTCAATCAGCTTTAGCTCGTCCTGGTAATGTTTTGGGCCGGAGGCAGAACCCAGGCTGGTCAATATACTGGCAATTGGCGTAGCGCTTTTCTTGGCCATCAGATAAGAAGCAAACATTCCGATAGAAAGGCAAAGCAGGATATACAATATGCCGGCGAGGTTTAAATAGAGCCGGTCAGAGTGATAAACCGCTTCTGGAAGCAGAACCAGAAGCGAAAAAAGCTCCTCTTCGGGCGAAAGCAAAACACCATAGTAAGGTTCTGCCCAGGAACAGGGAAAAGGATGATTGCTTTCATGTTTTGTCAGAGACGGAAAGACAGAGGGAAGAAAATCAGGCTGTAAATCAGAAGAAAAAAAGCCGTCCTCCTGATACAAAAAGCAAGTAAAATTTTCAGCAGATATCTGGCTGCGCAGGGCAGATTTATTCAGTTCAAATAAAAGATTGATTTGGTGTCCGGTAGAGGTGGTGCGCTTTTGGAGATAATAAAAGCCATTGTGCAGTTGGCCTTGGCGGAGGGAAGAGGGAAAAAAGAGTTCTTGGTTGTTTCCCGCTGCTTCCAAAAAAAGCTCACACGTTTCTTCTCCCATCCGATTGGAGAGGACCAGAAGGGTGGAGGGAGAATTGATCGTATAACAAACCGATTCCGTTAGGTAAAGCTGGCTTTCCTGAAACAAAATCTGGATCGAATCTATGTAACCGTTGGTATGTTGCATCAGAGCAAGCTTTTTCTGGAGGTTGGCAAGCTTTTGGCAATGCTCCAGGTTTTGCGGTATCAGTTCCGGCAGACGGGAAAGAGAAACAAGAGAAGTATCGGAAAGCAGGATATCGGCAACCTGCTTGATATCAAAAAAGGTTTGATCCACACGCTCGGCAATGCCTGTTGAGGCATGTAAAAACTGTCTTTTGGAGAACTGGTAGGAATGGTGCAGAAGTACTCCGTAAATGGCGATACCTGCAGCCAGAGGAATTAGAATAAGACGGAAATAACGGAAAAAATAACGAAAAAAAAGCTTGTCTGGCTGTGTTTTTACAGGTAGGTAACTGTGCGATGGCTTCATAGTAATCGGTTCTCCTTTATCTGGTTTCACTCGTTTTCGGCGTTTCGCGTATTTCTGATACGCCAGGTTTGAATCGCAGCGGTGATATCCGGCTGCCTGGCGACATCAAACTGCCGGGCGGCATTAAGCTGCCGGACAACTATGCGAATGGAAAAATATGGCTGATTTTGGAAGAAGAAATAGGACATAGTCTCTTCTTTTCCTCTATTATACTATAGATTGCCTCTGCGGAACAGAAAAAAGAACTGCTTTTTTTTCAATTTGGCTAAAAAATACGCGATAACGTGGTTTTTTCATAAAATAAGCGTTGCCGCAAAAGCTTTGCTCTTTTTTAACGGCTCCCTTTCGTTGTATAGTAGAGGTGCTTTACAAAAATAAAAACAGCCGGAAAAACGGCGGAATGGGAGGCAGTTATGAAAAAAAGAGTAATGGCAGGGTTACTGGTTTTTCTGTTGGTACTTTCTATGACAGCGGCGGGATGTGGAAAAAAATCCCCTCAGGAAACAGAAAAAACACCATCCTCGGGAAAGCAGACAGAGGAGGACATCAACGAGGATACCAATGATAAGGAGAACGAAAGTAACGAGGGGACATCGGATCAGGATGGTAAGCCAGAGGATACGCAGGGCAGCGGACAGGACGCCCTGCCGCTGTGTGAAGAAAAGCAAACGCTTTCCTTCTGGTTTGTCTGGTCAAACAGCTATATAGAAAGTCCGAATGAAACACCAGGAGCAAAGAAGATGGAAGAGCTGACCAATGTCCACATTGACTACTTGCCGGTAGCTTCTTCCGAGGCAACGGAAAAATTCGCGCTTATGTTAGCCAGCGGAAACCATCCGGATATGATGTTAGACTTTGGATATCCAGGCGGCGGAGATGCCGGAATTGCAGAAGGTGTTTTTGTCAAGCTGAACGATTATGTGAATGCCGACTATATGCCGAATTACAGCAGATTTTTAGAGGATGAGGCGATTCGGAAGGATACGATAACCGACAGCGGCAATATTTATGCGATTTATGCAATGGCCACCAACAACTTTGCAGAGCCGGATGCAGAAAATCCATGGGCAGGCCTGATGGTTCGCCGTGACTGGCTGCAGGATTTAAACATGGAGACGCCGGTGACAATAGAGGATTGGGAAAAGATGCTGACGGCCTTTAAGGAGGAAAAGGGAGCAGAGGCTCCGCTGATGATCGGCTCAAACGGTATCATTGACGGTGGTAATACGATTGGAACACAGCAGGACGAGGGATATTTTATCTCTGCTTATGGCATTTTATCGGAGTTTTATCAAAAGGACGGCAAAGTAATGTACGGCCCGATTCAGCCGGAATATAAGGAATACTTAACTCTGATGAACGATTGGTATAACAAGGGGTTAATCGATCCGAACTTTATGTCAAATAATGCAGGTGTTTTTATGCCGAATGATTACTCTGCTACCGGAAAGACAGGGGCAGGACGTGGACATTTTATTGCCTCTGCTAACTTTTTTGCTCTGAATGGGATGAGCGAGGACGAGGATTTCTTTTTACAGGGCGTGCAGGCTCCGGTCTTAAATGAAGGAGAGGTTGCTCAGGCCAGAAACGTCAACAATCCGGTACGGGAGGCATTTGCCATTTCCACAAGCTGTAAAAACGTAGAGCTGGCCATTCGTTGGCTGGACTACCAGTTTACAAGAGAGGCAACCTTGTTAAATTATTACGGCGTAGAGGGAGAAACCTATACGATCAACCCGGAAACTGGTATTGCGGAATACAACGAGTGGGTATTGCAGAATCCGGACGGCTATACTGCTGTAGACGCCCATTATCTCGTAGGCCGTGGACAGGGTGTCGGCGCGTTTGACTACACAAAGGAATTCCAGGTGCAGGACGATTCCTTCTTTGAAGCAGGCCGTACCTGGGCGAAGGATGGCATTTCCTTAAAGCTTCCTGACAAAATGAGCATGACCGCCGAGGAAGGCAGCCGTTTTAATTCCTCTTATATTGATATCCAGACCTATGTGCAGGAAAACACGGTGAAATTTATTACCGGAGCAAAGCCGTTAGGAGAGTTTGATGCGTTTGTAGATGGAATTCTGGCTATGGATATCGAAGACTGTGTAGCCTTAAAACAGGCAGCGCTGGATCGTTATAACGCCCGCTAGAGAAGAAGTCGCTCCCTTCGTGAAAGGGGCAACAGCCGGTTGCTTTTCTTTTTCTGTTTGATGGAGTATACTAGAGCCATAGAAACAAAAAACCATAAAAACAGAACATATCCGATAGCGCACTCGTACCGATGAGGAGGCACCGGAATGACGAAGGGAGAAAAAATATGCAGACGCAAGACGTGATTATGCAGCTTAGAAAAAAGATGGGGCTTTCCCAGAGTGAACTGGCAGAAAAGCTTTTTGTCACCAGACAGGCAGTAAGCCGCTGGGAAAACGGGGATACGATACCAGATACGAATACGTTAAAGCAGTTGTCGATGCTGTTTGGGGTATCCGTCAATACACTCTTAGGTTTGCCTCTGCATCTGATCTGCCAGTGCTGCGGAATGCCGTTAGAGGATGACAGTATGATCAGCCGGGAGCCAGACGGCAGCTTGAATGAGGAGTATTGCAAATGGTGTTATACCGACGGTACATTTGTATACGGCAGTATGGAGGAATTGCTTGACTTTTTGACCGAGCATATGTCAAACGAAAGCTTTCCGCCGGAACAGGCCAGAGCGCATTTTGCAAAGGAACTGCCGAAGCTGAAGCATTGGGCAGAACGCTGTTAGGGCGGAGGCACCGAAAAAATGCCGGTAAAATGCCGGTAAAAAAGCCAGGAACAAAAAGAAGGACAGTTCCTGGCTTTTCTTCTGTTTCCAGAAAGGTTTCTATTGAAAAATCCGTAAAAATTGATTAAAATAGAAAGTAGAAAACAGAAAATCATCTCTAAGGAGGAAGTGTACCTATGAAATGTTTAGTACTGGATTACGGCGGAACCTTTATCAAATATTCGGTGATGGACGAGCAAAAAAAACGGTATGAAAAGGGTGAAGTTCCGGCGCCGATTGACACTCTGGAAAATTTTGTTCAGGTGACAAAGGATCTGTATGAGCAGTTCCGGGGGCAGGTAGAGGGCGTGACGATTAGCTTTCCTGGCTTTGTGGACTCAGAAACGACATTCCTTTCCGGCGGCGGCGCCTATTATACAATTTTGGCAAACCGTTACTTAAAGGAAATTTTTGAGGAATGTATAGATGTTCCGTTTGTACTGGAAAACGATGGAAAGTGCGGAGCATTGGCAGAGGCCTGGGGCGGAGCCTTAGCCGGGACGGCCTGCGGAGCCGTCGTGATTTTCGGCACCGGGATCGCAGGGGGCTTACTCCAAAACGGCAAGATTTATAAGGGTAGCCATGCGACGGCAGGCGAGCTTTCTTATTTGACCCTAGACTGGAATATGCCGATGGCAGGAGCCGCGCAGTTCCGCTGCAGCGCATCTGCGCTGATTTCTAAGGTAGCGGTAGCAAAGGGCTATCCGTTAAAGAATTTTGCAAGCCTGTATGTAAACAGCGGCGTGTCGGCAGGCTGGAAGCAGGTAGAGCCGGATCCTGCGCTGGCGGATCAGGAGATGGATGGCTTTAAGGTGTTTGAACTGCTGGCAGCCGGAGATCCGGATGTTGTGGAAATTTATGATGTGTTCTGTAAGGATGTAGCCAGTATGCTTCGTTCGATTCAATGTATTTTCGATCCGGAACGGATTGCAATCGGAGGAGGCATCAGCCGTCAGGAACGTCTGGTGCCGGACATTGAAAAGGCCTTTTTGGAATGCGGGAATTTCCTGACGAATATGCTGCCAAAGCCGGAAATCGTCCGCTGCCACTATCAGGGCGATGCGAACCAGTACGGAGCGATGTACCACTATTTGACGAAATATCATCCAGAGCTGCTGTAAGGAGGGATTGCAGATGGAACGACAGGTATTGACGAATCTGATGGAGCAATTAGTAGAGCAGAAGTATGAGGAGCTAAAGGATGTGCTAAACGTCTGCCAGTGTGAGCGCTGCCGTCTGGATATGCTTTCTTATGCCCTGAACCGTTTTCCGGCTAAGTATGTAGTAACGGAAAAGGGAGAGGCGATGACGAAGGTAAACAGTATGTCGGTTCAGTTCGACTCCGACATTACGAGCGCGCTGACGATGGCTGCCAAGGCCGTGACGGAGCATCCGAGGCATGAGCCATCGCAGGTTGGATAAGTATATCATAGAACAAGGGACGCAGGAAGAACTGTAATCGTATCAGGAGTAAGGCAGAACTTTAAAACGGTTCTGCCTTATAATAGATTGACGAAACAGAAGAACGAGGCGTATAATAACAATAACGTTAATTGTTTTTCACAAGAGGGAAAGAAAACAGACAGGAGGAACCGGATATGGACAAAACAGAGAAAAAAGTAGGACAGTTGTTTGCAGCGCTGGTGGTTGCTTGTATCATAGCAGTCGGAATTCCAGGTCTGGCAAGTAGGGTATCTGCAGCAGAAGAAATTGCGGTTGATGCAGCTAACTTCCCGGATACTGCCTTTCGGAATTATGTGACGCAATCTTATGATTCTGATAAGAATGGCACTCTTTCTGTAGAAGAACTAACTGCTGCGACTAATTTAAGATTAGAGGGAACAGCAGTAGCGGATTTGACCGGAGTCGAATATCTGACTTTTTTAACACAAATCAATTTAACAGACACTAGTATAACAGCATTGGATGTTAGTAAAAACATTAATTTGGAGTATTTATACTGTGAAAAAAATTTACAGTTAAAAAATATAAATGTCAGCAATAACACTAAGCTAAAAGAATTATACTGTAGTGTAGATGCAAATAAAATAGCTGGCTGGAAGGAATCAGACGAGTGGATTTACGGGAAGCTAACGGCATTAGATGTCCGAAACTGTCCGGAATTAGAGGTGCTGAATTGTTTTAGCAACAACCTGACAGAACTGGATGTGACAAACAATCCAAAGTTAAGGGAATTGGTATGTGATGCAAATCCTGGTATAAAAGTGATAGACACCCGTAAAAATCCTGAATTGATGAGACTTTCTTTGATTAATACGGGAATAACGAAAATAGATGTCAGCAAAAATCTGAACTTAGAGCGGTTAGAATGCAATGGGTTCTGTGGTCTGTCAACCTTAAATGTCAGCAGAAATACCGCGTTGAAAAAGTTATTTTGTCCGGGACTTAATCAGGCAGAGTTAGATCTTAGCCAAAACCCAAATCTAATAGAATTAAAGTGTAGTTCTGGGAAAATAGCAACTGTAAAGCTAAATCCTAACACCTATGGTAAGCTGGAATTAAAAAAAGCAGACTTAAATGGGGAAAATGCTGTTTTATCAGAGTTGACAAATATAATAGAAAATGCTGGTATTCTTACAGTGACAGATATCACGATTCCGGCTACCTATCAGTATACCTATGCTGGTTGGCTGGAGGGAGAGTGGGTAGAGGGAAATTTTGGATTTACCATTCTATATACGGATGAGCCATCCTCCCCGCTTGACAATGCCGTCCGTTCCCAGGCAACGCATCTGTTTTATGATTACACCTATACTACGCCAGTGTCGGGGACTGCCGTTGTGATATACGGAAACGGTGCTGCCATAAAATCTGGTGAGACAAAAATAGACAACCGTTCTGTAGTTCTTTATACAGATATTCTTCCATCCTACAGCTATACGGAAGCAAAGGGAAAAGTAAAAGCTGGAATGGGAAAGGTAATTGTCGGTATTACGATGTCAGATACCAAACCGACGCTAGACAAGGGCAAGATTGTTGATTCTCAGGCAGCCCAGATTGCCAAGGCAAAGATAAAAAACGGGCAGATTACCGTAACGGCAACAGGAAAAGCAGGTGGAGTAGTTTATTTATGGGTGATGGATACCGGTGGGAAGGCAGTGTGTGAAGGAAGTCCAATCAATGTGAAGCTGGCTCCAAAAAAGATGGAGGTTCAGGATGCAACAGGCAATAAATTAAATAAATTTACTATTACAGAGGGAGAGTCGGCAGATGTATCAGTGGCAGCACTGGTAGGAGATATCAAATCAGAGGATTGTACGTATACGGCCGCTGTAGACGAAAATTCAAAAAGCTATTTATCGGTAGAGCCAACCTTGGAGGCAAATTGCTTTACGATTACAGCAACTGGCTTAAAAGGGAATAAAGATACGAAGGCTTCTGTTACGTTTACTTGTGATCAGAACGGGAAAAAGGTAAAATTTTCTCTGACCATAAAAAAGAAATAACAAAAGCCAAACAGAAAAATTTTCTTGCCAACAGACCTTTCCTATGTTACACTAGAGATAGAAATTAACAAGCCAGAGAGAAGGAGACGGCGAAGCACATTTCCGTGTGTTTTGGCCGTCTTTTTTTATGCACAAAGCCGTGTGAGAAATTTTGCTGCCGCTGGCGGCATACGGCTCGTGCGGCAAGTAGGAGAGAAGGTCATTTCCCTACTTGATTGTATAGCTTTCTGTTTGGTTTGGAATAGGAGGAGCAGGATATGGAGCAATATGAGGTAGCCGTTATCGGCGCAGGTGTGACTGGCTGTGCGATTGCCAGAGAGTTAAGCCGCTATGACTGGAGTGTTTGTGTATTGGAGCGGGAGGAGGATGTTTGCGCCGGGACATCCAAGGCAAACAGCGGAATTGTCCATTCCGGGGTAGACGCACATCATGGAACCAAAAAGGCGCAGATGAACGTGGCAGGAAGCCAGATGATGGAGCAGCTTTCCAAGGAACTGGATTTCGCTTATCAAAAGAACGGCTCATTGGTAATTTGCACGGTTGAAACACAAAAGGGGGCGTTAGAGGAGCTGCTGGAAAACGGCCGAAAAAATGGAGTAGAGGGCTTGCGTCTGCTTTCCGGTAGGGAAGCCAGAGAGATGGAGCCGGAACTGTCGGAAGAGGTGGTGGCTGCCCTGTATGCGCCGACCGGAGGGATTGCCTGTCCGTTTGGCCTGACGATTGCTATGGCGGAGAATGCGGCTGATAATGGTGTAGAGTTCCGATTTCTCAGTGAAGTAACCGGGATTCGGAAAACAGCCGATGGTTTTTTGATAGACGTTTCCAGGCAGAAACGCTTCCAGAATTTGACAGACGAAGAGCCGACAAACGGGAATTTGACCAGCCGGAATTTTGCAAAAGAGGAGCCTGTCAGGGAACAAATCAAGGCTCGTTATCTTGTAAACGCAGCCGGAGTTTATGCAGATGCCATTCACAACATGCTCAGCAGTCAGAAAAGAACGATTATTCCAAGACGTGGGGAATATTGTCTTTTTGATAAGAGTGAGGGGCGCCGGGTAAGCCGAACCATTTTTCAGCTCCCGACTCGTTTTGGAAAGGGAGTTTTGGTGACGCCTACGGTTCATGGAAATCTGATGATTGGGCCAAATGCCGTTGATATCGGAGAGGAAAAGGAGGGAGTAGACACAACGGCAGAGGGCTTGGCGGATATTATGGAAAAGGCAGCCGTAAGTCTGGGAAAGGGAGCCGGAAAAGGGCTTTCTGGCCGAAAGATTATTACCTCCTTTGCCGGGCTGAGAGCGCACACCGAAGAAAATGATTTTACCTTGGAGGAGGCAGCGGATGTACCTGGATTATTTGATGCACTCGGAATCGAATCTCCAGGCTTGACGGCAGCACCGGCGATTGGCGCTTATATGGCAAGGCTGGTCTGGGAACGGGCGAGCCAGGAAATAGCCGGAGGCATCCGGGAAAAGGAAGCCTTTCAGAAGCTTAGAAGAGGAGTAGTAAATCCGGCGGAGCTACCTGAAGAAGAACGGCAGAGGCTGATTGCAAAAAAGCCAGCTTATGGAACTATCGTGTGCCGTTGTGAAGGCATCAGTGAAGGAGAAATTTTAGATGCCATTCACCGGACGCTGGGGGCAAAAAGCTTAGACGGAGTTAAACGAAGAACGAGGGCGGGAATGGGACGCTGTCAGTCCGGCTTCTGCTCTCCTAAGGTGTTAGAGCTATT
>CASCWU010000095.1 GCA_949155905.1 uncultured Lachnospiraceae bacterium
AACATCTATGCTGGAAACAGAGTTCTTACTTATAAAGTTGTAAAGTGGTGTTAATTTCCATAGAATAAGAAAATTCATCATTTTCATATACTTCATAATGACCATCTTTTTCTTCTTCTATCTCATTTTGGTTTATGCCCATAATTTCAGAATTTACATAAACCAACTTAACCTCACAGCCTCTATCAATATCATAATAGGTAGCTGTATTTTCATCTTTGGAAAATTCCTTTGCCGCCGCAACTAATGGTTGTATGTTGGCTAATATCATACTTAACAATAATACAACAGCAATTTTTCTCTTTTCTTTACTTAAAAATTTTTTCATATGATTGTCCTCCTAATCTTGGTTTCATTCATATTATTTATCCCTATTGCTCCTCCTGCCACATCTCCTCCTCGTCTGATATGGTGCTTCCATCTTATACCAGTTCCTTTGATTTGAGAAGGGGACATATCAATGGTTTCCACCACTGATATGTCCCCTTCTCAAATTTGGCTTCTCCGTTTATAATAAATCTATACGGGCAATCGCCTGTCTTACAGCTAAACATCACCCATTATAACAAACAAAGGAGTGACAAGTTATGAAGAAAAAACTAATTTCTCTTGGAACTGCAGTAGCGGTTACATTTCTGCTTACCCCGCTGGTAATCCCGCAGCCAAAAAAGCCGTGCTGTCCGAATTACCCGAATTGTTCCTGCGAAGAAGGTATCGAACCACAGGACGACATGCCGCCAAGAGGAACCAAAACCTAATCTACCGGAAACGAAATATCCACTCCATATTCTTTCTGACAATGTTTCTGAATATGTTCTATATAAATAGTATATTCTAGTAATTCTGCAAGCGCCAAAGTCTGTCTGCAAATCGGCAGGCAGACTTTCTTCTTTTGTTCTTCTTGTTCTCTTGCTGCCATATAGTTCCCGTTTTGTTCTTGTTCCTTTGCCTCCCGGTCATAGATCCGCTCTCTGTTCCAGACAAGCTTGTATAGAAATTCCACTACTCCGGCGCCATCCTTTAGCCGATAGCTCAGACACAGCCCATCCTTTGAGACTGCTATCCCTTCCTCATGCTTTCCCTGATTTCCCAGATAGCGTTCCAGGTTAAACAATGTCAATAGATACTGCGGCGCATTTTTATCTACGCCTACCGGATTACGCTCACAATTTTTTACGACCTTGGTTAGCAGCTCCTCTGCCTCTTTCACCTCTCCCTGCGCCTCCTTTGTATTGGCAATATTATTCAATAAAGCAATTTCCTGATACATGAGCGGCCAGGTCTCCAAATCCGCATCCGCCGGAACGGTTAGAGCGAGGGCAGATTTCAGGCGTTTTAATCCTTCTTCCTTTGTAATTTTCTGAAACGCTCCATCTAAAATCGTTTGAAGCATTTCGATACATTGCCTGTTTACCGGCTCCCTTCGATATAACTCGTCTATCAAACGCTCCAGCTCCGGCTCTGCCCCTTTATAATCCCAATGGGAAATCAGCTTATGTACCTTCTGGTATTGCTCATGCACTGCAAAATCATTCGACTGAATATCCGTAACATAGCGATATCCCTCCCTGTCGAGTATTTTTAATACCTTCTGGTAGGTATACAGACTGCTGTCTACCTCTCCATGCTCTAGGCGCCGTATTGTTTTGACCGTAATATCTGCAGCTTCTCCTAATTTCCTCTGCGACAGCTTTTTTTGCTTTCGGATCGCTGCGACGCTCTCCCATAACGGCAAGCCTCGAAAGCTTGGCTGCATCAGCTCAATAAAATCGTCTAATGGATTTTGCTTCCAGTCTGTCTCTCTGTCTGCTCCTCCCTCGTCCTCCCATTGCCAAAGCTCTAGCGCTGCCAAAAGCTCCAACGCATTCTCTCTTGCTTCCTTTTTTGTCGTGTCCTGGCCGCCCTCCTTTTCATAGCGAAGCAGCGTCTCCATCCCATACAGATAGTTTTCCTCTTTGATCATGCTCCAGCATTCCTGACAAAGTGCGGTTTCCTGATACTTGCCTGCCAACGCCAGACGCCTTAGATATAAGGCTGCCAGACACTGATATTGGTAATATCGCGCCTTAGGCTCGGAAAGCTGGATCTTTACTTTATCCAATAGCTGCTGATACAGGAGCAGTCCATTCTCTCTGGTTTCTTCCCTTTGGCAAAAAATGTCCGCCTGCAGCGCCTTTAGCGCTGTCTCAATCCTGCCAAGCCGAAAGCCTTCGATTCTGTAAAGCGCCTCCTCCGGAAGCGTCAGACGGAGCGCTTTTTCCGCCTCCTCCGCCAGCTCCTCCGGCGTCCATGTAACCAGTTCTGTCAGTTCTTCTGGCATCTGTATCGCCAATTCCGCCAGTTCTTCTGACGTCCGTATCACCAGTTCTGCCCGCTTTTCTGATGTCTGTATCGCTAGCTCCGCCAGATGTCTGCCTTCCCCCAAATAGCAAGCAAGTATCCTGGCGCCCCGCAGGAATTGCTCCTGACAGTTCCTTTCCGGATCTCTTCTTACCTCTTTCTCTGCTCTGTTTCCGACAGAAAAGGCTTCCCTCTTCAACTCTTTCCAGATTTCCTCCCAGAGAATCCAAAAAATTTCTACTTTCCGCCTCTGTAGAAAATACATCAGCATATTCCGGTACAGGCATTCCTTCATTTCCTTCTTATGATACATGCAGGAAAAGCGGTCGGGTATCTGTCCCAACCGCTCCAGCAGCATATCCGATACCCACTTACCCGGCTCCTCTTCGCCTCGCTCATATCTCCCTAAGGTACTGGTGCCGCACAGTCCGGCTATTGTCTCTTCTGCCAGAACACGCAGAGTCGTCCGTATGCTCCGGATCAGCTTTCCCCTGGAATAGCTTTGGTTTTCTCCGTCCATGCCATCCCTCCTTCGCCCTCTCTTTTGCTCTTTCCCCTTTTCTTCCCTTCACACAAGCTTCCGTCTTAATACACGCTAAAAACGAACAGCTCTCCGTTTTTTACTGCAGCATCTGTATCACCATCATCACCACCCAGAAAATGATATATAAAATCATTCCTGTGCTGCTAAATGCCAGCAACCGTTTTTCCTTTTTCGTCAGTCCGCTTTCCCCCGGGCTGCAGGTAAATTTACGCCGATTTAATGCCAGCAAAATTACCCCGGCCAACACGATGCCAAACAAAAATACTACATATCCCAGGTAGATGAGCAGAGACGGCAGCATCCTCATAAGCTCCTCCATAAACAGCTCCGAATTGGCCGGGTCAATGCGCTGCAGCGCTTCGATTCCTTCCAGATCTACTACCTGAAGAATCAGCACCGCTACTACCGAGCCAAAAAAGTTGATAATCATGTGCATAATCACCGTATACCAGATATTGCCTGTTTTTACATAGATAAAGGCAAACATCATACCGATGATAAACGCATAAAAGAACTGGTTCAGGTTTCCGTGAAACAGCCCGAACATCAAACCGGAAAGCAGGACAGCAATACCCTCCCCGTACTTTACCACCCGGTCAATCAAAAGCTTCCGGAACAAAAATTCCTCTACTACCGGAGCGAGCAGAACGACTACCAGCACCGTCCCCCACATATCCGTCTGCGTCACCAGGTTGACGATATCATTGTTGACCGCAGAGCCCTTGAACACTCCAATGATTGCTGTAATCACCAGGCCAATGATATTGCCAAGGTACATACCGGCAAAGGTAATCACCAAAGCGGCCAGAAAATGAGACGCCTTCATTTTCTTCTTAACCGGCGGCGTTGCCGGAACCTGCTGCATCATCCAAATACAAAGCGGCGTAGCGATTCCATAGAGCGGCGCCATAGAAATCAGCAGCGAAACAGCCGAATTATACAACAAATGCGGCGCATAATGCTGTACCAGTGTGAGCGCCGCAATCTGCACAACAAATGCAACAATCGCAAACATAAAATAAATCCCGCCTATCCTGGAAAACTGCTTCCGGATAGTCATCTTCTCTTCCCTTGATGTCTTCTCATCCATTCTTATTATCCTCCTATTTGAGCCGAACAAAGTTCGGCTTAGTTCCGCATCTTCACTTCGAGCCGAGCCCTGCTTCGAGCCGAGTTCTACTCGGCTTTACCCCTTTAAAAGGAGTAAAATCCTGTCGCAAATGCAAGCATGTTCTTCGTGTACGTCAGGATTTTCTCCCAGGGGTGCTTTCGTTTTGATGCTGTTTGAGCCTATTTTACCATATTCCCCAATAGAACAAAAGTTATTTTCACAAACTTACCGAAATTTTTCTTTCGCAGTTTTCTGCTGCCTCACAGTCCCCTTTTTCTCTTCCTTTCTTCTCTCTGGCAAAAATAAAACCAGAAAAGAACATTCCCAGCATTGAAAATAAACGGAAATTGTGATATATTTTTTGCTGTCAACGTTTTACTGGAACAAATTTTTCACTTCAACTATTTTATCAGAGCTTTTTGGCAAATAAAACAGACACTTACAAGGGAGGCACAGACTGCATATGGCTGGCTTGATTTTGGAGGGCGGCACCTTCCGCCCTATTTTTAGCTGCGGCGTGATGGACGCTTTATTAGACGAAAATATTTTATTTCCTTATTGTATCGGAGTGTCGGCAGGTATCAGCGATGCGATTTCCTATGCCTCCAGACAGCGTGGGCGAAACCTGGAGATCGCAATGAAATACCGGAGCGACAGGCGTTACGTCGGCGCAGGGAATCTGCACAGCGACGGCAGCTTTTTTGGTATGAATTTTATTTTTGACGAAATCCCCAACAAGCTTGTTCCTTTTGATTACGAGGCCTTTTACGCCTATCCCGGCACCTTTCTGATCGGTGTCACCAATTCCCGTACCGGGCAGGCAGAATATATCGACGGCAAAACAATGGATTCCACCTTCCGGGCGCTGCGGGCGACCTGTGCGATTCCTCTGGCTATCCCGCCGGTGCGGATGAAGGGCGGACGCTTTTTCGACGGAGGCGTCGCTGATCCGATTCCGATCCGCAAGGCAATCGCCGACGGCAATGAGCGGAATTTAATCGTCCTTACCCGTCCGCAGGGCTATCAGAAAAAGCTGGACAAACGGAATATCCTGGCGGCACATGCTCTGCGCCGTTCCTATCCGGCCATCGCCGATCTGCTTTTAAAGCGGCATGAGGCCTATAATGAAACAGTAGCCTTCTGCGAAAGGCTGGAGGCAGAGGGGAGGGCCATCCTCCTGCGCCCGGAATATCCGCTGGATAGCCTGGAAAAGAGTATTAAGACACTGCGGGCTTCGTATGAGCATGGATATCGGATGGCAAAGGAACGGATGGAGGAAATCAGAAAAATCAATCAGGAAGGGAGTCGTAATTATGAATTGGTCAAATGAAAAGTGTATTGATTTTTATTATGGGGAATACAAGCAAGGCAGTATCTTTGGAAAGAAGAGCAGCATCAAGCTTGGGATATATCCTTCTTACCTTGAGGGGATGGGATTTGATTTTTATGAGGATGAATGAAGCAATGATACACGTCCCTTTAAAATATTTTTTGACGATATAAAAAAACTATATGTTGATAAAATACATAAGGAACTGGCACTTATCATAGAATATGATACTGGTTCTGTGGTTAGTAGTAAAAATTTGGTTATTGTTTTGCCAGGTATCGTGGATATTCAGAAATGGTTTGATCTTACAGAAAAGGTTAGAAACCAATACATAGAAGAAAAGAATCGAAAGCAGAAATTGGAGCTTGAGATAATGGAAGAACGCAATAAATTAGAAAAGGAACGCGAAGAAAAAGCATTAAAATTCTATCAGGATTGCTACTCCTTCCATATAAAGGATACTACTCCAGTCTATCCATTCTTCTCCGAAAAAAATAGAATTGCCTTGATTTTTATTGATGAGGATAAGGCTTTAAATTTTTTGAAAATTGATGGATATGAAAAGGAAGAAACAAATGGTGTTATAGCTTATAACAATATCCATTACTATGAAAAAGCAGGCAACGTTTCTTATACTACAGATATCCACGGAAATTACTCAAGCTTTGGCGGAAGTATGACAAGCGGGAGCTTTTCTAAATTAGCCGCTGTAGGGGGCGGTCTGCTTTTTGGGCTTATGGGTATGACTTTGGGCGCTGCGCTCACCTATAAACCTTCCAAGCAAGAGCCTGTCAATACCTCTTTTTCTATAGATTCCGATATTAAAAAGATAGATGACAGGAGTGTTATATTAAATTTTTATTCTGATGTCAAAAAACAGTATATCGACATTGAACTCCCGCAGAATCTTTATAACTTTTTTCAGACTTATCTTCCTGAAAAGAAGTATAGTATAGTGAATGAATTAGAAAAGAAAGCGGTAGTACATCAGTCAACTGATAGGATCGAAAGTGGTAGTTTACTGAAAGTTACATTAAAGCCGGAGGCTTCATTGGTCGAGTCAAAAGAACCGTTAAAGACCTCTACTGTGGAGGATTTTAAACAAAAAGTGGAAAAATTAAAAATTATGAAAGAGGCAGGTTTGCTTTCTGATGAGGAATTTAAGGCAGAACAAAGCAAATTATTGGAAATGATATAAAATAAAGTGAGGATAAAAATATATGTACGAAAACCTGATATACAGCCTTAACGCAACCGTCCCGGTCTTTCTCGTCATAATAATCGGCTACCTGCTCCGGCGGATCAACCTGTTAAACGAACCGTTCTGCACCGTAGCAAACCGCTTTAATTTCACCGTCACCCTGCCAGCTCTGCTGTTTTACGACATCGCTACCGCCAACATCCGGGAGGGCTTTCTTCTTTCCTATGTCCTCTACTGCGCCGGGGCGACGACGGTTTCTTTTTTTCTAATCTGGGGCTTTGCACGCCTGTTTTTAAAGGATCGTTCTATGGTAGGAGCCTTTGTCCAGGCTTCCTTCCGGGGCAGCGCCGCCGTCTTAGGGATTGCCTTTATCCAAAATATCTACGGCAGCGCCGGCATGGCTCCGCTGATGATCGTCAGTTGCGTCCCTCTTTTTAATATTTATTCTGTCATTGTCCTGACCTTTGAAGGAGAGACCGCCAAGCCAAAAAGGGATTTTAGCGTCCTCCGCCTGGCTGTTTTAAACATTTGTAAAAATCCGATTATCCTGGCGATTCTGGCAGGTATGCTCGTTTCTCTTTCTGGTATTACCCTGCCGCAGATCGCCCTTAAAACCGTCAAAAATTTTGCTAACCTGGCCACCCCTCTGGCGCTTATCGTAATCGGCGCTACCTTTGAGGGAACAAAAGCGCTGGCCAAGCTAAAGCCTGCCCTTGTTGCCACCTGGATTAAGCTGGTTCTCCAGCCCGCCCTGTTCCTTCCAATTGGTATCGCGCTTGGCTTTAACAATAAGCTGCTGATCGCCGCCCTCGTCATGCTGGCCGCCCCTACTACACCAAGCTGCTATATTATGGCCAAAAATATGAACAACGACGCGGTACTGACGACCAGTATCGTTGTCCTGACAACGCTGCTTTCCTCGGTTACTTTGACTGTATGGATTTATTTGCTAAAAATGACGGGATGTTTATAAAGATAGTAGTTGACACCATATACGGTGTCAACTATAATAAAAGCAAGGAGTATCTGAAATGTCAAAATGGGATAAACTACTAATGCGAATCTATACCTTATCCAAAGATCTTCGATTTGAAGAATTGCGCAAGGTTTTGGAAAATTATGGTTATAAAATGCACTCTCCTAGAAATGGAAGCAGCCATTACACCTTCAGGAAAACAGGATGCCGGCCAATTACAATTCCTAAACACGAACCTATAAAAAAGATATATGTCGAACTGGTAAAACAAGTTGTAGAAAGCGAGGCGGAACATCATGAAAACATGGAATGATTATAAAACAATCTCCTATCCCATGGAAGTAATCGAAGACGTTGAGGAGGGTGGCTTTGTAGTCTCCTATCCTGATCTGCCCGGATGTATTACCTGCGGAGAAACCATTGAAATTGCCATTGCAAATGCCATTGATGCCAAAAAAACCTGGATAGAAGCTGCATTAGAGGAAGGCATCATAATTCCGGAGCCTAATTACCTGGAGGATTTTTCTGGTCAATTTAAGCTAAGAATCCCTCGCAGCTTACATCGTTCTCTGGCCGAGCATTCCAAAAAAGAAGGCGTTAGCATGAATCAATATTGCGTATACCTTCTTTCTCGAAATGATGCTCTTTATTCACATTGACTTTCAGTTCCACTCCTCCATCAGCAAAAGGAACAGCCACGCCTTTTCCTTGCCTGGCGTAGCTGCCCTTTGCTTTGCTTTTCCTGTCTCCTATTTTCCGCTATCCTCTTACTCCAGCCCACGTCTCTTTGCCGTCGCCACGACCCGCTCGATTAACTCGTCCCGATCCTCTGCCAGCACAAATCCCTTTGCTATGGCATTATCGGTGCTTTCCTCCACCAGACTGCGGTAATGCTCCAGGCTGCCATAGAGCGCTTTTAGCTGTTCCGGCGCAAATGGCATAACATGGCCGAACATTTCCTGAACGGTTCCGTCCGCCCGTTTGCTAAAGCTTGTATACGTTCCGGTCGGACAATCTACGGCAGGGTGCCGGATCCCGCCGACTGCATTGCCGAACGCATCTGTCACATTGATCACGCTGTTGCCAAAGAAGCCGTTCGTAGAATTCGGCCTTGGCACAATCCGCGTCTCGATTTTCGGTGCATGCGGTGCCGGAATATCATAGCGCGCCCAGTTATAGAGATGATAAAAGGCGGCATTGAAAATCGGCTCATACGGGCAATCCATCGGCTCGCCCTCACAGCCCTCCCAGACGTTGGTAATCCCAATCTTATTCAAATCCTCTCTCTGGTAGCCTTCATAATACTCGATCAGGTTGTAATCGGTATCATGGCTGGAGGCCGGAATCTGCCAGGTGCGGAATTTAAACTCCGGCTCGTCAAAATCTCCGTACCAGAACGCATATTTATTTTCACTCTCGGTATTAACGGCAATCACTGGCTCCCTGCTGCCAAGGATGCTGCCCATCGGGATACCGCTGCGGCCAAACCGAAAAGCTGTGCTGTAAGCATTCATCGGTGCATCGGATACGCCGCAGCCTGCCAGCAAATAGCCGTCAAACAACGACCCATCCTTCTCGATCTCCGGCTGATGAGCAAACGAGTGAAGAATCCGTGCAATATAACCGCCGGACTGTGACCAGCCGGTCAAAAATACCAGATTTTTCTGAGTGTTTCCCGAAACATACGCCGCCAGTGGGTTCTTCTCCTCCTCTGTTCGCACCAGTCTAGCCAAATCAATCAGCATATCCCAAAACAATCCGCTCTCATACTGCTCTAAGAACATCATTGGTCTGTCCTTCACCTCTGGGAGCGGCGTCCGGCTCCGATCCGGATTGCTCCAGTTGATCGGCTCGTAACGCTCTGCGTCAAAACGCTTGAGGGAATCTACCACCTGCCCCTTGCTGCTGATGCCAATGTAAATATCTCCGTTCCGCGTGAAAAACTTCCACGTATCTACCCACATCCGGTCAATGTCCAGCATAGCCGTAGCATTTAATACCTCAATCACAATGTTGCCGGAAAAACGCTTCCTATCCTCTGGACGGCGAATCAAAAGCCTGGTCGTATACGGTGCGTCCGGAATCTCTACCACAGGATTCTGGTTTGCATCCTCTCCGTATACATTGGCTGTCCCGCTCATAAAATACTCGTCCTCCGCATAGCCAATCTGATCAAACCGGCATTTTCCGGCGGCAGCGGCGAATGGATGCTTTCCCTCCGGCACTGGAATCAGTTTCATTTCCTGGATCATATAAGCTTCCTCCTTTTTCCTTATTTATTTTCTATTACTATCCTCATTATAGAATTCCGTTTATCTATTGTCAAGCAATTTCACCTAACTTTTATGTAAATTTTTATTTATATTTTTATAAAATGTTAGGTAAATTTTTATTGACAAATGTTCTGACCGGTTGTTATAATGGCAAATAGAGACAGGTTGTTTCACATGGATAAATTTAAAAATTTCTATCGCACTTAACAAACCTAACAAAACAAATTTTTAACAGGAGGTATTTTATTATGAAAGAACTTACAGCACAAACCTGGCGTCAGGTTATCCTTCCTTATGAAATCGCCTGCGATTACGCCAATCCGTTCCTGGACGTCAGCATCAAGGCTGTTTTTCACGGACCGAACGGGGAGAGCATCACGAGAGAGGCTTACTGGGACGGCGGACGCAGCTATAAAATTTCCTTTGCTCCGACATCTGTTGGAAGCTGGAGCTGGACGGTAAATGCCCCGGAGGAAACCGGAATTGCCGGAGAAACCGGAACGATTCTTTGCGAGGCCTATGACGGTGATCTGCCGATTTACCAGCATGGTTTTTTAAAGGTCGATCCATCTAAGCGTTTCCTTTCCTATCACGACGCCACTCCGTTTTTCTGGCTCGGTGACACGCACTGGGCGTTTGCCTACCAGGAGCGTTACGACGAATCGAATCATCCGCAGATGACCAGTATGTTCCGCGGAATGGCAGACCGCCGCGCCGAGCAGGGCTTTACGGTTTACCAGACAAATCTCCGCAGCGATCCGGCCAGGAACAACGGCAAATCGGTTTATTGGGTAGACGGAGAACTCGGCACACTGCCAAACGTAGAATTTTACCAAAATGAGCTGGATCGCCGGATGTATTATCTGGCTGACCTTGGCCTCGTCAATGCTCTGGGCTTTGCCTGGTTTATGTCCATTTTGGATCAGGTGCCGCTCTGGAAAAACATGGCTCGCTATATGATCGCCCGCTACGGCGCCCTGCCGATGGTATGGACGCTCGCCGGAGAGGTGGCCGGCTATTCCCCAGAACCAGCACGCTCTCAGTTTATCAACGAATGGCGTAAAATTGCTCTCTATATCGAAGAAATCGACAGCTACGGCACCCTGCAGACCGCCCATTACGACAACCACCGTCCATTTTCCGATTATTACTATGACGAAGCATGGTACGATTTTACCTTAAATCAAGCCGGACATGGTGATTTTCCGGTCAGCGCCCGGTATTTCCGCGAATACCGCAAGGAGCATCCGGACAAGCCGTTCGTCGAAGGAGAAAGCCTGTATGAGTTCTGTTCCACTTTAGAGGAAAACGGCACCAGACTTTGTACCGCCGATATGGTTCGCCGGGTGGCATACACTGCTATCCAGTGTGGCGCCTGCGGCTATACCTACGGCGCACAGGGCATCTGGGACAACGTCTGGGAAAAGCCAGAGCAGCCGAATCCATTCAACGCCTTCAATAAATTCGGGATTCCATGGTATGAGGCTATCGACGGCATCGGAGCTGTTCAGATGGGCTATATGAAGAAATTTTATGAGAAAGAGCATTTTGAAGAGCTGATTCCGATTCCGGTCGCTACCGTATCGCCGTTTGGCGTTTCCAGTGAAACAGACACTGTGGATCTGTTCAGTCATCTGGCTACTGCTACGCCGGATCGCAGCCGTGTTGTCGTCTATTATAACGAACTGACACGCGGGGGCTGCCGGATCTCCGGGCTGTCAGAAGGCACCTATACCGCAGAATGGTTCGATCCGCGTACCGCAGCCCGTACCGTGATTGCAACGGATATCGTCCCAGAGGACGGCTGTTTTGACGCCCCTGCACGCAACGAGGGCGGAGACTGGGTATTGGTCATAAAGAAAACGGCATAAAAACAGGAGGAGCATATGGCAGGTATTTCTATGAGAGAGCTGGCGGAATTACTGAATGTCAGCGTAGCATCCGTTTCCGTCGCCCTGCGCGGCAAGCCAGGGATTTCAGAGGAAACCAGAGCGCGGATTTTAGAGGAAGCCAAAAAAAGAGGGTATGACATGAATCGCATCCATACCCCCTTCTCAAAGGGCTTGATCGAAGTTTTAGATTATACCTATTACAGCCGCAGTACTGCCCCGGAGGAAATTCCATATTACCGGCAGTTTTTAGATGCTGTCACTACAACGATAAACAACCAGGGCTATACGTTGTCCGGCCCTTTTCATCCCACGGAGCCGGGCTTCTCCTCCCGCCCTCCGGCAGACGGCAGTATTTTACTAGGCGCCGGTATCAGCCTACAGGAGCTGGCGGAATACCGGCAGCGTGGGATTCCCTTTGTAATTGCCGGAAACTCCTTGTCTGAGTTTCCGGTCAATACAGTTTCCCATGACAATTTTTACGGTATTCAGGCAGGCATCGCCCACCTCGTTTCTCTTGGCCACTCCAAAATCGGTTATATCCGTTCGATGGGCGGCCCGCCGGGACGGGAACGCTATCAGGCTTATCGCTACGCAGTTCAGGAAAAGGGGCTGGAGTACGGAGAATATGTAGATATTACCTGGGATGCCGCCTATCAGCGACAGAAACCATTTTTTACTGGGACAGAGCTTTCCGAATATTGGATCTCCAGACTGCATACCTGGTTAGAGCAAGGAGTTCCGTCTGCAACCGCCTTCCTTTGTGACAGCGATTTGACGGCAGCCTCTCTGATGCGTGCGCTCCGCAGTCATAGCCTGATTCCCGGCGAGGACATTTCTGTTATCGGCTTTGACGACCAACCCTTTGCCGCACTCTTAGAACCTCCGCTGACCAGCGTCCATACCTATGAGCCGGAACTGGGCGCCGCAGTGGCTGAGCAGCTTATCTTCTGTCTGGAGCATCCAGGCTGCCGCTACCGCCATGTCAGGCTGGGGACAGAGCTTATGATACGGGAGAGTACCCAACCGAAGCCGCAAAAGTTTCTTTAATACGAAACCCTCGGCAGCGTAATCTGAAACGTCGTCCCAACCGTATACTGACTGCGCACCTTAATCCGTCCGGTATGCTTTACAATGATCAGCCTGGCGATGGACAGCCCCAGTCCATGGCCGCTGATTTTTTCATTTCTCACCTGATCCGAGCGGTAAAAACGCTCAAAAATATGGTTCAAATCCTCCTGAAGCATTCCGATCCCGGTATCGGCTACCCGGATCACGCAGTCCCCCTGATCGTTCTGGCAGGAAATTGTAATCGAATCTCCGTCTCTGGTGTATTTTACCGCATTGTCAATAAATACCCGGATCGCCTGTTTTAACGACTGCTCATCCCCGTATACGATCACCTCCTCCATCGGGCCGCTCTCTACTCTCCGGTCTTTCGCTACCAGTCTGGTTTCCTTTACCATCTCTTCCACGACCTCGCTCATCTCAAAAAACCGTTTTTTTAGCTTTAAGGTCTTTTTGTCGTGACGGGACAAAAACAACAGCTTTTCAACCAGCTCCTGCATCGACTGTGCTTCATTTTTGATCGCCTCGATAGATTCCTCCATCACCTCCTCGTCTCGCTTGCCCCAACGGTCAAGCATATTGATATAGCCCTGGATCACGGCGATAGGAGTACGCAGTTCATGAGACGCATCCGAAACAAACTGCTTTTGGCTTTCATAGGATAGCTCCAACCGATCTAACATTTCATTGATCGTCCCCGCCAGATCCTTTAGTTCATTTTTAGTTCCCTCGATATTTAGCCGCTCCTGATTTAAATTGTTGACGGTCAGACGCTTTGCCGTGCGTACCATAATATCAATCGGCTCTAGCAAATGATGGTTTTCCTCCTCACTGCTGCGGACGATCACCGTTATCATCATCGCCATCATCAGCAGCATCGGAATCAAAAGATGGCGAAGCTGCTTCTCTACTTCATCCAGGTTTAAATAAAAAATAAACTGATACCTTCGGTTCCCCAGCGTCAGCTTCCGGGCTTGGCGCAGCGTCAGATGGGATTCCTCCCGAACATACGAAATCCAATGAAACAAATACGTCCGACTGCTCTCTTCTCCGGTATTGTCATAAATGCTCTGGCCATTTCCTATCTCCCGAATCTGCAGCGTCACACCAAGGCCGTCAAAATATCCATCCAAATGCTGTGCGTCCAAAACGCCTATTTTTTTGGTATCCTCCATATAGGCAGAGGCCAGCTTCATTTTGCTGCTTGCCTCTACAAAAATAAACAGTACAACAAAGGCCAGCAAAAACAAAATGCCATAAATCAAAAACAATCTTGTATAATTTAACCCGATTCGGAATACTATCGAAAAACGAAACTTACTTAAAAATTGTTCCCGTTTTTTCCGAAAGGGCAGTACTGTCCGGATCAAAAACTGCCGGATCGCTTCAACCGCTCGCTCTTTCATGCTCTACATGCCTTTCGTTTTCCGTGTTACAGCAGCTCCGACTCCCTCTGCGCTGTTATCTCGTATCATGTATCCCACACCGCGTACCGTCGTAATCAGCTTTATTCCGAAACGGTCGTCAATTTTCTGTCTCAGATAACGGATATACACATCTACCACATTGGTATCTCCCATATATTCGTATTCCCAGACCTCCGTCAGCAGACAGTCGCGGGTGACAGCCTCTCCCTTGTGCGTCAGCAAATATGCCAGCAGTTCAAATTCCTTTTTCGTCAGAGAAATTTCTTCCCCGTCGTAATTCACCGAATACGCCGCCAGGTTGACGCTTAGCCTTCCTTCTCT
>CASCWU010000096.1 GCA_949155905.1 uncultured Lachnospiraceae bacterium
ATAAGCGCCATTTTGCTCCATCAGCTCCTCGTGAGAGCCTTCCTCTAATACCTTTTGCCCGCCCAGTAATACAATCCGATCTGAAAAGCGGGTGCTGGCCAAGCGATGCGAAATAAACACCGCTGTTTTTCCCTGAGAAAGTGCGGCATATTGTTCATAAATTTCACTTTCTGCAATCGGATCAAGCGCAGCCGTCGGTTCGTCTAAAATCAAGACCGGCGCATCCTTATACAATGCCCTGGCCAGCAAAAAACGCTGTTCCTGCCCGCCGGATAATTTGATGCCCTGCTCGTCTATATCCTTGCCAAAATAGTCCTCTAACGTTATTCCTCTTCTCTCCCATTCTTCCCCCAGACCGGCCGTCCGAATCGCCTGCTCTGCCCGGCTTCTGTCGTACGTCCTGGAAAGCGACAGGTTCTCCCCAATGGAAAACGGCAGCAAAAAGACTTCCTGAAACACAACGGAATACAGCCGATACCATTCTTTTTTCGGAAATTCCTTCATGGGAATCCCGTTGATCCGGATTTCTCCTTCCTCTGGTTCATACAAGCCGCACAGCAGCTTTACCAGCGTCGTTTTCCCGGCTCCGTTTAAGCCGACGATTGCCAGCCTCTCCCCGGAATGAATGGTCAGATTCAAATCCCGGAAAATCCAGTCCTCCATCCCTGGATAGCGAAAGGAAACGTTCTGAAATTCAAACGAAACCGGCTGTTTTAGTTCGGAACTTTCCCGGTTTCCCTGATCTGGCGCCTCCTCCGGCAGATCCAGATATGCCCGGATAGCATTCATATCTTTGTTTCCGCTTCGTAAATTTGCAATGCTCTCCATCATCGTATTTAAAAAGACAGAAAATCCGGTAATCGCCCCAAAATACAGGACAAATTCTCCGGCTCCGAGGGCGCCACTTCCTGCCTGGCGCAGCAGATAGGCATAGGCAAGCAAATCCCTTCCAAGCGCCAGCAGATTCCCCAGATGCCAATAGCTTTGCCGCACCCGTTTCATCCTATCCTCCAATGCCTTTGTTTTTCCCAGCAATATCGCCTGCTCCTTCTGCAGCCATGGCTTCATTGAAAACAGCCGGATTTCCTTGGCGGCCGCCGGATTCCCCATCAGAGAATGGCTGACATAGTTCCTTTTACGGAACAGATCAGCATCCTCCTCCCGAAAACGCTCCAGAGCGCGAATCCTTGCCAGGCTCATCCCATACTGCACCGCCGACAATACCAGCAGACAGACTACCACCCAGGGACTCAAATACCCCAGCACCGTGCTGTAAAGCAAAAAGCTAAGGCTGTTTTTTACCAGATCCAGCGTCCCATAGGTCATTTTATAAAGCGCTGACCAATCTCCGTTGCTGATATAGCCGACAGCCTTCCAGTACAGCTTTTTGGTTCCCTCCTCTTCTGCCAATGAATACGGAATCGCCAATGCCTTTAAAAATAAGAGAGCCAGCAGATCATTCCTTTTCTGGTTATATAAAAAATATTTTCCCTCCCGGCTGGCGGCGCTTGCTGCATAAACACAGGCCGACAGGAGGCCAAAGCAGACCAGTACTGCCGCCGCCCCGGCAGGCGTTACTCCCTCTGTCACCAGCTCAATCACCAGCTTAGGCAGATAAATCCCAAAATACGGCGCGATTGCCCCAAGGATAAGCTCCACCAGACAAAGCCATAGAAAAGCCGGGACATGCTCTCGGTAAAAGCAAAAAATATAATAACTATTTTGCAGGACAGAATATGGTTTTTTCTTCATGTCTTTCCCCCTCTACATCGCTTGCTCCTTTACATCGCTTATTTCTTTACATAGCTTACTTCCTTACACAGCTTGTTCTCTTGACAGCCGACTGATTTTTGTTTTTCCCAGTATAACATAGCTTTCTCTTCCATATCCAAAAAAAGCACGAGCGGTTAAGCTCGTGCATGAACGGCCGGCAACAGTATCTCGGTTGCAAAAACCCCTTCCTCATCCTGCCGATCCAAATATCCATGATATCGTTCCACTACCCGATCCATCCTCATCAACCCAAAGCCCTGCCGGTTGCCCTTCCGGGAACGATACCCACGCCCGTCTCTTTTCGGCCGCCCCTCTACGGCATTGATCACATAAAGGTAAAGCTGCCCTTTGAGGATGTCGATGTATACGCGGATAAACCGCTTGCTTGTATCCTCAATCTCCATACAGGCCTCCATCGCATTGTCCATCAGATTTCCGATGATCAGGCTCAAATCGATCTCCGAAACAGCAAGGCTTGTCGGAACGATTGCCTTTGCTTCTACCTGGATATCCCGGGATCTTGCCAGAGAGATTTTACTGTTTAAAACCGCGTCTATCATTACATTTCCTGTTTTTATTACCGTATCTACCGTCGTTAAGTCCTGATCCAGCTCGTTTAAATACGTATCCAGCTCCGTCAGCCTTCCCATCGCAAGATACGCCTTCATCGTCTGAATATGATTGTGATAATCATGTCGCCAGCCTCTCGTCTGCCGGTACATATGCTCGACCTCTTCGCAATGCTTTTCCAGCAGATCATTCTGATAGACGGAAATCCGCTTCTCTACCAGTCTTACCAAATACCGGCGAAGGCAAACCATCAGTCCTACGATTCCCAGCGCCGCTACCAGAATAAGTATTCCAAGCCAAATCTCCTGTTCCATTTATATACTCCGTTTCCTTTCGTCCTCTATTCTCCGAAAATGTGCAATAAAGCGCTGGTTTACCTCCTGATACAGCCGTCTGCTGACCGGGATACGGCTCCCGTCGTCAAAAAGAAGCTCCTCTCGTTCAATCTGGCAAATCCGCTCTAGCTGGCACAAATAAGAGCGGTGGCATTTGACAAAGCCCTTCCCGGACAAACGCTCCGAAAGCTCCGAAAAGCTCTCTCTCACCATAAGTCTCTCTCCAAACGCCAGGCCAAGCACACTTTTATGCTTACAGGCCTCTATGAAATCAATTTCCTTTACCGGAATCTTCCTAAGCTGGCCGTCCTCCGTATGCACCAGACAATACTCCCTCGGCGTCCGTTTTCTGGAAGCCTTTTCCAGACAGGCAGCTACCTTTTCCGGCTGAATCGGCTTTAGCAGATAATGCAGCGCCTCTACCTCATAGCCTTCTTCCATATAGTCCGCCAAACCGGTCGTAAAAATAATCACAAGCTCCTGATCCTGTGTCCTAAGCCTTTTCGCCAGCTCTATCCCGTTCATTCCCGGCATCTGAATATCTACAAATACCACATCCGGCTGCTCATCCTCCCAGGCGAATAAAAACTGTCCGGCGTCCTGGTAGCAACGAATCGATACCGTCTGCTTAGCCGTGCGGCTCCAGGCCTCGATATAGGAAGCTAAGATATTCTGGTGCGCCGTTTCATCCTCTATAATTGCGATGGTCATGTTCTGTCTCCTTCGTCACTTGTCCTGCCCTTGTAAATTTTTGCGGAACCAAAAGGATAATTTCTGATAACCCAAATGTTCATAAAACTCGTGTGCATTGGTTCGCTGAAAACCAGATGCCAGCCCAATCAGTGAAATCCCTCGCTCACCTGCCAGCTCCTCCACACGCTCCATCAGCATTTTTCCTATCCCACGATGCTGGAATTCCGGCAAAACAGCAAGCCCGTTCACTTTCATATATCCATTGGGCTGATTTATCGCTAAAGCTTCCACAGTCGTAACAAAGCCAACCACCTTATCCTTCACATCGGCAACCAAGGTATGGTAGCGGGTATCGCCTTTCATTTTTTCACAGGTTTCGGCAACGATTTCTTCCGTTATGGTAGAATAACCAAGCGCATCCCGCCAGATTACAGCGATAGATTCGTAATCTTTACGTTCCATTTCCCTTATAACCGTATTTTTACTGAGGGATGTCTCCTTCGTTGCGGTTAGCTGATAGCTTAGCCCAAGCAGGCTTTTGATTTCCTCCTCTGGCACGGAACCATCCAGCAAAATAGAAATCCAGTTTTCCTTATTCATATGGTAGGCCGGTAAAAAGCCCTTTTTTCCCCGCAGGGAACCGATCAAATCCGGATCGCTTTTGACATTTAATACCTCGGCATACCCGGAGGGATCTCCTCCCGCTGCCAGTCCCAGTGTCTTCCTGCTGGCCTCTAACACCACGCCATACCATTTCCGGTTATCCTTATGCCGCAAAACCGCGTTCCTGTCGTTCCATGGATAATCCGGCTCTGTGCCATAGGTCTTTTTTACCCACTGAAAAATAGATGCTCTATCCATATGCTTTTCTCCTTATTTCGTATATAGCGTTATGCCTTTACCGTAAACACCGGCTCTAACCGTGCCACCGGAGCGGCCATCTGATGCGCGGTATGGACGGCAACCACCTCGTCAATTTCCTTATAGGCATACGGCGCTTCCGCCCGGAGCAGCTCCTCCCATTTCTGTAAAATATCCGCCCTGCCTTTCACATCCTGCCGATCTGGATCCAGCGGCGTAATGACATGGAATTGCTCTAAAAACCGACGGAACGCCTCGTCGTTTCCTTTTATCGCTTCCCCACGGGAGCGCTTCCGGCCTGCGCCATGGCTGGCGCTCCACAATGCTTCCGGGTTTCCTAATCCACGGAGCAGGTAGCTGGAGCTTCCCATCGAGCCCGGAATCATTACTGGTTCCCCATAATAGGCGAATTCCGTACCAGCCATTTCTTCACAGCCTCCGGCACGGCAGGCTCCCTTCCGGTGAAGATAATAGGTTTCCCCACCCATTTCCTGTTTGCAAATGTAATTGTGTGGGGCATCATAAAGCAGCTCCATCTGGTACTCTCCTACTACCTCCGTCAAAGCAGCCTCTATCATAAAGCCCAAAAACAGCCGGTTGGCAAAGCCAAAATTCACCGCATTGGCCGAGGCCGACCAGAAACGATCCCATATTTCCTGGCTTTTCCCGACGGCTGGCAACGGATAAAGCTTATTTTCCGGATGAGGCAGGCCTGCCGGATAGCTTTCCTGGCAAAGCTTCCGGTTTAAAAAACCGCTGTGATGGCCAATCGTCAGGGAACCGGTATGCAGCATCACCACAACCGCCCCCTTTTTTACGTTCCAGGCATTAGCCGTCTGGCCGTCATAGATCTCTGCTACCCGCTGTACCTCCAAAAAATGGTTGCCGCCACCGATTGTCCCGATCTGATCGTCATAGCTTATCCGATTATAGTCTCCAATAAAATCCTCTAGGCCCTCTGTTCCCTTTGCCTGGATACCTCCCCGAAGCATCGTCCGGCTCAACCATTTTTCCTGTACCTCTGGTCGGTAATACCACCACAGCCCCTTTTCCTGTCCATCCTGATACGTCTCAAGCAGTCCCTCCAGTCCAAAGCGGAACAACGCCTGACGCTGCCGTCCGGTCATCGGAATTTGCCGTCCTCCTTCAAAAAAAAGATGACGGATTTTTTTCGTCAGGGCAGGAAGGTTTTCCCGAATCTGCTCCTCCCGCAAATCCGTCGTATAAAAACGCATCCCGCAGTTGATATCATTTCCCACCGCCTGAGGAACGACAAAGCCCTTTGTCATCATCACCGTTCCGATTGGGATACCAGTACCCTTATGGAAATCCGGTGTTACGATTATTTTTTCAATCCGCGGCTGCTCCTCCCGGAAAAATCCCGGTACGACAGCCAGCCTTTCCAGCGTTTCTTCTAACTCCATCATCTGCCCAAGTTCTGCTATGGCATGCCTGTCCGGCTGGGAATGATCCGGCAGATAACAGGAGATGGTATGAGTTCGGTTGGGATAGGTTATGGTATGTATCATGTCAATTCCTTTCTCTGAGATTTTTTATTTGTGATAGGGTTCGCCTCAATAATCAATTCATTTATTCTTTTAACAATTTTCTTATCCATCCTCTGCCAGTAAAGATAGTCCTCCCAAGCATTCTCAGTGAATAACACGTTCATAAACTAATCCTCCACCTCAAAGCTTACAAGCTTTCCCTCTTCCGCCTGTTTCACAGATTCTTTTAACCACTCATAATTTGCCTTACTTTCTCTTATATAAAGATTTTCCATCAGATTATCATAGTATTCCTGTGACATAAGCACAACATTTTCACCATTTTTTCTTGTAATAATCGCAATATCTGAATCCTGCACAACTCTGTCACAGACCTCTTTGAAATTATTTCTGACATTGGAAAAATTAGTTGCTATCATACGATCACACTCCTTTTCCATACAATATTATTATTTTCTTTGTCACCTTTATTTGTGATAGGGCTCGCCCTTTTGAATCCGGTACGTCCGGTAAAGCTGTTCCAAAAACAGCAGCCGCATCAGCTGATGCGGAAAGGTCAGCCTGGAAAAGCTAAGCAGCAAATCCGCTTTTTTTAGGATATCCGTATGCAGTCCCAGCGATCCGCCGATAACAAACTGAATGTGACTTTTCCCGGAAAGCGGAATCCGCTCAAGCTCTTTTGCCAGTCCAAGCGAATCAAACTGCCGTCCTTCAATGGCCAGTGCGATGACATATGCCTCTGCCTTGAGCAAACGGGACAAACGCTCTGCTTCTTTTTTTCTGATTTGCTCCTCCTCTGCCGCAGATGCCTCCTCTGGTGTCCGTTCGTCTGCCACCTCCAAAATCTCCAGCCTGCAATAACGGCTCAGACGCTTTTTATATTCGGCAATTCCGGAAACCAAATAGGTTTCCTTTATCTTTCCGACACAGAGCAAGTCTATTTTTACCATGCTTTTTTCTCCCTTTGTTTTTCTACAATGTAATCCCTGCTTCCTGTATAACATGTAAAATTTTTTTCTTGTTTTCTTCCTCCAAATAAATCGGGTTCAATTTCTTTTTAACATACATCCATCCTGCCTTACTTTTTGAAAGCTCTGTTAAACAATTCGTAAAAAATCGTTCCCAGCTAAAAAACTCTTTACTTTCTATATAATCACTAGGGTTTAATAATATATCCATTACAAATTCTTCTTCCAATAAGTTTGCCTTTAATAAAATCCATTCAAAAGATTCTGGTAAATACAGAGAATAGTTCGGATAGCGTTTAGATAACGCTAATACCTCTTCTACCTCCGGCCCAAATGCTGCTCCGTCTGCAATCACTAATGTAATAGCTTCATTCTCCTTCATCATACAAGCAGATACGTTTGACTTTCCACCTGCAGGGATACATTCTTTTCCCAAAGCTTTAAAAAACTGAAATCCTGCTTTGGAATCTTCTGTAATGATCTTTTCCGGACAAACAGTTACCTCCTCCAATAATTCCTTATAAGCCCACACTGCTCTATTACAGGTAACTCCAGTCTCTGTCACCTCTGAAACAACAAATTTATAAACCTCTTTGACACTATAAGGTAATGTTGCCAGCCGCTCTCTGGTTACAAGTACATAGTAATTATTCGTATTGCTAATTATAGCAGCAAATTCTCTTGTTACAATAAAACGACTTCCTTCTTCTATAAACACAATACTATCTTGTATATTTGCAATATCCCGTTTCCAATCAAGACCAGATAATACAATACATGGCCTTTCACATTTTACGAAAACATTGCTATCAGCACCTATTCTATAGTATTCGTCTAAAAGATTCAATAACGTTGATTTCCCGGTTGCACTATCCCCTTTGATAATTGTTATATTCCGTCTTATGGTAAAATCATACTGAACAGCCTCTGATTGCACTGTAATCGTATAGGTTCCTTTCATTTTACCACTCCCTCTGCAATGCTGTGAATTCCCTTAATCGCCAATGGTAAAAGTTCCTTCATATTGTGAACCTCTATTCCTTCTACAAATACCGGCACCTCAAAATCATCAAATCCAAATTCCATAATATGCCGTAGGTTAATTGTAATAGTATGTTCTTTTGCTATTCTAAGAATCCATTTTGCACAATTATCCCCACATGTGGAAGCATTAAATATTTTATCTGGTCTATTCAAAATAAGCAATAAAGTTTTTGTCCCGCCTGCTAACATCGTAGGGGGTATTTGCCCTAAAACCGGGCTCTGAATGCAATAAGGACTTAACACCTCTGATTTGTCAATATCTCTTACGATTTCTTTGGCCAAATTATCCTCTAACCAAGCTGGCTTAAAGGAATTTTTAAAAAAAACAGAAGTATTGTATATAGCTTTTTCTACCTCACCATAAATAATATTTAACATAGTTTCCTCCATCAGATGATTTCCCTCTCCTCCCTTCATTATATAAACTTTCCCTTTCCGTTTCAAGTAAATTATTCTCTTCCATCCTGTTTCTTTTTCTTTTATTTTTCAGACACACTTTTAACACAATTTCCCTTTATAATAAACCTCGGATAGTGATAAATCACTTTCTACTCCCACCCTATTATACGAAGGAAGGAGCCTGGCCGATGATAGTCGGTTATGGCTCCTTCCTTATTTTCTCTGCATGTTTATCTTGTCACCAGATAATTTCTTTGATTTTTTCATTATTTCTAACTAGTTCCAACCTCTGTTTTCCGTACATGTCCACTTCTATCCCAGTGAAAGACGCCCTTCCTCGGGACATTTCTCCTATGTACGTAAGGAAAAGCTGACGATCAGCGCCTGGTCAATTTTGGAAAGCGCCTCCTGATCCAAGTGGCATACCTTTTCCTTTAACCTGGTTTTGTCAATCGTCCGCACCTGCTCTAGCAAAATCACAGAATCCTTTACAATCCCGTACTTTTCCGCATCTATCTCCACATGGGTCGGGAGCTTTGCCTTATTCATCTTTGAGGTAATCGCCGCACAGATCACGGTAGGACTGTGCCGGTTGCCCGTATCGTTTTGGATGATCAGAACCGGACGTACTCCGCCCTGCTCCGAGCCTACCACCGGGCGCAAATCTGCATAATATACATCGCCTCGTTTAATCATATTATTCTCACACTCCATTTTATGGTTTTATCCGTATTATTCCCTTTTTTCCAGCCGGTATTCCATAAAATGCAAAAAGCTTTTGATTACTCCAGATATTCCACTGCATTCAATTCATCTCGCGTATAGTCCATACTGCCGATTACTCTTCCCTTCTGGTAATAAATTCTTGGAACACGTTTTGAAAGGTTACAGACAAACTCATAGTGAAAGCTTCCTGCCAACGCCGCTGCCTCCTCTACCGTAATACAGGCAGCACCGTCTGTACCGATTAATGTTACATTGTCACCTGTTTTCGTTTCCGGGATTTCTGTTACGTCTACCATCATCTGATCCATACAGATCCGTCCTATTACCGGAGCCTTTTTGCCGTGGATTAAAACATGTCCTCTCGAAGAAAGACTTCTCGGATAACCGTCTGCATAACCAACCGGAATCGTCGCCACCAGGGTAGGACGGGTGGTGATATAAGTACTGCCGTAGCTGATTCCCTGCCCGGCCTTCACTTCCTTTACGTACACGACATGGCTTCTAAGACTCAACGCCGGACGCAGGGCTATCGCCCGCTTGTTTACCTCATCCGACGGATACATTCCATAGATGGCAATTCCCGCCCGTACCATGTCATAATCTGCCTCTGGCAGATCGATAATCGCTGCACTGTTTGCAGCATGACGCAGAGGAATCTCTATCCCCTCTGCCAAAAGCTGCCTGCAAAACCGCTCAAACCGTTCTAGCTGTTCCTTGGCTGAGGTTTTATCCAGCTCATCTGCCCGTGCAAAATGAGTAAAAATCCCTTCTAATTCTATTGCCGGAAGCGCCGCAATCCGACGTATTTCCTCTAAGCTTTCCGGGCAATCCGCCAATCCGATCCGCCCCATCCCGGTATCTATCTTAATATGAACCTTAGCTCTTTTCCCCTGCCTTTCGGCCTCTTCATTCAGCCGTCTTGCCATCTCATACTGAAATACGGTCTGGGAAATATCTGCCTCTACCAGCTCCCTGTAATATTCTGGGGGCGTATAGCCCAATACCAGCACCAGCTTTTTAATACCGGCCTTTCTTAAATTCAGTGCCTCCTGTATGGCCGCTACGCCAAACCCTGCCACCTGCTCCTGTACGGCATAGGCTATCGGAATGGCTCCATGTCCATAACCATCTGCCTTAATCACTGCCATCACTGCAGCCTCCGGCCGAATGACGCGTTTGATTTCTTCTATATTCGAGCAGATTGCATCCAAATTTATCTCTGCCTGAATTCTACTATAACTCTTCACCTTTATCCCCCAACTATCCCTCTGATTTCATTCCTGTTTTACAGTATTCTGCTTCCGGCTAGCGGCTGTTTTGTTCCAGTTCTGTCAGACCCTCTAGGATATCCTCTGCCATACAAGCATATCTGCCGATCTTCTCTGCTGCTTTATCTCCTGCCAGTCCATGTAAATAAACCCCCAGGGAAGCCGCCTCAAAACAGCTCATTCCCTGTGCCAGCAGCGCAGCAATAATCCCGGTCAGAACATCCCCCGAGCCAGCCGTAGCCATGCCGCTGTTACCGGAGGCGTTCACGCAAAGCTGCATCTCTCCTGCACAAGCCACTACACTCCTGGCGTCTTTTAGAGCTAATGTAAGCCCTCTTCCAGTCATATGTCTGATAACACTCCTCGCAACGCCTGGCATATCTGCCTGAATCTGTTCGATTTCACAAGAGAGCAAGTCCGCCATTTCTTTTATATGCGGCGTCAGCACCAAATCTCCTTCTATATACAAACGGTTAAAACTCTCTCCCTCTGCCTTCTTTCCGACATACTCCGGATTCGCTGCGATATGATGCAGCGCATCTGCATCGACTACAACCGGAACATGAGCATATTGCAGCACCAAATCCACCAACAGCCTAGCGACAGCGCTTCTGCCCAGACCAGGCCCCACTACAACGGCATCTGCCCAGGTCAGTTCCTGGCAAATCCGTTCGATTTCTAACTTGCTTTTTACATGCTCCGGCTCATAGGTTGCTAAAATTGCCTCTGGCAATAAGGTATGAAGAGCCTCTCTGTTTTCCTCTACAGTCAGTATTTTTACCATCCCGGCGCCTGTCCGAAATGCTGCCTTCGCACTCAGATAGCAGGCTCCGCACATATTTTTCATTCCGGCTACTACCATCACCTTGCCGAAGGTTCCTTTATTGCTGTATTCTCTTCTGGGCGGACGAAGCCTTACGTCCACTTCTTCATATTGAAATGCCGGAAATGCCGTCGTCTCCTCTAGCTGCTTCGGGAAACCGATATCTGCGATCTGTACCGTCCCGGCATATTCCCGTCCCGGATACAGCTCCAGGCCAAGCTTGGAATATCCAAATGTCACCGTCCTCTTAGCCCGGACCGCTACTGTTTCGATTCTCCCGTTATCTGCATTGACACCAGACGGCATATCTACTGCTACAATCGGCACCCCGGATAAATTCATCTCATGAATACACTCGGCATATACCCCTTCTACCGCCCTGGTAAGCCCGATGCCAAAAAGGGCATCGATCACTATAGTATATTCGCTCAGCTCTGTGCCGTGACTGGCGGATGCCTTGTTGTTCTCCCGCCGTTTGACACCGCAGCGCTCCGCAATCTGAATCTGACGTTTTAACAGAGCGCTTCCCTGCCGTTCCTCTCCTATAATCTGAAACTCTGCAGGGTATCCCCATTCGTATAAAATCCGGGCAGCCGCTACTCCGTCTCCGCCGTTGTTTCCAATCCCGCACACTGCTAAAATCCGGTTTTTTTCTTTTTTCTGCCTGCTTCCATATAGATGGATCAGCTCCTGTACGGCCTCTGCTACTGCCAGAGCAGCACGTTCCATCAGCACGCTTCCTGGTATTCCGATCTCCTCCTGCGCCCGTGTATCCACTTCCTTCATCGTCTTGCTGTCTGTCAAATACCGCATGATTCCTCCTCCTGACCGTCTCTGCTATCCGCCCTCTGTCCATATGCTGCTTCTTGCCTTTTAGCTGGCTCTCCCTCGCCTACTGCAAATGCACAGACATAATCCCCTGTATGGGACAAGGATACATGAAGCCTGGTAATCCCTAACCGTCTGGCACAAGCCTCTGCCTTTCCATAGAGAGTTACATACGGTCTGCCGGAGTCCTCTCTTAATACCTCGATTTCCACCGGCTCTATCCCTGCAAACCCTCTGCCTAATACCTTGGAAACGGCCTCCTTTATAGCCCAGTTTCCGGCGGCCTTCTGGCGATCTGCCTCAATCAGCTTCTGCTCTTTCTTTGTATAAACCCGTGTCAAAAAAGCAGCCCTTTCACATGCCCGCTTCACTCTGGATTGTTCAATTATATCATTCCCAATTCCAATAATCAATAAAAATCACTCATTCTTCCATTTCCTTCAAGCTATAGGAAAGACGCATCAGAGTATCCGAAAGATGAACCGTCTCTACCCGTACATCCTTAGGCAGCCGGAGATCAATCGGCGCAAAATTCCAGATTCCCTTTACGCCCCAGGACACCAGGTCAGAGGCAATCTGAGCCGCTTTGTTTTTCGGCAGGGTCAGCGCGGCGATATGAACCTTATTGTGCTTGACATACTCCTCCAGCTCGTCAATATCACAGATATCCACTCCCCGAATCGACATCCCGATAAGACGTGGATTAACGTCAAACAGCTTTCGAATAATAAATCCCCGTTTTTCAAAATCCGGATAATTGGCTATCGCCTGTCCCAAATTCCCGGCGCCTATCACAATGACATTGTACTGCTTGTCAAGACCCAAAATCTTCCCAATCTCATTATAGAGATATTCCACGTTGTAACCATAGCCCTGCTGCCCAAAGCCGCCGAAATTATTCAAATCCTGACGGATCTGGGAAGCCGTCACCTGCATTTTTTCGCTTAACTCCTTCGACGATATCCGAACCACTTCATTTTCCAACAAATCCCCCAAATATCGGTAATACCGCGGAAGCCGTTTGATCACCGCCGATGAAATACTCTTTTCGTACACCCCTATACCTCCTACAGCTCTCCATCTCATCCGCAACGTATTATCTCATTATACCGAATTGTAAATTCATTGTCAATTCTTGCTTCAAAAATCGTCCATACTTATCCTTGACTTTGGCCACGGTTTTGCCAACTATTCCAGAACACTCCAGCGTTCTTGCGGCGGCATACGGGTCAGCTTTGCTGAGAATATTCCGCTTTGCAGCTCCTACCACGTCACCAGAAAACGTTACTAGGAAAAATCACTGAAGAAAAACCATTGAAGAAAAATAACCGGAGAAAATCACTGAAGAAAATCACCGAGAAAAATCACTGAGGAAAATCACCGAGAAAAATCACTGAAAAAAATCACTGAGGAAAAATCACTGAGGAAAATCACCGGAAAATAAGCAGGAAATTAAAAATGGAACATTATTTCAGAGGAACATAGAAAACTGCAAAAATAAGAAGTAGTATTTCCAGAAACTATCCTATCAAAAAACTATCCTTATCAAAGAACTATCCTATCAAAAATTTATCTTATGAAAAAATGTAGGAAAAGGAATGTACTGAAAAAATAACGTTACAACGGTTTGTAAGAAACAGCCAGAATCCGGAGAACCCCTTGCCGGGGCTCTCCTTTTTTCTGTTGTTTATTTCCCTCTGTTGTTATAGCGATCTAACGCTGCCTGTTTGATTTCAATACATCTGCCCAGGTTATAGCTTTCTAGCTGTGCCAGGAAATTGTCATACGAATCCATAGATTCCGTACCCATAATGTATTTTACGGTCATTTCATTTACCAAGGTCTGTACGGCAGTATACAGAGAGCTGTACTCTGTTCCTTCTTCCTCTGTCATGCTCATCTGCTTTGGCAGATTCAGCGACATATCCATGCCAGACCAGGTTTTCTGAGCAACGCTGCATGCTTCATAGTTCATGGTCGTGTGAGCAACGGATTCCCAGTTATACAGGCCGCAGCCATTTCCGCGGATATAAAGCGTCTTGGCATCGGAAGGGGAAAGATTGGCATCTGCTGTAATCTTTTCGGTATACTGAATACTTCCGTCGCTTCCCTTCGTATAGGTATCTCCCTCAATCCCGTAATAGTTTAGCAGCATCCCTTCCTGTGAAAACTGATAGTCCAGCCACTTGGCTGCTAAAACAGGATCCTTACTGCTGGCACTGATAAAGGTTTCATTGCCGCAGGTCGGAGAGGTAATCTGCACCGCATAGGAGGTATCTCCTGCATTTAATACCGGATTGGCAACCCCTGCCACATTGATATCGGCATTTTCCGTCTGCCCGGAAAGATGATATCCATTGGCCGTAAAGCCATACAGAACCGGGAATCCAACGCTTCGATCCGTCGTCGTATAAATGACATCCCCA
>CASCWU010000097.1 GCA_949155905.1 uncultured Lachnospiraceae bacterium
CAGCGCGCCGCCGATTGCCTGGATATTCTGCACGACGACGTCCATCCCGACGCCGCGGCCCGAATACTCCGTTACCTGCTCGTTCGTCGAAAAGCCCGGCAGCGTAATAAACTGATATACTTCTTTATCCGTATAAGCGGAATCCGGCTTGTTGTCGTCCAACAGCCCCTGCTTTCTGGCCTTTGCCAGAATCTTTTCCCGCTCCAGTCCCTTTCCGTTATCCTCTACGCTGATCCAGACCTTTCCGGCCTCGGTTCTGGCGGAAAGCGTTACGCGGCCCTTATCTGTCTTGCCGCTTTCTGCACGCTCCTCGTTGGTTTCGATTCCATGATCCACTGCGTTCCGCACCAGGTGCATCAGCGGATCGGAAATATGTTCAATGATATTTTTATCTACCTCAGTCGTCTCTCCGACCATTACAAAATCAATGTCTTTTCCAAGCTTTCTGGATACGTCAAAGACGATTCGGTTCATCTTCTGGAAGGTATTCGTCAGCGAAACCATCCGCATCGACATAATGACGTTCTGCAAATCCGTAGAAACCTTGGATAGCTGCGCGGCTGCCTTGTTAAAGTTATCCAAATTTAGTCCCGGCACCTTCAGATCAGAGCTTTGCAGCACGACGGATTCCGAAATAACCAGCTCTCCAATCAGCTCCATCAGCTGATCCATCTTGCTGATATTTACACTGATAAAGGAAGCCTTTTCTGTCTTTGGCTTATCCTTGGCTAACTTCTTCTGCTTGCCCGGCTCCTTGGACTGAATGACGAAATCTCCCGGTGCAATCTTAGGCTTTTCTGCTTTCTTAGGAGCTGCCGGCGCACCCTCGGCCTCCTGTCCACCCTCGGCCTTTGCCTCAATCGTCTCTACGCTCGACTCCAAATCAATCTTTGCCGGCATCGGGGCTGCCTCGTCATGATCGCCGAAATCAAAGCCTAAGAGAAACTCGTCTGCCGTACATTCAAACACATCGACGGCCTTGATATCATAGCCGACTCCGATGATTTTACGGATTTCCTCTTCCCCGCACTGCGCCTGCAGTAAAATTCGGAAGCCCTCTTTGATGATCGTATCGGCGCTGCCTTCATCCGAAAGGATATCCTCCGGGGAATACAGCAAATCCTCTGCGATTTCTTTTAACGCATACACCGCCTTATAGGCATGGACGTTAGACATCTCCGTCTCCGGGAAAAAGGTAATATAAATCTTATAAAAGCGGCTGGCCTCTGAAGCCACCGGAGCAATGTAAAAATGCTTTGGCTCCTCATGGACATTTTCCGGCGGAAGCTCCTCCCCGGCTGCCACAGCACCGTTTTTAAGCTTGGTTAAGAATTCATCCAGATTTTTAATCAGCTCGCTGGAATCTCCATCCACCGGATCACCGTTGCGGATTTTATCCATTTCGTTTGTAATAAAGTCCGCTACCTCCAGTACATGCTCTACCAGCTCCAGGTGCGGCACATTGTCAGGATGGGATTCTCTCAAATAGTAAAATACATCCTCCAGCTTATGAGAAACTGCCGTAATATCATCAAACATCATAATACCGGAAGAACCCTTGATCGTGTGCATGGTTCTGAAAATCTCGTTGATGCTGTCTTCATCGAAGCATTCCGCATCCTTTTGTTCAAGCACCGTATCCTGAAGCTGCTCTAAGAGCTGGCCGTTCTCAAACAAATACATATCCAGCATGCCATCTACGTTAAATTCCTCTGCCATAGCCGTCTCCTTTCCTCCATACTTTCTGTTTTGTTATATCAGGTTCAGCTTCTTTAATGCCTGCTCGAACCTGGCCTGATCAATCGGTTTGCCAGAATAGATAGTACACCCTAATTCAAACGCCATTTTTACATTCTGTTCTTCATTTAATGCTGTTGTCATAATGACCTTTGCTGCCTTTTCCTCCGGGATATTATGCTGTTTTTCCATGTTCCGGATCGCAATCAACGCCTGATAGCCGTCCATGACCGGCATCATAATATCCAGGCATATCAGATCATAGGGTTCTTCCTCCTCCAATGCCATCAAAAAAGCGTCTACTGCTTCGTTTCCGTCTACTGTAACATCACATTCCCCGTACTTTGACAGGAAGCTGACCATTGCCTTCCTTGTCGCAAAATCATCTTCTGCTAATAATATTTTCATGTCTCCTCCATTCTGCCGCTCTGCCGCATTTTGGCGCCTACGGCGCTCCTTCGTGCAAGAGTGGCTTATTGTATTACATTTTATTTAATAACGCATAGGCTCTGCCTGCGATATCAAACAACTTTTCCTGGTACTGGACGGCGCCCAGGTCATAGGCCACCTTCGGCATCCCATAAACGACACAAGTAGATTCATCCTGGCCAATGGTTTTTGCACCTGCCTTGCGCATCGCCAGCAGTCCCTTCGCTCCGTCTCCTCCCATTCCGGTCAGGATAATCCCTAACGCATTGGCTCCCGCTGCCTTGGCCACCGATTCAAAAAGAACATCGACCGACGGACAATGTCCGTTTACCCTTGGCCCCTTCCGAATCTCTACCTGATAGCCTCCATTGACTTTTACAAGATGCATATGGGAATCTCCACCCGGCGCGATTAGCATCAGTCCCTGCTGCACCCGATCCCCAGTCTGCGCTTCCTTGACACGGATACGGCATTCGTTGTCCAGACGCTTGGCGTACATTTCCGTAAATCCTGGCGGCATATGTTGTACGACCACTACCCCCGGAATATCCGGGCCAAACCCCTTTGCCACATTGAAAATGGCTTCCGTCCCGCCCGTAGATGCCCCAATGGCCACCAGCAGATCCTTTCTATAGTGCGACATCTGCTGCTGCTCCTGCAAAGCGGCCTTTTTCTTGATGTTGCCAAGCTGCGCTGTAGAAGCAATTTTGATTTTGACTAACAATTCATTGCGGATAAAATCCTCTAGCTGTCCCCGATTGGACACAGCGGGCTTCGCTACAAAGTCCACGGCTCCTGCATTTAAGGCATCAAAGACCTTTGCACTGAGCGAGCTGATCACCACGACCGGAAGCGGATACTGCGGCATCAGTTTCCGTAAGAATTCGATTCCGTTCATCCTTGGCAGCTCTACGTCCAATGTCATCACATCTGGCTTGTAGGCAAGGATGGCATCCCGCGCCTCAAACGGATCTTTAGCAGTCGCCACTACCTGTATCGCAGGATCCTTGTTTAGATTTTGAACCAGCAGCTCCCGGAATACGATGGAATCCTCTACGACCAAAACTTTGATTTGATTCATTCGCGTACCATTCTCCTCCCTGGGATACAAAACATCCCTTATTTCCTGAATATCGACGGCTGGATAATCTGGAACGGTGTGCTGCCCCGGTTGAGTGTCTCGGTCGTTCCGATAAACAGATAACCGCCTGGCTCTAAGCAGTCATATACCTTCTGCACCAGCTCCTGCTTTGTCTTTTCATCAAAATAAATCATCACATTCCGTAAAAATACCGTGTGCATCTTCCGTTTAAATGGGAAACGATCCATCAGGTTAAACTGACGGAACAACACCTCTGCCTTTAGCTCCTCTGTCACCTTATATTGACTGCCTCCTGCAACTGCCTTGAAAAAGTGCCGCTTCCACGGCTCTGGAATGTTCTTTAGCTGCTCTGCGGAATATACGCCTATCATCGCCTGCTGGAGCGCTTTGGTCGAAATATCGGTGGCTAACACCTTTGTATCCCACTGCTTTTTCTCCATCCCAAAAAAGTCCGCCAGCACCATGGCAATCATATACGGCTCCTCTCCTGTAGAGGCCGCTCCGCACCAAATCCTTAAATCCTTTTTTATCTTTTCCTTTTCCTTCAGCCATGGAAGAACGGTCTTTTTGAAAAAATCAAAATGCTCAAATTCCCGCATAAAATAGGTATAATTCGTTGTCAGGAAATTGACCAGCATCCGTTCCTGCATTCCTGTTTTATCGCTTTCCACGGCATTCATATATTCGTGGTAATTCTTCCAGCCGCCGGAACGCACATAATTTTCCAGCCGTCCATTGATAATCACCTTTTTCTGGCTCAAATCAATGCCGTAGTTCTCCTTCATATAACCTGCTATCCTGCGAAATTCATCATCCGTCAACAAACTCCGTTCCTCCCTGCCAAAATTCTAATGTAGGTATCTCTTCTGTACTCAAATAAAACGCTTTGCTATTTTACAGCCTATTTGTACGATCTCCGGCTGGAAACGGCTTCCGGCCTCTTTCTTTAGCTGCTCTAATGCCTGCTCCTCTAAACGAGGATTTTCCTTGGTCAGATCACAGTACCGTGCTGCTACTGCTGCGATTCGAGCGGCGAGCGGAATTTTGGTTCCGCACAGATTCCCCGGATATCCGCTGCCGTCCCAGTACTCATGATGACTGCGGGCAAGCTCCACTGCCATACCGATAAAATCATTATAATCATTATTGACGTATAGATCCTCTAGCAATTTGGCTCCCAGCTCAGTATGCTTCTGCCAGACAGCCCGCTCTTCCTTGGTAAGGCGTTCCCGCTTTTGCAGGATTTCCTGAGGAATCCCAATGTTTCCGATATCGCAAAGAGGCGCCGCCAGTTCTATCGTATCTATGTATTCATCTGAAATCCGATCCTCAAACAAGGGAGAAAGCTGCATCCCCTGCGCCAGCATCCGGCAGTTATAGGAAAACCGCTCCATATAGGCTCTGGAATAGCTGGCGTTTTGCGCTGCAATATTTGCCAGGGCATACAGGACGTCACGCTTTTCCGCCTCCATCTGCCGAAGCTGCTCGCTGACCGAGGCCTGCAGACGACGGTTGGTTTCCAAAAGCTCCTGTCTCGCCTCATACAGTCTGAGATGAACGCCTACCCTTGCCCGAACCACCTCCGCCACAAACGGCTTCGTAATATAATCCGCGCCTCCTAAGGTAAATCCAATCACCATATCCTCCGGATCGTCAAAGGCCGAAATAAAAATCACGGGAATCTGCTTTGTTTCCTCTCTGGACTTTAAAATCCGACACAGTTCATAGCCGTCCATCCCTGGCATCGAAATATCTGTTAAGATAAGCTGCGGCGCTCTCTCCTCTATCAAGGCTAACGCCTGCCCGCCGCTCTCTGCCAATAAGGGAGAATAACCCATACCCTGAATCAGCTCTTCTAAAATCAGGCGGTTCATTTCGATATCATCTACAATCAGAATCGTTCCCCTTGCCGCAGTCTGCTGCTCTTTCGGCATGTCTTTCTCCTCCCTTCCTTCTTTTGTCCCCTCTGCTCTATTTGGCCGTTCCTTTCCCCTCTTCGCTTCGCTCTCCCAGGCTTTGCTTTAGCTTTTCAAAGGTGTCGCTGATTTTCTCGTAATCTGCCTTTTGAATCGCCATCTTTAACCGCAGCGCCCAGCGCTTTACCTCTGACGGTGCGCCCTCGGTCAGTTGTCTGACTGTCTCCATAAAAAGCTCTGCCTTTTCCCAGTTTTCCATTTCCACACAGAGAATCAGCTTTGAGAGCATCCGCTCTAGCTGCTCCCGGTTTTCCGGTGTCCCGTAGGTCTTTATGCTATCCGCCTCTCCTCCTCCAAATGAAGAGTGTCTGGAGTCTGTCCGTACACCTGCGTCCGTCCGTATGCCTGCTGTCGGATTCTCCTGGTTTTGCTCCTCCTCTGAAAGCCCCACCCAGATAGAAAAGGAAAAAGTGCTTCCCTGGTTCTTCCGGCTCTCTACCTCGATCCGGCCTCCCATCAGCTCCACTAGCTGCTTGCAGATATTCAGTCCCAGGCCGGTTCCTCCGTATTTTCTGGAAATCGACGCATCTACCTGGGAAAAGCTTTGAAACAGCTTTTCTTTGTCCGCCGCGTCAATTCCGATCCCCGTATCGGAAACGATAAAATACAGCTCCATGCGCTCCCCTACCTGAGCGGTTTTTAATACCTCTACCGTCACCTTCCCTACCGCGGTAAACTTCAGGGCGTTGGAAAGCAGATTGTTTAAAATCTGTACGATCCGCAGCTCATCCCCGATGATATACTCCGGGATTTTAGGCGAAACCGACATGAAAAATCCAATTCCCTTTTCGGTGATTTTACTGCTGTGGTTGGCCTTGACGTAGTCAAGCATCCTGCGGAATGAAAAACGGCGCGGCTCTAAGGTAAACTTTCCTGCCTCCAGCTTGGAAAAATCCAGGATATTATTGATAATCTTATTCATATCCCCGCAGCAGCGTTCCACCAGATCCAACGACCGGCGAACGGAATCGCTTAGTCCCTCGCGCGGCAGCTCTCTGACATTGCCTAAAATTCCGTTGACCGGAGTACGCAGCTCATGAGTGACGTTGGCAACAAACTCGGATTTGACCTTCGCCGCCTGCTTTGCTTCCTCTCGAACCTGTTCGATCTCCCGGCTCAAATGCTCCCGTTCTAAAATATCGTTTGCCATACAGAGATAGCAAAAGGAGCAGCCGTTCTCCAAACGCTTATCCGCCTTTAGAGCTATCATCCGCGCCTCCACCGGAAAACAGGTTTTATTTTGCCGATAAGCCAAAAGCTGACGGGTCGCTCTGTCAAAGGAATACGATGCCAGACCAGCCGCTCCGGGAGAACGGAAGGTGGCCGGGAAAATCTCGCCAATCTGCCGGCCGGTCAGGGCATCCCCATATTCCAGCTTTTCCCTGGCGGCTGCATTGGCATAGGTGATGCTGCCGTCCTTGTCAAAGGCCAAAATCATCTCGAGAGCCTCCTCTGCCCATTCCATTCCGTTCTCCCCCCTTTATCCGGCTCCTTGCCTTTCAAGATAAAAGGCAACAAAGAATCAAATATTTCTTGCTGCCTGCTATCTGTTATTCGGTTCTGTCCCTTTTTCTCAGGAGTGGGACAAATTTTCATTCATATGAAAGAAATCCTCCTTCGCCAAACGGAAGCACTCCATAATATCCGGCGAAAACTGGCCGCACTCTCCATTCCAGATCATATCATAGGCTACTTCGTTGGAAAAAGCTGCCTTATATACCCGTGGATTGACTAAGGCATCGTAAACATCTGCCACTGCTACAATCTGGGCACAGATCGGGATATCGTTTCCTGCCAGATGATCCGGATATCCTCTGCCGTTCCAGCGCTCGTGATGATGACGGCAAATATTATAGCAATATTGATAAAAGTCACTGGAATGATCGCGGTAAGACTTCTCTAACATCTCGCAGCCAATCGTAGTATGCTCTTTCATCTTTTCAAACTCTTCGTCGGTCAGCTTGCCCGGCTTTAATAAAATGGCGTCCGGAATCCCGATTTTCCCAATATCATGCAGAGCTGACGCAATGACGATCTCTTCTGCCTGAGTCGTGGTAATCCCATATTCCGGGAAATGCTCCATCAGGTATTTTAACATAATTCTGGTAAAGTATTTGATCCGCCTCGTATGCTCTCCGGTCTCTGCGCTTCTGGATTCTACCACAGAACAGAGCGCCTCGAGCATATACTCGTTATTTTCCCGGATTTCCTTTTCCTGCGCCCGGATCGCTTCCTCCTGCTCCTTTAAGCGCAGCTCCATATTATGCTTGCTCTGATAAAGCTCAATAATATTTTCCGCTCTCTTTTTGACAATGTGAGAATAAAAAGGCTTATGTATCACGTCGGCCACGCCGTAGGAATAGGCCCGCTCCTCGCTGTCTAACACTGCCTCGCTCGTCACCACAATCACCGGTATGGTATCCAAAAGCTTATGCTCCTGCATGTACTCCAATACCTCAAAGCCTCCCATAATCGGCATAATCAAATCCAGCAAAATCAACGCGATACTCCCGTCCTGCTCTAACTGAGAAAGGACGGCCTGGCCGTTTTCTGCCTCTATCAAGTCATACTCCTCTAATCCATCCCGCAGCATTTCCGCCAGAATCACCCTGTTTATTTCTTCGTCATCTACAATCAGTATCCGTTGCTTATCCATCCTGCACTCTCCTGCATCCTCTTGTCTGGTTACTTTTACGTAAATCCAATATGCTTTTATTTTACCACTATACAGCTACGATTGTCAACAACAAGCCAAAAATTGGACGAAATAATCCCTTATTTTTCCTTCGGCCAATCATTGCTCCAGCTTTCATCCCGTTCCTGGCTGGAAGCAGTTGCCTTTGTAAGCTGCCAGACAATCTCGCTAAAATACCGGGACGGGACGTCGCGCAGGAAAATCGCCCGCTTTTTATCCACCTCATCATAAACGTAGCTGCCGCGCTCTACGGCGCCTGGTTTATAAAATCTCGCATCGTAAATCGTGACATCCTCTCCGTACGGCGATACATAGGTTCCGGAGAAATACAATTCCACACCAAGTCCAATCTCGGCATCCTCCCTGTAATATACGTAAAACCCGCCGCCGTCTACGACAGAACCACGATACCACCCCATACCAAGCAGCTTTCCGTTTAACGATAAATCGTTGACAATGCAGCCGCCAAACCGCTCTAGGCGCTGCAGCTTTTCTTCTTCCTCGCTCAAGCAGTAAATCGTCCGCTCAAGCTGCTCGAACGGCTGGGTGATTTCATAGTCGGATAGCTGCTCCTTCCATGTCTCCCTCGATTCCTCCGAAAGCTCCGTCGGATGGACGAGGCCGATCTTGCAGGCAGCCTGCTTTCCGGATGCGCCAGCCGTCTTTCCTGCTTCAGCCGTTTCTTCGGTTCTGGCCGTTTCTTCGGCTTCTGGCACCTCCGGAAGCTCGTATTCTTCCTCGTCCTCGGTATTGAAGGAGCCATCCTCCATATAACGGAAGCTTTGTATCAGTTCATGCTGCTCGTTGTACGTTCCCCAGATCAAGCCGATGGCAAACTGGTGCATCACCGGATTTTTCACAAAAAGCGCCTTCCACGCTTCTACGCTCCATTCTCTTCCCGTAGAGAGCGCCATCTCGAGCCTCTGCTTCTGGCTGCTGACGGTCAGCTTCATCTGCTTTTTCATCTGCTTGAATTCTTCATAGGCTGCCTTGGCCTTTTCCTCATCGTCCCGTTTTCCAGGAGACGGCAGGTTCTTTAGCTTCTTTCCGGCTTCGTCGTATACCTCGATTTCCAGCGCCGGCGTCATCGTCACCGTAAAGCTGCGGGCGCCATAGTCAAATTTCCGTTCTACATTTTCGTCAAAGCCCATATCCGGCACGATCCGATCCGCCAACTCCTCTGTCGTAATCCCAAGCTGTGACGCTGCAAACTCCAGGGCCTTGACGGCTGCTGCCTTGACCTGCTTAAACTTAAATTTCCGGGAAATTCCGTCTACAATCAAAAGCGCCTGCGGAAGCGGATTTAAGCTTAATGCCTGCACGGCCTCTGCCGCTATCGCCCCTCTGGAATTCTGCGGCCACTCGGTTAACTGATGCTGAAGCTTTTGGATGATCTCCGCACCGCCGTGAATCGCTGCCGCATACAAAACCCAACGCTTTTTCGCTTCGGCTCCCGCCGCCATCCATTTTTCAAACAACTCATTGACATAGACAGCCAGCTCCTCCGGCTTTAAATCCTCTGCCAAAAGAGCGGCGTTTTTGCTTACCCCGCAGCCGTCTACCGAAGAGTAGCAGATTAAAATTGCCTGCAGATACTCCTCGCTTGCCAGTTCGCCGTCCTTTTTATGCACCTCGGAAAACGGCGCTCCGTCATAGGCCCATGCCAGGCTGCGCTTTCTGCCGCCCTTATGCAGCTCCTTGACCAAATCCAGCTTTGTCACCGGCTTCTCTGCGCCGGCGCCCTCTTCTCCTTCTACGCTAATCTGCAATACCTCCTGCAGCAGCAGACGCATCTTTGCATTTTTCTCTTTTTCCAGTGCCTCGGCAAACAGCTTCTGGTAGCTCTTTTCCTCTCCCTGCCAGTACAGCAGCGTCCGCACCGCCAGCTCTCGTTCTCCGGCTTTTTTGGAGGACAAAAAGGCCTTTACCTCCTCTTCCCAGCCCTTTTGCGTATAAAGAATGCTAAGAAGATTTTCCTTAACTGCCTTGGAGGTATCCGCCGAATAGCTTAAAATCTCCTGTTTGTTTTCCTCCGGATGCTTTCCTAACACCTTTATGGCAAAACTGCGGCCGACTGCCTCTGCCTTAGAAAAGGCCGCCAGTGTTTCCTCCCGTTTCTTTTCCAGATATGCTTCAAAAATTTTTTCTGCTTCTCTTAACACCTGCTCCTTCTGACTTTCGGAATAAAAGTTATCATGAATTAACACCAGAGCAGAAATCTGCCAGTCGATGCTAACCCTTGCCACTTCAAAATCCCGGAACAGCTTTCGTAGTTTGTCCGGATAGAGCGAATTATAATTTTCCCGCAGGCAGTTGTTAAAAAAGGAACCAGCCTTCTGGAAGAGCATCACCACACTGCAGCGGCGGACAAATTCCTCGTCCATATAGTTTTTGTCAAAGGCAGAAAGCACGTTCCACTGCTGGTAGCCGCTGTAGGAATAGGTGCCTGCCAGTGCATCGGCAAATGGATATAACGTCTCGATTTCACAGTTCTCACGCAGATAATCCTTGACCTCATTGACGTACTGCTTGACGTCGCTTACCATGGCGGCGATGACCTTTTCTTTTTGCTTATCGTTGCCGTTTGCCTGGCGTTCTAAGCGGATTTTCTGATACAGCTCCGGCCGTTCCTCCTTGATAATTCCTAACATCTCACTGGCCGGCTGAATATCGATCTGATCGAGTACGGCCAGATAATCCTCTTCATTCCGTCTAAGCTGAACCCGCAGCAGTTTATGATAGCTTTTTGAGGCAAGCCAGCGAATATAATCCCTTGCCGGGATATCAAACGTCACATCGAAATTGCCCCCGCGAATCAGCAAATCCATCGAAGTCCCAAGACTGGTCGAAACAAGCGCGCCTAACGCCGAGTTAAGATTGGCTGCCAGGAAAATTTTCACCACATTTTTTAAGCAGGAAGAAAACGGAAAGTTCAGATACGCCGCACCACAGAGCAGACAAAGCGTATATTGAGACATACGGATGTTTTTTCCGGCCATCTGCAAAGTATCTTTCGTCACCTGATTATGTTTGATATCCTCTAAAATTTTGATCGCATTCGGCATATGGATCTGATTGCGGAAAAAGTCGGAAAGCAACTGGAGCAGCAAGTCCTCATACTGCTTCATGACAACAGCATCCCCTTCCTCCGGCTCTGTATCCTTCCCATTCTTTTTCCGGCTGAATAACCGGCCGACCGCTGCGAGCAGACCTCCTGACTGTCTCTCTGCCCCATCCATCCAAAGGCCGCTGTTCTCCTCTAGCGTATCCCGGTTCGGATATTTACAGAGGAAATACGCACTCAGCAAAATCAGCTTACTGTCTGCCTTCTGTTCCTTTTGAGCGTCTACCGCCTTTAGCAGCTCTTCCGCTTCCCCGTTGGCGATGTCTAATAATGTCGTAAAGGAATGTCCTACGAACTGATATTGATTTTTGGCCATCATCGAAGCATAAAGAGCCAACTTTTTCCATTTTTCACAACGAAGCGCACTTTTATCCCAGGTAAGCATATTCATCGGAATCAACTGGCTCATCGTAGACTGCCCAATCGCAAACAGAAGCTGAAACAGCCGTATCGTTTCCTCGTTTCGGCTCCGTTTGGAAAAATCGTGGAACAGACGAACGATTTTATCCGAAGGAATTTTGGATAAATCCCGAAAAGAAAACTGCTCCAATATCTCGCTCTCTTCACTCCCCTGCTCCATTCCTTCTATCTCTTCTCCTAGCACATAGGCCTCCGCCCGCTCTAACTCCTCCTGCGAGAGCGGCAGGGTTTCCAATGCCTCATAAATTCTCTGGCTCCTGATGTCGTTTGTATTCATAACGATCCATACCTCCTTTTGTTTCAATCCTCATAATAGGCGCGCCCTTTCTCATAGAGCATCTTTTCTTCGCAGATATACAGATATTCGTTCAGCCTTGTATAGAGTCCTGCCAGGCTTTCCGTGGAAAGCTCTGCCTTTTTTTCGATCTGGTGGCGCCGCATGGAGAGCGCTTCTGCCAGCTTCCCGACCAGCTCGGATAAATACGCCATTCCATATTGTCCGGTCAGCTCTGTCATCTTCTCTAAGGCTGCCAACGTGCTGTCATGTACGGTGCCAAAGCCGCTTTGATACAGCTCCTCTAACATATTTCTGGTATCTGACAGCAACAGCCCTACGGCCTCTTCCTTACTCTGATTCTCCATACTCTTCCAGATCTCCCTTCTCCAGCACGGCTATCGGATACATCCGAATCCGTCCGTCGCGCAGGTAAATTTTACCAAAAAAGCACGGGCGCCGCTTTTCCCGCAGCCGTTCCAGATAGCGGATTCCCCAGGCCTCTCGTTTGGAATATCCTACCTCAATCACAACCTCTCTGCCTGCTGCATCGTAGAGACTCATATAAAGGCGCTGCTCCGTTTCCGAAAAAACCGCCTTTGCACAGGAATCCGGCCTTAAAAAGACAAACCGCAACTTGTCAGCTCCATCTCTCTCATTTCCGGCCTCTGTACCCGTCTCCCCTGCTCCTTCTGTTTCCTCCGTTCCCTCGGCCGCTCCGCTTTGCTCCCGCAGCCAGTTCGGCTTTTTCTCTCCGATTTGCTCCCTAAAAAGCTTTCCGAAATCCGTGTAATACCAGCCGCCCAGATCACTCGTGTGCAGCCGGTTTTCATAACGTCTGTCTCCGGCTAATTCTCCCTTTGTTTCCTGGCTGGAGGAGAGTCTGCCGTGTCCGTCGCTTCTTGCCCCCTGCAGACGAATCCGCGCCTCGGTCAAATCCACTAAGGAAACCGGAAGCCCCCAAGGGGAAGGCGCCTTTCCCTGCCAGCCTGCACGTCCTGATTTGTCATAAAACATCGGTCTGGCAGAGGTGTAGGTATACCATTCCTTCGTATGCTCCTCCAAAAAATAAATCGTCTCCCCTGCATACCCGGTCTGGCTCTCAAAATGCTCCATCGCAATCCCGATCAAATCCAAATTGCCAATCGGAATATACTCCGACTTAAATTCTCCGGCCAGCCGGAATACCTGCTCGCTGTTCCCTGCGGCCAACAACAGCTCTACTCTGCGGTACAGCCTCGCCGTCTGCTGCATCAGATCCCCGATACGAAAAGATGCCTTCCGTTTTAAATAGTTCCCATAGGAATCATACAAAGCGCGCCAATAGCCTTCAAAACGAGCCAATTTTGCATTATGGCTGATGATCGCAAGCCTCTCCAGGTATTCTAAGACGTCCGGGGAAACTCTGGCGAGCCCAGTATCAAGCAGTTCCTCCAAAAACGTCTTCATCTGGCCTGCTGCTTCTTTGATTGATGCGATCTCATACTCCGGCCTGTCGCCTGTCTCCTTTTCCAGCTCTTCCAGCTTCGTCATTCCATTTTCCAGCCGATACCACAGCACTGCCGCCGCCTTATGAACGCAAAATTCCTTTTTATGGCAGGGACAGGTCGAATATTCCAGCGGGGAAAGAAGCTTGACCGTCTGCTCCTGCCTTGGGAGCTGCACGGTAATGATACTCGTTTTAGTAATCGCCGGACGCAGCTCCCGACGAACGTCGCTGACTATCGCCTGAATCTGCCGCACTCCTAATATTTTCTGGAGGCTGGCAAACGGATAGGCAGCGATTTCCGCCTCTACCCCAGTAAACGGTTTTCCCTTTTCCTTGCTTTCTGGCGAAGCCTTGAGGGGGGCAGCTGTTTCTTCTGCTGTCTCTCCCACAGCATCTGTTTCTTTAGCAGCATTTGCTCCTCTGTTAGCCTCTGTTCCTCCGGCTCCTGCAGCATTCGTTCCTCTGACAGCATCTGTTTCTTCGGCAGCATTCGTTTCTCTGGCAGCCTCTGTCCCTCCGGCAGCATTCGCTCCTCTGGCAGCCTCTGTCCC
>CASCWU010000098.1 GCA_949155905.1 uncultured Lachnospiraceae bacterium
TACAGTATTGAGCGGACGCTGGTTTGGCGGGAGACTTGTGATGTCCTTGCCGTCAAAAATAACCTTTCCGGAATCCGGTGATTCAAAGCCGCCCATAATCCGTAAAGTTGTCGTTTTGCCGCAGCCGGATGGCCCTAATAACGTCAGGAATTTATTTTCATTAAAATACAGGCTCAAATCATCTAATACAACGTTGCTGCCATAGGTTTTGGTGATGTTTTGAAGCTCGATTAATTTATTTGCCATTGATTTGTTCCTTTCTTCGTCTCTGCTTTTGCCAGATAGGAAAGCATCGGTTCCATAGGCAGGGACGTATTTGTCGGTGGATAGACGTTACAGTGTCAAAAGCTCGGGGGAGTGGATACCCAAAGCAGCTTGGCGCCGGTCTTTTCGCCGGCCTCCAAGTAGTGAGTTTTCGCAGCCGTAAAGTAAAAGGATTCCCCTTTTCGTACTTTGTGCCGGACGTTACCTAGATGGACGATGATGCTTCCGGCGAGGACAAAGCCGAATTCCTCTCCTTCATGGGGATTGTCCGGGTAAGTAGAGCCGCCTGGCTCTAAAGTAAGCAAAATGGGCTCCATCTGATTTTTCTGGGCGTTTGGAATCACCCATTCGATTTTGTTGTGCAGATCCGTATCAATTTTTTCAAAATAATCGGATTTTTTAAAAACGACCTGCTCCGAACCAGTACCGGCAAAAAATTCCTCCAGATTGGTTCCCAGGCATTGCAAAATATCGACGAGCGTAGCAATAGAAGGAGAGTTTAAATCTCTCTCTACCTGGGAAATAAATCCCTTGGACAGCTCGGAGCGGTCGGCTAATTCCTCCTGCGTCAACCCCTTTTGTACGCGCAGTTCTTTGATTTTCGGGCCGATTTCCATAGGTATCCCTCCAGTGACAATGACAATAAACTTTAAGTTTAGAATTAGTAAACTCTGCTTATTATACACGATACCCTTAGGAAATGCAATCCCCATTTTTCAGAATCTTTTTTGTTTTTTTCTGCCTGCTGTGCTTTTTTTTAAAAAGCGGCATATATTAGTAAAAGAACGAGTGAGGAAGGGAGGAAGCAGCTTTGCCACAGGAAATATTTCCCACTGCCATTATCAAGGCGATGATCCCTTATGCAGATACGGGAACCGCGCACTCTTTAGAACTGCTGCTGCAAACGGATGAGCTTCATACCCGGATGGGGCAGGCGAGAGCGTCCTTTCAGGAATTTCGGGAGCTGTTATCTATGGTAGGAAGAAAAGGGGGAGCCAGCGCCAGAGACGCAGAGCAAGAGGAGCAGGGGGACTATGAGCTGTCTGCCAGCGAGCTGGGCTCTGGGGAACTAAGCGGAGGAATTAGGAGCAGAGGAACCGGAGGACAGATGGATTTAGAAGGGATGATACAGGCTGTTCAGGCTGTCTGCGCCCCAGAGGACAGGCAGAGGCTCGAGCAGATGCTGATGCTGCTGCGCGTCAGGAGATTTTTGTATTCCTCTCGGGATTCGTCTACCATGCTCGAGGCGTTCACCGCCTTTTTAAGCCCGGAGCAGAAAAAACAAATGGATGAAATGCTTCCTTTCTTATCTATGATGATGGAAGCAAATAGCGCTTAATCAGGAAAGAAAAGGAGAGAGCAGTATGAGTGATGTAAACTGGATGGAGCATCCCGCGATGAAAAATATTGACGCTAGGAAACTGGCGGTAATTGTAGAATTTGTCCATGCCGTGGAGGGAAAAAGTGGAAAGGCTGCCATGCCTGTTTTAATGCAGACACAAAAAAAGCTTCATGACCAGGGACTGGAATTTACACCGGAGGAAACCGATCTGATGATGACGATTTTAACCAAGGACATGTCTCCGGCGGAAAAGGCGAAGGTCGAACAGATGAAGCAGATCGTAGCACGCTACCGGAAAAACGGAAAATAACAAGGAAAACAAAAGAGAGCGCCTGAAAAGAGGGACACGAAGCAATCTGGTTTTTCGTGTCCTTTTTTGCTGTCCTTTAAAATGTTTTGCACAGATTGATTTTTCGCGGATAGTATTGTATCATGAGAAAATAAGGGAAAGAAGTAAAAAATATCGCAGCTATGCTGGCGGCCTTAAAGGAAAGAGGAGAGCTATGTCAGAGACCAGAATACCAAGAACTATCCTAGAAGAATTTTACATACGCCCGAAGGCAGCAGGAGCTTTGATGAAGGCCGCCTCTCATACAAGGCAGACGGTGTATTTATACGGGGCAACCGGAACAGGCAAGACCTCCTTTGTAGCGGATTTTCTGGCGCGGAAACACTATGAATATTTGTCTGTAGCAGAGATAGGATATGAAAGACTTACAGACAAATGGAAGGAGGAAGAGCAGAAAAAGGCAACGATTTTTGTGATCGATGATCTGTGGCTGTTGGAGACACAGGAGGAAAGAATGGCCTGGGGAGCATGGATAGAGGAATTAAGCGGCAGGAAGGAGGTCTGGTTAATTCTGATTTCGAGGGCTCCTGTACCGAAATGGCTGCGCTCTGTTTGTATTCGTCACATCTTTGTAAAGATCGGAGAAGAAAAGCTGTATTTGAGTGAGAAGGAGCAGGAGGCATATTTGGCGCGGTGGGAGCTGGCTCTTACGGAGGCTGCCTGCAAAAGATTACGGGAGCTGTGCTGCGGAAATCCGCTCTCGCTTAAAATTGCAGCGATGTGTTTAAAGGGCGTATCAGCAGAAGAATCAGAAAAGGATAAGGCAGAGGCTGAACTAAGGGCAATCGAAACAGCCAGGATGGAGTTTTGGGATTATCTGGAGGTTCATGTATACAATCAATGGCCCGTTGAATTACAGGAATTTCTGGAGGCCGTTTCTATTGTAGAGCAATTTGACTTATCGCTGGCGCAGCAGATCACAAAGAAAAAGGACGCCGGAAGACTTATCTGGCAGGCGCAGGAGATAGGATATTTTTTGACGGAGCAGAGGCAAAAGGAGGAGAGTTTTTATGAAATGAGGCTGCCGATGAAATATTCCATGCGCCGGAGGCTTTCTGCAAAATATACCGAGGATGATATCAAAGAGTTATACCGCAGCGCCGGGAATTACTATGAAATAAAGGGAATTGTAACAGAGGCGTTAAGGATGTACGAGCTATCCGGGGACAAGGAGGGAATTTCACGGATTTTAATTGAAAACATGAGAAGGAATCCGGCCTCCGGGGATTATATTGAGCTAAAACACTATTATCTCGCACTTCCGGAGGAACGAATCAAGGAAAGTGTAGAGTTGATGGCCGGTATGAGTATGCTGCAGTCGATGCTGCTAAACGAATCGGAGAGCGAACGCTGGTATCGGGAGCTGGCCGCTTATGCGAAGGGAAAGACGGGCAGCAGAAAACGGGAGGCAGAGGCCAGACTGCTCTATCTGGAAATCGCCTTGCCGCACAGAGGAACGATCCAGCTTACAGAGCTGATAAAACGGGCGGGACTGTTGATAACAGAAAGAAGAACCGTTTTGCCGGAGTTTTCTGTCACGAGTAACCTGCCCTCGCTTATGAACGGGGGAAAAGATTTTTGTGAATGGAGCAAGCGGGATCAGGAGCTGGCAAGAACTATCGGAAAAGTGACGGCGCTGGTATTGGGCAATTATGGAAAGGGACTGGTCAGCATCGCTTTGGCGGAAAGCTTCTTGGAAAAAGGAAAAGAGGATTATGAGGTGGCGTCTCTGGCAGGAAAGGGAAGGATGCAGGCAGAGGGCGGCGGAAAGGTAGAGCTGATATTTGTAGCAATCGGAATTTTGACACAGCTATCCATGCTTCATAACCGGATGGAGGATGCGATAGAAATGTTAGAGAGCTTTCGGAAGGTGGCCGAACAGGAGGCACCTAAGCTGCTGCCAAACATATATGCGATGTCTGTCCGAATGGGACTGTATCTGGGAAGAGTGAGTGAGGCCCGCCGATGGCTGGCGGAAGCGCCGGAGGAGGATACGGAATTCATTACGATGGAGCGTTATCGTTATCTGACCAAGGTAAGGGTGTATCTGGCCGTCGGACGGAAGGAAAGAGCATGGCGGCTTTTGGAAAAAATAAGGTTTTATGCCGAAAAAATGCAGCGAACGTATGTGGCGATAGAGGTTCTTATCTTATCGGCGATTACCTTGTATCATATGGGAAGGAAAGAGTGGCAGGAAAGCTTACAGGAGGCGGTAAACAGGGCAGAGGAATATCATTTTGTAAGGATTCTATCCAGAGAGGGTGCGGCATTGCGAGAGCTTTTTAAGACAGGCAGCATCCATTGGCAGGATGCCTCCTTTGAACAGCAGGTAAAGACAGAATGCGAGCGGATGGCAGAATATTATCCGGCCTATTTAAAAGAAAGACAGGAGGGAAATGTAATCCTCACAGATAAAGCCCTGAAGGTGCTGCGTCTGCAGGCAGAAGGGCTTTCCGTAGAGGAAATTGCAGAGCAGCTTGGGCTTTCTAAGGCAGGAGTGAAATATTATAACCAAAGCACGTATAAAAAGCTGGGAGTAACGAACAAAGCCGCTGCAGTGGCCGAGGCGCGGAACCTGAGGCTGCTGTAGCGGCTGCCCTTCGGGGTATCATCTTGCGGCAGAATGGAGGCTGACGCGGGTTGCACAACCGAGTATCAGACAGAATGCACATTCGTGTGAACGAACCAGGTGCATTTTCACTGTGGGTATTGCAGCTGATCCTCTGAAATATCATATAGTACTTCTTCTAAAAACCGGTTGGCCAGATAATTGGCCATTGGCAGGTTCATGTCCAGATAATTTCCGCAGCCAATCGCTTCGGCGCCTGGTACATCCCCTTTAAAATCGCGGATAAATTCAAATAATTCTATCATCAGAGGGACAATATCCTTTGATTCATAGGCTCCGGCAAGCAGCAGATAAAAGCCTGTCCGGCAGCCCATCGGGCCGAAATAAACCGTCTTTTGGCCGTATTCGGCATGGTTGCGCAGAAAGGTAGCGGCTAAATGCTCTATAGTATGAACCTCTGCCGTATTCATGACAGGCTCAAAATTCGGGCGGGTAAGCCGCAGATCGAAGGTAGTGACGGTTTCCTCTCCGATATGGTCGATACGGGAAACATAGATGCCTGGCAGCAGGCGGAGATGATCGATAGTAAAGCTTGCGATTGTTTTCATAAAAAAGTCTCCTTTCTTTCTTTTATTTTATCATATTTCTTTTATTTTTCAACGTATAAATTTTTTCGCAGCAGGAAATCCTACCAGGCAGAAGAGAACGAACAGGAAGGAAAGGGAAAGCAGGATGACAGAACAGGAGCTATCTTCCAGCCTGGCGGCGCTGCAGTCGGTCTGTAATCTGTTGGACTGGGAGCAGCAGACCGCTACGATAACCGGAAAAAGCAGCGGACAGACCGGAGTCTCCGAGCCGTTAAAGCAGCTTAGACGCAGGCTGATCATAGAAGAAGTAGGAAATCCGGTAGGAAGCAACAGACTCTATATCCGAATAAAGGACAATCAGCCGGAGGAGAAAACTACGCCGGAGAAAAACAGCTTAGAGGCGGACAATTCGGAAAAAAATAGTCAGATAAAAACGAAACAGGATCGGATAGAAGCGGCAATCAGCCGGGAATTGACAAAGATGAGAGAACGGGAAAGTCGTCTGACCGATGAAGAGGCCAAAGCACAGGCAGAGCTAACCAGACAGGCAGGAGAAGCCTGGGAAAACTGCCACAGGAAGGCTTCCCATCAGAAACAGACCGCCTCCAGTCAGGCAACGATTTTTTCACAAACAGCTGCAAGCGAAAAGGAATATTTGGAAATCCTTGATGCGCAGATGGGTCTGCTTCGTGAGGCATCAAAGAAAACAGAATATGAAGCCTATTTGCTGGATTATGAGCCTTGCTATGACAAAAAAACGATAGATGCTTATTTCAGGGAATGTAAGAGGAGCCTGCGGCCCTTGTTAGTAGAACGGCTGAAAAAGCAGAGACAGGAGCCGCCTGTTTGGGAGCCTAAGGAAAGCTATACGGCAGACAGACAGCGGAAGCTGGCACGGTTTTTAAGCGAATATTTAGGCTTTGATGCTTCTAAGGGAGAATTAGGCGAAAGCGTCCATCCCTTTACGACGGCATTTAACCGGGACTGCGTGTATTGGTCGGATCATTATGTGCCGGATAATCCGTTTGCCGGAATATTTACTGCCCTGCATGAAACCGGACATGCCCTGTATGAGCAAAATCTGGGAAAGGAGCTGACCGGTACGGTGCTGGCAGGAGGCTGCAGCAGCGCGATGCACGAGGCAATAGCGCGTTTTTATGAAAATAACATCGGCCGGATGGCGGAATTTTGGAAGCCAATCTACAAAAAGGTGACGGAGATTTTGGGCGGTGAGTTTGAGCGGCTTCCGTTTTTGGAATTTATGAGAAGGATTCGGCAGATAAAGCCGGGCTATATCCGTACCGAGGCGGATGAACTGACGTATCCGTATCACATTTTACTGCGTTACGAATTAGAGCAGGCCTTGTTTTCCGGAGAGATAACAGCAAAGGATTTACCGGAGGAATGGAACAGACGGATGCAGGAATATTTGGGAATTGTTCCGGAACAGGCCAGGCAGGGATATTTACAGGACATTCATTGGTCCTGCGGACAGTTCGGGTATTTTCCGGCGTATCAGACCGGAAATGCGATTGCTGCTCAGATTTACAAAAGGGTAAGAGAGGCGCTGCCGTTACCGGAGCTGCTTCTGGCGGGACGATTAGGACAACTGAAACGATATCTGGCGACTTATATTTTCCGTTATGGACTGGTGAAAAATACAGAGGAGCTTTTAACAGGAATGACCGGGGAGCCGCTGCAGTTTCGGTATTATCTGGAATATTTAAAGGAACGATATGGAGCGGATGACTTCGACGGAAGCAGTTCTATAGGGTGAAAAGCATCGGAAAGAGATGGCATATATTTTGGAAAAAGGAAAGGAAGGGAGAAACATGAAAGCAGTCAGATTTCAAAGCAGGAGAATTACGGAGGTAGGTGCAAGAGAAATCCTGGATTCCAGAGGAAATCCAACCTTAGAGGTAAGAGTTTCCTTAGAGGATGGCAGCCAGGGGGTAGCGGCGGTTCCATCCGGCGCCTCGACAGGAGCCTTTGAGGCAGTGGAGCTGCGCGACGAGGAGAAGGAGCGTTATGGAGGCAAGGGAGTCCGAAAGGCAGTCGGGTATGTCAATACAGAATTAAATCAGCTCCTGTTTGGGACGGAGGCCTGCTGCCAGCAGGAGCTGGATTTGCGGATGACGGAGGCCGATGGAACAGACAACAAAGGACGGTTAGGAGCCAATGCGGTTTTAGGGGTATCTCTGGCGGCTGCCAAAGCAGCGGCAGCTTCTTATAATATGCCGCTTTACCGTTATATCGGCGGGATTTCTGGTGTCACCTTGCCGATACCTATGATGAATATTATCAACGGAGGAAGTCATATTTTAACAAATAATCTGGATGTTCAGGAATTTATGATTCTGCCGATGGGGGCGCCGACCTTGCGGGAGGGAGTGCGCTGGTGTGCCGAGGTCTATCATTCCCTGCACGGACTTTTGCGGGAAAAGGGACAGCCGGTGGCCGTTGGGGATGAAGGGGGCTTTGCTCCGAATCTGGCCAATGAAGAGGAAGCCGTAGAGTTGATTTTGGAAGCAATCAAGCGCTGCGGATATTCGGCGGGAGCAGGCAGGGATTTTATGATTTCGCTTGATGTAGCCGCCAGCGAATGGAAGGATCCGGAGAAGAGAAGCGGGATTTATTATCTGCCAAAGGCTGGAAGAAGCTGTACGGCGGAGGAGCTTAGAACCCATTGGAAGCGAATGACCGAGCAATATCCGATTTTTTCCATAGAGGATCCTCTGGATGAAGAGGATTGGGAAAACTGGAAAAAACTGACAGAGGAATTGCCGGGAACCCGATTAGTAGGCGATGATTTATTTGTCACGAACGTTGGCCGTCTGAAAAAAGGAATTGAGAAAGGGTGCGGAAACGCTATTTTAATCAAGCCAAACCAGATTGGGACACTCAGCGAAACAATGCAGGCTGTTTCTATGGCACATCAGCATGGAATGACTGCGATTTTGTCTCATCGCTCCGGGGAAACCGAGGATACAACAATAGCAGATTTGGCAGTAGCACTGAATACCGGATATATCAAAACAGGCGCACCGGCAAGAGGAGAACGTACTGCAAAATACAATCGTCTGATGCAGATCGAAGAGGAATTAGGAAGCAGCGCTGTGTATGCCCGCGCCCGTTGAGAAATGGAAAAGAATACAGCTTTACAGCGATAGTGCTATACTATCGCTGTAAAAAGGAAAAATCGTCGTCAAATTCCGAGACGTCTGCAAACGCATTGGTCAGCTCAGCCTCGCTCGTTTCCTCGTCCGGAACCGTGTCGGCAAGGGCGGGAGCAGCCTCGGTATGTAATATTTCTGCCGGGGAAATTCCGGCCTGGAAGCCTTCCTCGGCCTCTAGGATATCTTCCGGCTTCGGAACGATATGGGAATGATACCGCAATGAAGCGCGTTTTCCCTGTTCCACTAAAAACTCGGCAATCGGATTGGTGTTGATTGTTACGGTATCCGGTAAACGGAGAATCATATAGTATTTTAACACATTTCCTGATACCAAACGGATCGTATCCGGGCTGCATAGCTCGATGTTTTTGACATAAGGCAGATGTTGGTACATATCATACCGGCTGGCCCGCGGATCTAAAAAGGGCGGGAGCGTATGGGTAGCATCCGTATTCATAAGGAACCTCCTGTGCGGTTTTCTCTTATTATAATACGGAACAGGCCACTTTGCAACGATTAGTTTTGATGCTTACCGAACAAGTCTTTTTTGCAGCTCCACGACAGGCAGCGGGAACATAGACAGCAGCAAAACAGTGGCCCACTGCAGCCCGCTTAACGGGGTGACACGGAAAATAGCAGACAGGAAAGGAATCATAACAACACTGATCTGCAAAGCGGCGCAAAACAGGAAGGAAAAAAACAGCCGTGGGTTTGGCCGCAGCCTTCTGGAAAACAGGGAATGGCTGCTGCGCATATTAAAGGAATGAAACAGCTGCGAAAGACTGAGGACGCAAAAGGACATCGTGCGTGCCAGTGCAAGGTTCTGCTCGCTGGTTCCGCTGCCATAGCGCAAGCCAAGCAAAAAGGCAATCAGTGATAATCCGCCGATCAAGGCTCCCTCCAGCAAAATACGGATGGTGAGGGAAGGAGTAAAAAAACTGCCGGAGGGCGGGACAGGCTTTCGTTTCATCACATCCGGATCCGGCAGCTCCATTCCAAGGGAAATAGCCGGAAGAGAATCCGTCACCAGATTTACCCACAGTAGCTGGACGGCGATCAAAGGGGCTGGCAGGCCAAACAGGATGGCCACCAGAATCGTTAAGATTTCCCCGATGTTGCAGGAAAGCAGGAAATGGATGGATTTGCGGATGTTGTCATAAATGCCGCGCCCTTCCTCTACGGCAGCAATAATAGTGGCAAAATTGTCGTCTGCCAGAATCATGTCTGCCGCGTCCTTTGCCACATCGGTTCCGCCTTCTCCCATTGCACAGCCAATATCTGCTGCCTTTAGAGCAGGAGCGTCGTTGACGCCGTCCCCCGTCATGGCAACTAAATCACCGCGGGAACGGAAGGCTTTTACGATTCGCACCTTATGCGAAGGAGATACTCTGGCAAAGACCCGGACATGGCGGATGGCATGAGAAAGCTCCTCCTCTGACATGGCATCTAACTGGCTTCCGGTAAGGACAGGCTGCCCGGCCTTCTGAATGCCGATTTGGGCGGCAATCGCGCTGGCGGTAGCGGCATGATCTCCGGTAATCATGACCGGGATAATTCCGGCCTGTCTGCATTTGGCGACAGCCTCCGGCACCTCCGGGCGAGGAGGATCGATCAGTCCAATCAGTCCGCCAAAGGTCAAATCCTGCTCTAAAAAGGCTTCAGTTGGCTGGTATTGACGAATCGGGATATCTCGCCAGGCAACTGCGAGAACCCGAAGCGCCTGGGACGCCATTTGTTTTCCCCAGCCTTCTAACTGCCTGCGCTCCGTGTCAGAGGAAAAACGGCAGCGGCTATAAAGGAGATCCGGCGCGCCCTTGGTGATAATCCGATAGTGGCCGGAGTCCAGCCGGTGTACGGTTGTCATACGTTTCCTGGCAGAATCAAAGGGAAGCTCATAGATACGCGGATAGCGTGTCTCTAAGGCAGGCTTGGAAAGCCCCATACGCTTGGCCGCCGTAACCAGCGCCTGTTCCGTTGGCTCTCCATAATCTTCTGAAACGTTGGTGCAGAGCGCCGCCAGAGTAAATAAAAACGCAGAGGCAGGAGTGTCTGGCGTTTCCAGGCCGGAAGGAGAATAGACCTTGGCTACACTCATCCGATTTTGAGTAAGCGTTCCGGTTTTATCCGAACAGATTACGGTAGCGCTGCCGAGCGCTTCGACAGCCGGAAGCCGACGGATAATTGCTTTCCGTTTTGCCATACGCTGTACTCCCAGAGAGAGCATAATGGTAATGACGGCCGGAAGTCCTTCCGGGATCGCTGCTACAGCCAGGCTTACACTTGTCATAAACATATCAAAAACAGGGCGTCCCTGTAAGGTTCCGGCCAGAAAGATCAGGACACAGATGACCAGTGCGGCAATCCCTAATATTTTTCCGGTTTTGGCCATACGCTGCTGAAGCGGCGTTTCGCTGTTGTCTTCGGTCAAAATCAAAGCAGCGATTTGGCCGACTTCCGTATCCATTCCGGTAGCAGTAACCACCGCAATTCCATGCCCGTAGGTAATGATTCCTGTTGAGGGAACCATATTTTTCCGGTCGGCAGCAGGAGTATTTTCAGGAAGCGTCAGTTCTGCTTTCTTGGACACAGGCAGAGATTCTCCGGTTAGGGCAGATTCGTCTACCTTTAAATTTTGACAGGAAATCAGCCTGGCATCCGCCGGAATGAAATGACCAGTTTTCAGATGGATGATATCACCAGGCACTAACTGGCTACTAGGCAACTCCGTCAGATGTCCGTCCCGAAGCACCAGAGCAAAGGGAGCCGAAAGCTGCTTTAGAGCAGCCAGAGAACGTTCTGCCTTGGCTTCCTGTACGACGCCCAGGACGGCATTGACCAAAATAATAGAAAAAATAATACAAGGATCTATGTAATCGGCTTTGCCCTCCAGCAAGGAGATTACAAAGGAAATGGCAGCGGCAAGCATCAAAACCAGAATCATAAAATCCGAAAACTGTGCCAGGAAACGGGCAGGCAGAGACTTTCCCGGAGCCTCCTGCAGCTGATTCGGACCGTATTGATCCAGACGTTTTTCGGCTTCCTCACTGCTTAGGCCGGTTTTGGCGTTGCTGCCTAAAAGCCGGATGGTTTCCTCGGCGGATTGTGTATGGTAAAGCATGGAATTTCCTCCCTTCCTCGTCCTTAAAATATATTCGGGAGGGAGAAATTTAGACGTATTCTCTGTAAAGAGAGTGAAGCAGCAGGCAGTTGAGGCTTATTCAAAATATAGGAATACCTATTGGAAGAAAGAAACCCGAAGGAGACAGGGCAGGTCGAGATTACGTTCACGTCGTTTTTTGCAGATCAGAGATTTATACAGCCTTTTTTGAAAAGTTTCCAGTTATGTTATGTTGCTTTGAGGAAAATTGTGGTATTCTTTTGATGAGACAAAGGATTTTTGTATATTGTGAATAAATTAACAAGTGAATATATTCACAATAAAAAAATAAAGGGAGCTATTGGGATGGCAGGGAAGGAGTATCATATAGGAAAAATCATAGTGACCTTGCGGAAACAGTTGAGACTTTCCCAGACGGAGTTGGGTAAAAGAATTTACAGAAAGGCGACTATCAGTAAAATAGAAAAAGGATTTTTTTTACCAGATAAACGGCATTTAGATGCATTGCTGGAGCGTTTAGGGACTTCTATGGAATATTATGGGACTTATCTTTATGAGAAAGACGAATATGATTTTGATTCCAGAAAGCGGAACATACAAAAGCTTTTATGGGAAGGAAGATATCAGGAAGCAAAAAAGCAAAAGGAAACGTGTGAAAGGGAAATAGGGAAATCGGCTGATAACTTGCAGCAATGGTTTTTCCAATACGTGGAATTGTATCTATGTTTAGCGGCAGGGGAAGAGAATGAAGTGTTGCAAAAGAAACTGGAAGAATGTTTTGCTGTTTTAGAGCAACCAAGTAAAATACTTTATTATGAAGAAGAGCTGTTCTTACGTGTGCTTTATGGAGAACTTTTGTGGAAGTATGTGAATAAGGAAAAAGGGGTTCATATTTTAGAAGAATTAGTTCAATATACAGAAATGAAAATTTCTAATTCAATGAAACGGGTGAAATTATATCCAGGATTAGCGTTGATATTGGCACAGAAACGTTGGGCGGAGGGAAAAGATATACAATCATTATATAAGAAAGTTTTGAAGCTGCAGCAGGAAACTCACCGGATATATGCTTTGTGGGAATGGTTGCTTTTAAAGAAAGAAAGCGCCAGGTTAGGCGGAGACTTTGGAAAAGCAGAAGCCCAGGTATTGGATTTATTTGCCCGGATATTGCCAGAAGGACAGGCTTTTTTTGAACACAAAATGTTATATGTGACGAAGGAAAGCAAAGGAACTGTTTTTGGTTATCATATGTTGTGTATCCGGAAATGCTATGGTTATACCCAGGCAGAATTTGTAGAACGAGCAGAGAATACAGCAGCTGCAACCATATCCCGGATTGAAAATGGGCATAACATACCACACGCCGATACATATCGGGAATTGACGGGGAGGGAAAAGGAACGTTGTCAGTTATTTTTGAAAACGAATGATCCGGATGTATTTCAGATGAGACAAAAGATAAAGCTTTTGCTGGAAGCAAGGAAGTATACGGAAGCGGAAAAGGGACTGCAATGGTTAAAGGAGCATTTGGATCAGGCAGAGGCGGTGAACCGGCAGACATTGCTTTATTATCAGGTCGTTTTGGACAGGCATAAGGGACAGAGAGCGAACTCCGAGTTGTTGGAGGATTTAGAGGAGGCGCTTCATTTGACCTTGCCAGAAAATTGCCGAGTAGAGGAATGGCCTTTAAGCCAAATGGAGAATACGATTTTGAATCAGATTGCTATTATTAAGGCTTCTTCTGGGGAAATGGAGGAGGCAATTCAGTTATTGGAAAGATTAGTGCAGAGTTATGAGAATAATCCTGTATCTGTAGAGGATAATGTCGAGCCTTATTTATTGTCTTTGAATAATTTAGTAAATTATTTGGGTGATGAAGGGGAACATGAGAAAGCAATCGGATATAGTGAAGAAGAGATATATTATGCTTTTATAAGTGGAAGAGGGTATATGTTAGCTAATGCTCTTTATAATCGTGTTTGGAGCATGGAATGTTTACAATATGAGGAAAAGACTTGCTTAACAGAGTTAAAACAAATCTTTTCCTTAACAATCTTGATAGATTACCAACTCAAACTTCCCACACTCCAAACCAGCTGAAAACCTTTAAATTTCTGGCTTTG
>CASCWU010000099.1 GCA_949155905.1 uncultured Lachnospiraceae bacterium
AAATAGAAACGGCAGCTCCGCCTGCTCCTAAAATCGTAATCCGGCGCCCGGTCAGATCAAAGCCGGCGTCCCTTGCCGCCATCCAATAGCCGATGCCGTCAGTAGTATGTCCGGTCAGGATGCCATGGTCATTGACTACCGTATTGACGGCCTGGGACAGCCTGGCAGCAGGAGAGAGCCGGTCGCAGAGACGGCACATCAGATTTTTATTTGGCATCGTCAGGTTCCAGCCTCTGGCACCGAAAAGCTTTAGCACTTCGACTGCCTGCGCCAGCTTATCTGTTCCGATGTCAAACGCTAGATAGGAATAGTCCAATCCCAACTGGGAGCAAGCTAGGTTGTGCATAGCCGGGGAGATGCTATGGGCAACCGGAGAGCCAAGCAGACAAAGCAGCTTTGTTTGCCCGGAATGATTATGGATAAGAGGGAACTGGGAATAATCAAATACATTCATAGAAATTCTCACTTTCTTATTTGGTATCAGGTATTCCCAGTATACCAGCCGGAAGCAGATTTCTCAAGAAAAATAATTTTAGAATAAAAATTGGAAAAACAGGAGTCAAGAAAGATAAGGGGAGTTATCTATATGGAAAAACGAATGGTAGAAATAAAGGGAGTACGGATCGGAGAGGGGATGCCTAAAATCTGTGTTCCGCTTACCGATACGACCATAGAGGGATTATTAAAAAGTGCGGATGCGGTTGTAGAAAGCGGTCTGGCAGATCTGGTAGAATGGCGTCTGGACTGGTTTTTGGCCGCCAAAGAGTCAAGCCTGCTGCCAGAGGCGGCCAGAAGGCTTAGGAGCCGCTTGGGAGATCTGCCGTTATTGGCCACCATTCGTACCGCCTGCGAGGGCGGCGAGCTTTCTCTGCCGCCGGAGGAGTATCGGAAGCTGAATCTATGGCTGGCAGAAAGTGGATTGGTTGATTTGATTGATATTCAGGTATTTTCCCCGGGCTGTGAGGAAAAAACAGCAGGCTGGATAGAAGAGCTGCAGAAAGCAGGAGCCAAGGTAATCGGCTCCTGGCATTGCTTTGAGGAGACACCGCCGCAGGAGAGCATGGAATGGCGTCTGCATGAAATCCAAAAGAGAGGCGCCGATATTTGTAAGATGGCTGTGATGCCAAAGCATCCGGCCGATGTCTTTAGACTGTTACGTGCAACCAGACAGGCAAACGAATATTTAGATCGTCCACTAGTGACGATGTCGATGTCCGGCTTAGGCGCTGCCAGTAGGCTTACCGGAGAGTATACCGGATCTGCCCTAACCTTTGGAACGCTTGGAACGGCAAGTGCACCCGGGCAGATTCCAGCAGGAGAACTAAAGCAACTTCTGACCGCTCTGCATGAGAAGAGAAAGCTTGTTTTGATTGGTTTTATGGGAAGCGGGAAATCTACTCAGGGAGCGGCTCTGGCAGAAGGACTTGGCTGCCCGCTTTACGATACGGATCAGATGATTGAGGAAGTAGAAGGGATGTCGGTTCAGGAGCTGTTTGTACGTAAGGGGGAGCCGTATTTCAGGCAGCAGGAAGCAAACGTGTTAAAGAAATTAACAAAGCTTAGAGGCTTGGCAGTAATTTCTACCGGAGGCGGGATGGCGGTAAGCGAGGATAACCATCCGCCTATGCGGGAGTTGGGGCTAGTGGTATGCTTAAACATCCAAAAGGAAGAGGTCATGCGGAGACTGAAAGGGGATAAGAGCAGGCCGCTTTTGGCCGGAGCAAATCCGGAGGAAAAAATCGAAGAATTATTAAAATTCCGGGCGCCGTTTTATGAAAAGGCGGCGGATGTGATGCTTTTTTTATAGAGGAGTGTGTTGGAACTATGCTGCACATTTATGTAGGAGATTATGACGAAACGGATATTGTAAAACAAGAGAATTTTGTATATGATGTGGAAGCTGCATTTGCAAAACTGAAATTAAAGGGGACAGATCTGGAACGAAAAGCATTAAAAGAATTAGAACAGGCACAATGGCTGGACGGCCTTTCTTTTTTGGATCGTTTTGGATATAAGCTATACAACCGTTATATCAGTACTGGCTGTAAAACGGCACTGTTGGTAATCAACTGTCCCGATTGTATTGTAAATGCAGTAGAGGCAGGCTTTGAGGTTCGGGATTTTATCATCAAGTATTGTAAGGAGGGAGCTATTTATTTGTCTTCTATGGATGTGACGATTAACCGTTATCAGGCAGATGATTCGATTTTTTCCGATCCGATAGCAGTCGAAATGGATGGAAAGCATTTTACGGATATTAGAGTATTAAACAGTTATATTGCAGAGCCGATGCCAGAGTTGACGGAAGAAGAATATTATACACAATATTCAGATATGTGGGAGGAGAAATAAAGATGTTTCATATCGAAATAGATTCTGTCACAATTAACATTCATTTAGAACATGGAATATATCGTTTTTTAAAAAAGTCTTCTACCGGAAAATCCAGACTGTATCATCTATTGGTAGCAGCCTCCGTCAGCGGGCTTCCGGCAACCGGATATACGTATCAGGATTATGTAAGAGGTCTGGATATTTCAACCATTTTAGTTCCTGAAAAATATCAAGTGATTTTGTTGGATCGTTATGATCTATATAAAGGAATAGGGGCTGACCGGATTCGGGAGTGTGCAAGCAGTAGTATTATTCTAATGGATTGTAAAGATGTTCCAATGATCTCCAAAACGGTTCCGTATTGCAGGCTTAAAATGTCTGAATCCCAGATGGAGGTATTTTAATGAACTTCGTATTTGAGGATAAAAAAATGGCAAATCTGTCTACGTTATTCCAGCTTCCCTATTCGGAAGCTAGGATACGTACCTTTTACTACACAGCAGGAAATGGAGAACTTTGTGCTGTGATAAAACAGATGCGAAAAAAAGAAAACACACCGATTTGTGTCTATCTTGATGCCCCTCCAGATAATGAAAAATGTTCGGAGGTGTATGAGGAATTACGGGAATTGACGGAGGAAGAGGAATATAGCATTATCGTATTGCCGATTCCCTGTGTAGAATATTTTTTTATCAGATCCGTTCAAGATTTTCCTGTATTCCAGGATTCAGAGTGCGTTCAGATTTGTGCCAATTTAGGTTATTATCGGGATTCAAAGTTTTTTTTAGAAAATCGACAGCTGCATATCCGTACCTTTGAACAATATTGTAAAAAGGTTTTACGGTATAATGTTATTCCGTGCCTGACAAGATTACAGGGTCTTGGGGAATTAAATGAGGGCTTTTTTAAGCACGATTGTCTATATCCTATAGGGGAAGAAAAGAATCGTTTTACTTTATTAGAAAAGGCATTGCGCTATATCAGGCAGTTCCCGTATGTTCCCAGTCTGGAGACCTCTCAGGAGTCTGCTCGTTCGGATATGACAACAGGCTTATGGGAAATTCATCGGCAACTGGTGAAACAGCATAATCAGGCTGTGCAGGAATATAGAAAACGGCTTTCCGATCCTATTCTAATAGAGCGTTGTATCGAATACAAAGCTATAAAGTAGTGGAAAAAGCCACGTTTTTACAAAAATCCGAAAAAACCTATTGAAAAAATCGAAAACTTAGTATAGAATAGCCATAGCTACAGTAATGCGATTTGAAGGAGGAAATTTTTATGGTATCAGCAGGCGATTTTAGAAACGGCCTTACCATTGAACTGGATAACGGAATTTACCAGGTCGTTGAGTTCCAGCATGTGAAGCCTGGTAAGGGAGCAGCATTTGTACGTACAAAGCTAAAGAACATCAAGAACGGCGGTGTGGTAGAGCGTACCTTCCGTCCGACCGAGAAGTGTCCGCAGGCGCATATCGACCGGAAGGACACCCAGTATCTGTATGCAGATGGAGATATGTATCATTTTATGGATACCGAGACTTATGACCAGTTTGCATTGACTGCAGACCAAATCGGGGATGCACTAAAGTTTGTCAAGGAAAACGACATGGTAAAGATGCTCTCTCACAATGGAGAAGTATTTTCCGTAGAACCGCCGCTTTTTGCAGAGTTGGTGATTACTGATACAGAGCCGGGCTTTAAGGGCGATACCGCTACCGGCGCGACCAAGCCGGCCGTAGTAGAGACTGGCGCTACCGTATATGTACCGTTGTTTGTAGAGCAGGGGGACAAAATCAGCATCGACACCCGGACAGGGGAATATTTAAAGAGAGTATAAGCGCAGGTCATCGGACAGGCTGCAGGCAGGAAATGGCAAAATGCCGCTTCCTGCCTGTTTCTTCTTTCTTAAATTCTTTTGAGAGGAGGAAATCAAGTGGAAGCACAGCAAAAAATCATCTTTCATGTCGATGTGAATTCGGCTTTTTTAAGCTGGGAAGCAGTCAGACGTTTAAAAGAGGACCAGGCGGCCATAGATTTGCGGGAGATTCCGGCCGCTATCGGCGGGGATCGAGCCAAACGGCGCGGTGTGATTCTGGCAAAGTCCATTCCGGCCAAACGTTTTGGTATTCGTACCGGAGAGCCGGTCGTAGATGCTCTGCGCAAGTGTCCGGAATTATATTTGACCGGAGCAGATTTTAAGCTGTATACGCAATACTCTAGGGCGCTGCTTCAGATTTTGTCAGGCTATACACCGGAGGTGGAGCAGACCTCGATTGACGAGGCCTTCTTAAATATGACCGGGACAAAACGTCTATGGGGAGAGCCGGTGGAAGCCGCCCGCCGAATCCAGGAGGAGGTATCTACGAAGCTGGGATTTACCGTTAATATCGGGATTTCCGTCAATCGACTTTTGGCAAAAATGGCCAGTGATTTTGAAAAACCAAATCGGGTGCATACCTTGTTTCCAGAGGAAATTTCACAGAAAATGTGGCCGCTTCCTGTCTCAGAGCTGTTTTTTGTCGGACGGGCGACAACAGAAAAGCTGCATCAGCTTGGAATTCATACGATTGGAGAATTGGCGAGGGCAGATGTAGGAATGCTGCGTTCTCATCTGAAAAAACAGGGAGAGGCGATTTGGCTATGTGCCAACGGCCAGGATGCCTCGGTGCTGTCCTATGAACAGGAGGAAAGTAAGGGAATCGGCAACAGTACCACGATTGCTTTTGACGTAACAGACGAGGGAACGGCGAAGCTGGTATTGATGTCTTTGACAGAAACGGTAGGAGCCAGGCTGCGCAGAGAGCATCGGAAAACGGAGGGGCTGTCTGTGACGATCCGGAACCAGGAATTTCAAACCTCCTCCCATCAGATGGTATTGGAGCATGCAACCAATATCACGCAGGAACTCTATCAATCAGCCTGCAGACTCTTTGATGAACTGTGGGACGGAAGTCCGATTCGTTTGCTTGGTGTCACTGCCAACCGCCTGGCAGGGGAAAACGAGGCCAGGCAGTTGGAGTTGTTTGAAACGGTAGATTATGAAAAAATGGAGCGGCTCGATAAAGCGATGGACGCAATTCGGAGCCGCTATGGAAGCAATGCGGTCAAACGGGCTTCCTTTCTGACGGAAGAGCGGATAGATGCTATGCCTGGGAAGCAGCAGGATCGGTAGCCGCAGCCTTCTGGGGCGGGAAGAGGAGAGGATCCGTCTGCATATCTGCCCGCAGCCCTTCAAAATCCAGATAGTCTTCAATAAATTGCTTCCGCAGCAACGAAAGAGGAACAAATTCGTTGTATTTTCCTTCTAGCTGAACCTTATCCGGTAACGGCAGACGGTACAGATCCAAATCCTCTTCTAAAATAGCCAGAACGATATATTCTAATTCCTCCGGGGTGCCGTCAAATACGGCTTCCAAATACAGGCAGGTAATCCACGGATGTTTGCATTTGATCCCTCGATCCTGAAGCGCATACAGCAGCGTCGTCAGCTGCCGGGTGCCGACCCATGGAAATATGGCATATTTCCGGTTGGAAAGAGGCGTAACGAGATGGGTGAGAACTCCGCTGTTCCGGGCGATATAGCGGATTTCCCCCAGCCGCTCTTGGCAGCGAATACTTAAATACGGATAGCTCGTATCCTCTAATAAAATGCTGCGGATTTTCCGTACCAATATCGTATGAAGCTCTACCATAAAATCCACGTTCCAGTCTACAACGGAAATACCAGGGACACGCTTGACAAAAATAACCTTGGATTTGACGTTGACATCAACAGTTTCCCAGGCGATTCCGGCCAGAGCAAACCGGGTGCCGACCGGATAGACCTTGTCTACGGTGCCGATGGTACGGTTTTCATCCTTTACCAACAGGTATTCCGGCGCCAGAAAAACGGTAAGGAATTTGTGGCTGTTGACGACCTTTTCGCCTTCCCTTCCGATGATCAGTCCACCCCGTTCGGTTCGCTGAAGCTGTTCTAAATCCAGCAGGTAGGAGAGCAGCAGACGATAGTCCTCCTGCGGAATATGACGGAACACCTGCAAGGATAAAACGGCCTGTGCCAAGGCTCCGGCAGATAGCTCGCCATTGCTTTTCAAACAGGACATTGTCTGATGGTAAAGCAGGTTGTAGGGGTAGTACTGGGGAGAAATCGGCTCAATCCAATGCTCTCTTAAATATAGCTCGATGATCCCGATGGTACGGATAAAATCCCAGTTAATCGGTCCTAGCGTGTCCGATGAATTGACCCGCAGACTTTCTACAAAGGTAAAAAGGATCTGCGGCACCTGTCCGCGCCTGCCGCACCGCCCCAAACGCTGGGCGAAGCTGGAGACACTGATCGGGGCGCCAATCTGGATTGCCTGATCCAAGGAGCCGATGTCAATGCCTAATTCTAACGTAACCGTCGCCCCGGTGACGATTTTTTCATCCTCTGATTTCATTTCATCCTCGGTACATTCCCGCAGCAGAGCGGAAACATTGCCATGGTGTACCCGATAAACATCCGGCGCCTTATGCTGCAAAGCAATCTCCCGCAGATTGGCCATAACCAGCTCGGTTTCCTCCCGGCTGTTGGTAAAAATGATCGTCTTTTTGTCTAAGGTTTGCCGGAAAAGATATTCGTAATGCTCCCGGTTTCCAAAGTCCCCGGAAGCGACATAGGAAACATTGCCGCTGCCATCCCGTTCCGTCAGATCCCGTTCCTCTGCATAGTTGACAAACCGCTCCATATGCAGACGGATTTTCCGCTTTCCTTCTTCGGTAATCGGAGCAATACAAGAGCGTCCTGTTCCGGTATTGAGCCAGTCGGTGGCAGCAGACAGATCACCGAGAGTCGCAGAAAGCCCGATTCGGCGCGGAATAACGCCCGTCAGCTTTTGCATACGCTCCAGGATACAAAGTAACTGCAGACCCCGGATATCCCGCATAAAATAATGAACCTCGTCAATGATGATAAAACGCAGGTCGGAAAAGAGAGAAAGACAGGCTCCATGCTTGTTGGTGATAAGGCTTTCTAAGGATTCCGGAGTAATCTGAAGCAGCCCCTCCGGGTGCTTGATCAGCTTGTTTTTCTTGGTCTGGGAGGCATCTCCGTGCCATTTGGTGACAGGAATATGGGATTCTGTCAAAAGCTGCTCTAAACGCTTGAACTGGTCGTTGATCAGTGCCTTTAACGGAGAAATATACACGATCCCGACCGAAGCCGACGGATGCTCGTAAAGCTCTGTCAGAACGGGCAGAAAGGCAGCTTCCGTCTTTCCGGAGGCCGTGCCAGAAGAGAGCAATAAATTGTCGTCCGTATCAAAAATTACCTCGCAGGCCGTTACCTGGTTGGCATGAAGCTCCTGCCAATGATTTTCGTAAATAAAATCCTGAATAAAGGGGGCAAGCCGTTGGAATGCGTCCATCTTTGTCACACCTCGCTTTATAATTCAAATTCCTGAAAGGCCTCCTGCAGCTCCTCTTCGCCCTCCAGTCCGCCCTTTGCCATCTGAAAGTCCTGACCGCCTAAAATATCGGCGACGCTTTTTTGCGGATTTTGGTACAGGATGTTGATCAGCTCAATAAAATCCCGGATGATTTCCCGTGGGGTGATATGGGTATCTGCTCCGACACGGTTGTATTCTACCGTCAGAAAATAGACCAGATCCTCTCCGGACAGAAGCGGCGTATAGTGGTAAAGCTGAGCATGAATCGTCTGCAGCTTTTCAATCAGGATATACATTTCCTCCTGGGAAAGCATTTGCAAGCGGATAATCGGCGCAGACATATCCTTGATGTCCTCGGTGGCAAAGTGTCCCTCGGCCAGCCGGGAGCGCAGCGCCTCATAGCTGAAAATTCCCTTGTAGCGATCCTCCATACACTGCGGCGTGCCTCCCATCAGGAATCCTAAATGGCTGGCCTTCCCTTGCAGAACATCGTTGTAAATGGTGAGGATTTTTTCATAATTATTGGCTCTGGTGATCGAATTAGGGATTTTAAACAGATTGACTAATTCATCAATGATCACGAGCATTCCTTTATATCCGGCTCCGACCAAAAAGGCGGCAAATACTTTTAAAAAATCATACCAGGTTTCATCGTTGACAATAAAAGGAATCCCCAGTTCTTCCTTTGCTTCCCTTCTGGTCGCATATTCTCCGCGGAACCATTTAAGAACGTTGGATTTCAGGGAAGCATCATCCTCCTGATACGCTCTCCAGTACAGCACAACCGCCTTCGCAAAATCAAATCCGTTGACCATTCCCTCTAACGATCCGGCTACGGCATAGATTTGCTGCTCGACCAGCCGGTCAAACTCCGCGCCCTCCGCCTCTGAAGAAGTCCGAATGGAGGTTTGGATACCGGAAATCCATTTTTCCAAAATCAACGGCAGGGCGCCTCCATCTGGTTTGGATTTGGTCGAAAGGTTGCGGATTAACTCCTTGTAGGTAGCAAGACCCTGACCCTTTGTCCCGGCAAAACGGCGTTCCGGAGACAGGTCGGCATCGACTACGACAAAGCCCTTGGCCGTTGCGTAGTTGCGGATGGTCTGCAATAAAAAGCTTTTTCCGCTGCCGTATTTTCCGACAATAAAGCGGAAGGAGGCTCCCCCCTCCTCGATCAGCTCAATGTCATGTAAAATAGCGGCGATTTCCTGGGTACGCCCGACGGTGATATATTCTAGTCCTACCCGCGGCACAACGCCGCCCTTTAAGGCATTGATTAAAATACTGGCGATTCTGTTTGGTACGATAGCTGGCATAGTACATTCTCCTTCTCTATCCTCATTTGGCCTCTAGCAGTTGTTTTAGAGGCTCTCGATAATCCTCATATATTTGAAACTCCTCGTCCATCAGGCTGTCTCCGATACAATCGACGGCTTTTTCATTGATGCCCTCCGCCAATACCTCCGGCAAAATCCCTTCCACGCGTGCCGCCGCCGGAAGAGAAGTCTCTCCATACAAGAGGGCAGAGAGTATATGACGTTCCCTATTCGTTAGCTCTGCGCCAAAAGCCGTCCATGGAGAAAGAGAATCTGTAGGAGCAGCTCCTACCAGATCAGCTTCTAGTGGATCGGATTTTACCGAATCAATTTTTATCGGATTTTTTATGGAAGCGACCTCTATATCTGTTTTTGTAAGAGAGGTCGCTTCCTGCTGGAAAAATTCCTGTCTGAAAGTCTCCTGCCGGACGCTCTCTTGTTTTGCCGTTTCCCATAGCGGTGCCGTTTCCGGTACGGTCAGCCGTTCCTGTGTAACAAGCGCTTCCTGCCGGATACGGCGAAGCGACGCCTCGTCTACCTGGATGATCACCTTGTTCCATTCCCGGTAGAAATCCAGGACAGCTTCGTGAATCACCGCTTCAAAGGAAACGCCGCAGACTTCCATAAGGAAAAGGATTTCCTCGCTGACGGCTCCCAGCTTGACGGAAAGCTTATAGCGGAATTGTGTCACCTGGCGCAAAGAGGCCTCCATTTGCTTAAAAATATAGGTAATAAACCTCCGGTTCCGCTCGGAAAGCAGGAGGGCACTGGTAGTCCATTTGCCTCCACAGCAGACGTACAGCTCCTGCGGAGACAGAACAACACGCCGATCCGGCTGCGCAAGCCAGGGATGAAACAACGCCTTTTGAAACGGTGTCCAGGCTGTCATATTGTGGGCAGGTCGGAAGATGGTGACATCGAAATCCAGGTCATACCGGGAAAAAAGCTGCCGCAGCCGTTTTATCACAAACAGGAAACAATCATGAATCAGTTCCTTTTGTTCCTCAGTATAAAAGGAGGATTTTTCTATTTCATAGCGGGAGAGCGGGCGGAACAGGGCAAAATCATCCTGCGGGGCAGCCAGCTCCGGAAAGTAAGCGGTCAGATTTTTTTTCTTTACAAAGTCCTCAAAGCTTTCAGACAGAGGATAATAAATATGGTAGTCCTTTAACCAGCGAGGAACGTATTGGTCAATCGAATCGTCGTAATCCCGGAATTCGTTCCAAAAGGAGAACAGACGCTCTCGTCCCTCCTCTGGATCAGACACTCCAATATTCATCAAAAGCTCATATAAATAGACATACGCATAGGAAAGCGGAATCTCTGAAATAATCCCCTTCCGTACCTGAGTACGCCAAGTAAAATAGGTTCTAAGCTGTTCAACCCCCATTTGCTGGTAGCTTGGATAATAGGAGGTAAAATTGGAAATGTCGTCATACTCGTCCGTAAAATCTTCCATAAAGAGTGCCTGTTCATAGAAAATTTTGGCATTGTGATTTCGAACCACCGGATCGAAAAACTGCGACTGTGGGTATCGGATATGGTTGGAACGGGCAATTTCCCGCATCCTCTGGAAACGCCTTCTAAGCTGCAGATCCTCGTTATCCTCCGGTGGAGTAAGCTTTTCCGAGGTACGGACAAACCTCCCTACTCCGGGAAAGGGCGTCGTATCGTATTCGATTTCATAAAAGGTTTCGTCCGGCAGGGTGGAAGCGGAACGCTTGTAGGTCATATCGTTGTTTCTGTTCATAATATCCGTCCTTTTTTCACACTATCAAAAAACACATCAATCTTAAAAATATTATACAAAGCCAAAGAGAAAAAGGCAAGGGAAACAAAAAGAAATGTTAAGTTGAGAACTTGCAATCTGCTTATTTTAGTGATAAGATAAAAAGGAATACAGGAATACATCAAACAGGTACGTCAGATGGTGTTGGCGGCGATTGCCGAAAAAGAGCTTCTTCGTTTGGCTGAATTATGATTTAGTGGAAAACTGTATCTAGGAGGATTTAGAGCATTGGAAATGGCGCATCAAACGGCGCGTTTCAATAGAAAATCGAACCTTTAGAAAGGAGCAGGAGCAATGAAAGAAACCTTACAGGATTTAAAGACAAGACGGAGTATCCGGAAATTCAAGCCGGATATGGTAGCAGAGGAGCAGCTAGAGGCCATTTTGGAGGCTGGCATGTATGCCCCTACCGGGATGGGAGCGCAGTCACCCTTGATGGTCGTCATTCAGGATTCGGAGACGATGGATCAGCTTCGGAGAATGAACGGTGCCGTAATGGGGAATCCGGATGCTAATCCGTTTTACGGCGCACCGATGATGATTCTGGTGCTGGCAGACAAGAGCCGCCATACCTATGTGGAGGACGGAAGCCTGGTGATGGGGAACCTGATGAATGCTGCACATGCAGTAGGCGTGGATTCCTGCTGGATACATCGTGCCAGAGAGGAGTTTGAAAGCGAAGAGGGGAAGGCACTTTTGGCAAAGTGGGGAATTAAAGGTGACTATGCCGGAATCGGGCATTGTATTCTCGGCTATGCAGAGGAACCGGCTCCAGAGCCAAAGCCTAGAAAGGAAGGCTATGTCATCCGGGTATAGGAGCGTGTAGAAGAAAAATGGTACATGTACGGTTAGATGCTGGTACATGTGCCATTCTTTTTCTGATAAACTATGTGTTGACTCTTTTTATTCCGTTTCGATTCCGGCTAAAATAGCATTTTTCTCCTCTGCCGTAATCCACCCGTCTTCGACCGTGCCTTCTAGCTGTCCGGCTGTCAGCTCCCTCGTGTGATGATACATATAAAATAAAATAGAATAAATCGGAGAGCAATGCAGCATTGTTTCCATCCTGAAATCACCTCGTTTCGTTTTTGGTCTTAATGTTAGAATAGCCAACTTTCAGGAAGATTATTCCGAATCAAGCGTAGACCAGGCAGTCTTGTAGACTGGGCAGTCTTAGAAACTGTAAGAAACTGGATCTCCCAAACTTGGGCTTGACCTCCTAGAAACTCCGTTGTATACTGATACTAAGGTGTTATAGTTCACGCGCGGCATACCGCCAGCAGGCAGTATGTGACAGGAGGTTTTGCAATGATAGAAGCAACCAGCTGCGGCGGCGTGGTAATATTCAGAGGAAAGATTTTACTACTGTACAAAAACTACAGAAACAAATATGAAGGGTGGGTTTTGCCGAAAGGGACTGTGGAAGAGGGCGAAGAGTATAAAGAAACTGCTATTCGCGAGGTAAAGGAGGAAACCGGCGTCGATGCCATGATCATTAAATATGTGGGAAAAAGCCAGTATACCTTCAGCACACCGCACGATACAGTAATAAAAGACGTTCATTGGTATTTGATGAGAGCTGAAAATTATTACAGCAAGCCGCAGAGAGAAGAGTACTTTATGGATTCAGGCTATTATAAGTTTCACGAAGCCTATCATTTGCTGAAATTTCCGAATGAAAAGCAGATGCTAGAGCGGGCTTACAGCGAATATCTGGATCTGAAGCAGGGAAACCTGTGGGGCAGTAAAAAGTATTTTTAAGCCGGAAAGAAAAAGCCCTTCGGACAAGCACCGGAGGGCTTTTGAAAAATTTTTGAAAAAATTCAAAAAAATGCTTGCAATTTAAAAAAACTTGTTGTATAATGACATTCGTCAGTAAGGCCTGTTGGTCAAGCGGTTAAGACGCCGCCCTCTCACGGCGGAAACAGGGGTTCGATTCCCCTACAGGCTGCTCTATTCTAATTGAATAGCCCAACCCCTAAAAAAGCACCCCAGAGATTTTCTCGAAGGTGCTTTTTTCGTTGCCGCAGGGAACTGGCTGCTGCCGGAACTCTCTGTTTTTGGACGAACAAAAGGTGCATCACTGCTAGATGCACCTTTTGCCCAAAAGAGGAGTTTATGAAAAAGTCTATCTGAAAAAAGTAGTTGTCATTTATGTTTTGTTGATGATTCTACTATAAAAGATAAATGTGTATTCGTCATGTGCAAGTTTTGAACAAATTGTAAACCTTATGTGAACACTTCCCTTTTTTAGAGAAATTTTTCATAAAATTTGACAAAATGAAAAAACTATGTTAAAGTATAAGTAATGTAATGAAACCTGTAGACTGAAAGTGGACCGGCGAGGTCCACTTTCTTGCGTCATGTAAAGGAAAGCAATAGGAGGAGGGAACATGAGCAAACGAGAGGAATACGAGCAGCGAACCGAACAGCTTCTGCTGCCAATTATAGAGGAGCATCACTTTGAACTGGTCGATGTTGAATATGTCAAGGAAGCCGGAAACTGGTATTTAAGAGCCTATGTAGATAAAGAAGGCGGCTTTACGGTAGATGACTGCGAGTTGGTC
>CASCWU010000100.1 GCA_949155905.1 uncultured Lachnospiraceae bacterium
TCCAAAGCAGTTCGTAGAGGTCGGGATTGCTGAGCAGAGCCTGGTTTCTACCGCAGCCGGACTGGCCAGATGCGGGAAAAAGGCCTATGCCGCTTCCCCAGCCTGCTTCCTATCCACCAGAAGCATGGAGCAGGCAAAGGTAGACGTCGCCTATTCTCGTACAAATGTGAAGCTGATCGGCATCAGCGGCGGTATCAGCTACGGCGCACTGGGGATGACGCACCATTCCGCTCAGGATATCGCGGCGTTAGCCAGCGTACCAGGTATGAGAGTCTATCTGCCAAGCGACCGCTTCCAGACACAGAAACTGATGGAGGCGCTTTTAGCAGACAACGAGCCGGCTTATATCCGGGTAGGACGAAATCCGGTCGAGGATGTTTACAGCGAAAGCTACTGCCCATTTGAAATGAACAAGGCCGTCACCGTCCGCGAGGGAAGTGATCTGACGATCATCGCTTGCGGCGAAATGGTGGGAGCAGCCGTCAAAGCAGCCGACACTTTAGGCGGACAGGGTGTTTCCTGCAGGGTGTTGGATATGTACTGTGTCAAGCCAATCGACCGGGAGGCCGTAGTACGGGCAGCGAGAGAAACCGGCCATATCATCACTATCGAGGAGCATTCCCTGCTTGGCGGCATGGGCTCTATGGTCAGCCAGATCGTCGGAGCCGAGGAGCCATGTCCGGTGATCGGCCTGGCACTTCCAGATGAACCGGCGATTGCCGGAAAATCCCAGGAGGTCTTTGACTACTACGGTCTGAACGCCGAGAACCTGGTAAAAGAAGCCAATAAGCTGCTGGTGCGTTAAGGAACAGTTAAGTAACGAAAAACAGCAACTTTCCTCCCCAGGTAGATATCCAGGGAGGAGAGTTGTGGGATTAAAATAATAAAAAAATATCCAATAAAGAAAACCGCAAAACGGCGAGAAGCAGAGAACGGACGCTTGCTGTTTTGCGGTTTGGAATAGAGGGAAAGATGAGCGAAAAAAACTATATGCTGGCGGTGGATCAAAGCACCTCTGGCACCAAGGCTCTGCTTTTTGACCGGGCAGGCGCTCTGATAGCCAGAAAGGATTTGCCGCATCGGCAGATCATCAATGAGATCGGCTGGGTAGAGCATGATCCGATGGAAATTTACCACAATACGATCCAGGTACTCCAGGATGTGGTGCGAGAAAGCGGCGTGCCGAAGGAAGAGATTGCGGGGCTTGGGATCAGCAACCAGCGGGAAACGGCAATGGTCTGGAGCAAAGAAACCGGACTACCAGTCTACAACGCTGTTGTCTGGCAGTGTGCCAGAGGAGCGGCGCTTTGTGAACGGTTGGAGCAGGAGGGTCATGCGGCTGCTGTGAAAGCGGCGACTGGGCTGAACCTTTCTCCATATTTTTCCGCTGCCAAAATCGCCTGGGTGCTGCAATGGCTTCAGGAGCAAAACCAGGCCGGAAAGACAGGGACGACAAACAAGGTAGACGGGAAAACACTTTGTGCTGGAACGATGGATAGCTGGCTTGTTTACAAGCTGACCGGAGGCGAACGCTTCCAGACCGATTATTCCAACGCCTCCCGAACCCAGCTCTTTAACATCCATACCCTTTCATGGGACGAAGAACTTTGCCGGATATTCGGCGTGCCAAAGGAAAGCCTGGCGGCGGTAACGGACTCCAATGGGGATTATGGCTACACCGATTTGGAGGGCTTTTTTTCAGAGCCAATCCCAATCCGGGGCGTGTTCGGCGATTCCCATGGAGCGCTTTACGGACAGGGGTGCCACAAGGTCGGTATGATAAAGACCACCTACGGCACAGGCTCTTCGGTCATGATGAACATTGGGGAAAAACCGATTGTCAGCGAGCATGGGGCAGTGACGTCGCTGGCCTATGGCCTTTCCGGGAAGGTTTCTTATGTGCTGGAGGGAAATATCAATTATACCGGAGCAACGATCAAATGGCTGGCGGAGGATGTCGGTCTGATCGGCAGCTCGAAGGAATCCGAGGAATGGGCGCTAAAAGCCAATCCAGAGGATCATACGTATCTGGTGCCTGCCTTTACCGGATTAGGTGCGCCGTATTTTGACAGCCAAGCCGAAGGAACGATCTGCGGCATGACACGGATGACCGGAAAAGCAGAGCTGGTACGGGCTGCAGTGGATTCGATAGCCTATCAGATCACCGATATTTTAAAGGTGATGGAGGAGGACAGTAACATTACAGTACAGGAGTTGCGGGTAGACGGAGGGCCAACCGGAAATCAATATCTGATGCAGTTTCAAAGCGACATTGCCGGAATTCCGGTGCGCGTGCCGCAAATGGAGGAGCTGTCCGGGATCGGCGCCGCTTATGCTGCCGGAATTGCGCTGGGGCTGTATGAGGAAAGCGTATTTGACCGTCCTGCCAAGGCGTACTATAAGCCTAAGCTTTCTGCCAAGGATGTGGAGAAAAAGCGGGATGGCTGGAAGCGGGCGGTAGCAGCGGCCAGAGGACGTATGAGCTGATAAGAAAAGAAGAGAAAGATGGAATGAGGGCAGACAATGAAAAAATGGTTACTTTCGTATATCTGCGTACTAATAGTTCCGTTTGTGCTTGGCTGTATGCTATATGGCTATTCGCAGGCATCTGTTCAGTCAGAGGTGGATGCCATCCAGGAAATGAATTTGCGGAATATGCAGACCATTGTGGAAAATGCAGTTCAGGATGCCAGAAATATCAGCGAGGCGCTGCTGTGCGATGAAAAGGTAGCACTTTTATTAAACCTGCCGGAAAGTGCCGGGTATAGTGAGGTTGCCTTGATTCAGGAAATAACTGGGATGATTCAGCATTATAAGACAGCAAACCATTTGTTTTCTTCTATTTATATCAGCATGACAGAACAGGAATATCTGCTTTCGGAGTCTGCCTGCTATCGTTATCGCTGGGTAGAGCCGGTGGCAGAGTCCTTTTTAGGCATGGAGTACGGACAGTTTGAGAGGCTGATGGAAGAAGAAAATTATAACCATTTTTTCATAAATCCTGTAGGGGAGGGCTATGAGGGCATCTATGTCCATTCCTCCTGGCGTTATCAGGAAAAAACGGCTCCCGTCGTAATTTTGATCCGTTATAATATGAATCTGCTAAAAGAAATGCTGGCATCGGAGGAGTATTTGACCTGTCTTTATGACGCCGGGCAGGATAGCTTCTTTTCCGCCGGAGAGTGGCCGCAGCCCTCCAGAGAGCTGGTAGAGCAGGTTCTGGCAGGAAAAAATAAGAATTATTATCTGCTGTGGCAGGAACTGCCAGGTACTGATATTAAGGTCATGAATCTGATAGAGAAAAGCCAATATCTTTCTCCGATCAAGCAGATGCAGTACACGTTGTTTGCATATGTGCTGATTTGTCTGTTGGCAGGCGGAGCCATCGCCTGGTATATGGCAAGAAAAAGCTACTCTCCGGTACGGGAACTGGCAGATCTGGCAAAGCAGACGGAACGCAGATTTTACGGAAACGAAGAGCATCAGGACGAATTCAGCCTGATCAAAGCTTCCTTAGAGCGGCTTTCTAAAGACTATGCAGAGCAGAGAAGCATTGCCAGCGAACACAAAAGTCTGACGCGGAAAAACGAGCAGTATGCCAGAGAAACCCTGTTAGCACGGTTTTTACAGGAAAGAAGCTTTGGCAGACAGGAGGTTTTTCAGGCATATGAGCTGCTCCAAAGCTTGTTTGGAGAGCAGGATATCTTGCTTTTGGCCTATGAGGCAGAGGAGCAGGAGGAAATCGAGGAGCTGGAGGAAGCCAATACGGCAGCCGGGAGGCTGCACGGAAAAGCTGGAAAACCCGGACAAAGCCTGGCAGATCGGTTAGAGCTTCCCTTCTTTGTCTTAAAAAATATTACGGAGGAGCTGACGGAAAAGCAATATCGCTTTTGCTTGGAATGCGGAGGCTTGCTGCTCTGCCTGTTTGGAATACCAGAAGACTCCAGGACAGAAGCATTGCCTTGGCTTCAGGAAGTTGCCGGACGGGTTTGTGTCTATGCCAGAGAATATTTCCATTATTCTATCGTAGCGGATATCAGCGCGCTTCATCCGAATGGGAAGGAAACCATTTTGGCCTATCAGGAGGTACAGGAGCTGATTCGCTACCGGGATCTGATCGGCAGCCCTCTTTCCGTCATTACCTACGACGAGTTTCGCCAGGATACGAGCGAGGAGGGAGCCAGACATTATCATCAGATCCGCAGGCTGCAGCAGTTGATTGGAGAGCAGCAATATAAGGAAGCGGCAAAGCTGTTAGAGCTGCTTTGTCAGGAGTCCGACAAGCTAAAGCCTTCGGAACAGGCAGAGGAAGCAGAGCATGTAGAACCAGAGGAAAAAATGCGGGAGGTTGCCGCCTACATCGACAGCCATTATGCGGATAAAAATCTGACGGTTGGCTTTCTGGCGGACATGCTGGGGTTTGGCCTCTCTAATTTGTCGCAGATGTTTAAACGCTATCGAGGCTGTGGCCTGTTAGATTATATCAATCAGGTACGGTTAGAACAGGCCAAGCAGCTGCTCTTAGAGGGCAGAACAGTAAAGGAAGCCGCGGATCTGGTCGGCTTCTATACGACGAGGCCGTTGACGAATCTGTTTAATCAGTTTGAAGGAACGACGCCGATGAAATGGAAGAATCAGAAACAGCAGGAGAACAAAACACGCTAGGAGAGACATATGAATAAGGGAAAGAAAAGGCTGCTGTTATGCCCTGCATTACTATGCAGTGTACTGCTATGCGGCGTATTGCTGCTATGCGCCGGCTGTTCTAAAAAAATGGCTATAGAGCCTGAGAAAACAGGAGAAGAAGAGGAACTGACTGTCTGGACGATGACCGGAAACGGAAACGATCTGAATACACTGCCGGGAGTCCTGGAAATGGAGCAAAGAACCGGAATAAAGGTGAACTATCAGTTTGTGGACTCTTCAGAAGCCGCGACAAAATTTTCGTTGCTGATTGCAAAGGGAGAAATCCCGGATATTGTCTATCTGTCTTTAACAGGCGGTTATCCGGGAGGAATGGAGCAGGCGATAGAGGACGGGATTTTTCTGGATACGACAGAGCTGATAGCCGAATATATGCCAAACTACCAGGATATGCTAAGAAACCATGAGGAAATTCGTAAGGGTGTGCAGACGGACAGTGGGAAGGTGCTGATTTATTCGATCAGCGGCGATGACAACGGCCCTGCAGCAGAGGAAGAATGGATGGGCTTGTTTTTGCGCGGCGATTGGCTGGAGGCTTTAGAACTGCCGCTGCCGGAAACATTAGATGACTGGCATACGGTTCTTACCTGCTTTCGGGATTTTTGCGGGGCAGAATCTCCGTTGCTTTTAAAAAAGAATGGAATGTTTACCTGCGGGGCTTTTGTAACCGCCTTTGATATCCAGCCAGGCTTTTATCTGGAAGGAGATACGATAAAATACGGCCCCTCTGAGCCGGGTTATCTGGCCTATTTGAAACTGATGGCAGACTGGTATCAGGAAGGTCTTATCGACGCCAATTTTATGACAAACGGCTTCGGACTGTCGGCGCCTGCCGAGCTGCTGCTCAACGGAGTAATCGGAGCAGGAGAAATTTCCTGGACTTTTACCCAGGACTATTTTGATGGTGTATATGTGACAGCAGTAAAAAATCCGGTACAGAATCGCGGGGACACTCCTTACGGAGAAAAATTAAAGGACGGTATCGTCAATAGTCTGATTGGCATTTCCGCCACCTGCCAGAAACCGGAGCTGGCCGCCGCATGGCTGGATTATCAATATTCCAGAGAAGGAATGGAATTGAACTTTTATGGAATCGAAGGAGAAAGCTTTGAGCGGCTTGCAGATGGAGGCTACGCCTTGACCGAGACGATCCTGAAGGCGCCAGAGGGAGCAGAAGAGGCTCTGAAACGCTATGCCAGAGGAAACGGAATCGGCTGGTATAACTGGAAGGTTTTAGAAAAGCTCAGCCCGCAGCTTGAACAACTGGTGGCCAGTAAGCAAACCTGGGCAGCAAATGATTATTCTCGTTGTCTGCCTCATACCATTGACTTTGAAGGCTCTTCCGACGACGCCTCTTATCAGATCGTAAATGCACTCTCGGCATTGGTGACAGAAAAAACGATAGGCTACATCATCGGACGGGAAGGCTTTGAAACCTATGACAGCTTTCAGGAGCTTTTAAAGGAATACGGTTTGGAGCAGGCTCTCCGCTGGTATCAGACGCAGTACGACTGTTATCAGAGCCGTTAGCTAAAAGTTTATATAAAAATTCAAATAAAATTTGGTGCTATTTTTTATAAAAAGTGAAATATAGGCTGTTTTCAAAAGAAGAATTCTATGTTAGAATGGGCAATGTGAAGAAAACACAGGCCTGCTGCTTTATCAGAAATAACTTCCCAGCGGCAGCGTGCCGCGGATAGCAGATAAAACTGTCAGGTGTGTTTTCAGATAAAAATTTAATAAGAGGAGGATGCGACGAATGAAAGCAAAAAAGCTAGTAGCAATCCTGTTGTGCCTGGTGATGGCAGTCAGTCTGTTCGCTGCGTGCGGCAAGAAGGACTCTGATAACAAGGGCGGCAACGACAACCAACAGTCCGAGAATAACAACACGGACAACAAGGATGACAGCAACAAGAACGACAACAATACCGAAGAGGAAGGCGGTAATACCGAAGGAACAGGCGACGGTGCCTTAACCGAGCTTCCGTCTCCGCTGACCGCAGAAAAGCAGAACCTTTCTGTGTGGACCTTCTATTCCAATGACTTCTTAGACGGCCCTGGTGATGTAAAGGGTGTTCAGGCGATGGAAGAAGCAACCAATGTTCATATTGATTGGCAGACCGTTCTTTCTGCAGAAGCGCAGGAGAAGATGGGGCTTCTACTGGCCTCCGGAAATTTCCCGGATATCATCTACTTTGCTCTGGCTACACCGACCAGACAGTATACTGGCGGTATGGAAAAGGGAATTGAAGACGGTGTATTGGTAGATTCCACTCCGCTCATTGAAAACTATATGCCGAACTACAAGAGACTGATGGAAGCACAGGATGAGTCCAGAGTAGAGTCTATGACCGATACTGGCTTAAAGACGATCTGGTCTTACAGCGCGAACGATCAGGGACCGCACGGAGAAAACGAATGGTGCGGTATGGTTATCCGGAAGGATTGGTTAGACGATCTGAATATGCCAATGCCAGAAACATTAGACGAGTGGCATGACACTCTGGTAGCCTTCAAGGAACAAAAAGGTGCTGACGCTCCTCTTATGATTGGTAACACGGGACCGGTCGCAAACGGTGCGTTCCTGACTGCCTTTGGCATTCTGCCTACTTATTATCAGGTAAACGGCGAAGTAAAATATGGTCCTGCTCAGCCAGAATACAAGGAATACATCGAGCTGATGGCTCAGTGGTATAAGGAAGGTCTGGTAGATCCGAACTTCATGACCAACAATGCCAGCATCGGCGCTCCGAACGAATATATTGTCAACGGACGTACCGGCGCATTCTCTACCTTTTATTCCATGGCAAACGAAGGCATGATCAACATGGGATTAGTAACTGATAACCCGAATTTCTACTTACAGGCTATTAAAAACCCAGTGAAGAATAAGGGTGATATGGCATATACCTCTAAGGTAGCAGATGGTATTGTAAACTCCATGATCGGTATTACAACAAGCTGTAAGAATCCAGAATTAGCTGCTATGTGGCTGGATTTCAACTATACCGAGGAAGGTATGCTGATGAATATGTACGGCGTAGAGGGTGAAAGCTTTACCATCGCAGAGGACGGCTCCTATCAGTTTACCGATGAAATCTTAAAGAACCCGGACTACAGCCCGACCGATGCTTTAAAGTTCTGGGCAAGAGGAAACGGCCTTGGTCTTTACAACTGGGAAACTGCTATGAGAACCTACTCCAACTATGATGATATCATTGAAATCGAGCGTACTTGGACTGAGCAGGATATGTCTCTCTGCCTGCCAAGGAACCTGTTTATGACCGACGAGGAAGCAAACGAGTACAGCAGCCTTTATACCTCTATCCAGACAATGGTACAGGAAAATACCTGTAACTGGATCCAGGGCGCTGCCAGCACCGATAACTTCGACAGCTATGTAGACAGCCTGTATCAGTTCGGTCTGGAGCGGTGTATCGAAATCCAGCAGGGCTTACTGGATCGGTATAACGCACGGAAATAATGAATTTTCTAAAAATAAAAATGCCATAAAAACACTCTTTGGGGCAGCCATGGAACAGCTTGTTTGTTCTGTGGCTGCTCCTTTTTCGGATATTCGTTTTTTCATCTGGATAATTTTTTAGAATTTGTTAAGAATTTATCTTGCCAACCATCTGCAAATGCGTTATAATTATAATCGGCAGAAAATTGGTTTTGCAGAAAGTTATTTTTATTCTGCAAACCAACCTGATACATACAAGAAGCTAAAATTTTTAGTAAATGGAGGGCTTAGAATGAGTAGTACAGCAAAGCATTCAGCAAGAGAGAGGATCACTTCCTTACTCGATGAAAACAGTTTTGTTGAAATCGGTGCGTTAGTCACAAAAAGAAGCACGGATTTTAACCTGGGTGAGAAGGAAGTTCCGGCTGATGGGGTTATCACAGGCTATGGTACGATAGACGGAGGTCCTGTCTATGTATACAGCCAGGATGCCGCCGCCCTAAACGGCACAATGGGCGAAATGCACGCCCGGAAGATCACAGGCATCTATGATTTGGCGTTAAAGACCGGCGCACCGGTCGTTGGGCTCGTAGACTGTGCCGGATTAAGGCTGCAGGAGGCAACAGACGCCTTACATGCGTTTGGTGAGATTTACCAGAGACAGGCAGCGGCCTCCGGAGTGATTCCTCAGGTGACGGTTGTACTGGGAACGTGCGGCGGCGGCGTAGCAGTTGCTTCTTCTTTAAGTGATTTTACGATTATGGCAGAGGACGGAGCAAAGCTGTTTGTCAATTCGCCGAATGCCTTAGACGGCAATTACGAAGCAAAATGCAATACGTCTGCGGCTGCTTACCAGGCAGCATGCGGAATGGTCGATGTCGTCTGTAAGGACGAGGAGGAGGCTGTCGCAAAGGCTCGCGAGCTGGTGGCGCTGCTTCCGTGCAACAACGAAGACGGCGGTGTTTTTGAGGATTCGACCGACGATTTAAACCGTATGGTTCCGTCTTTGGGGAGCAGCTTATTAGACAGCGCCGTAGCGCTTCGTGAGCTGGCAGACAACGGATTGTTTTATGAAATAAAGGGTGCCTATGCCAAGGAAATGGTGACAGGCTTTTTGCGTCTGGGCGGCAGTGTCGTCGGCGCCGTAGCCAACCGTTCCGAGCGGTTGGATGAGGAGTTCCAGCCAGTGGAAAAATTCCCATCTGTTTTAACGTCGGAGGGCTGTGAAAAGGCAGCAGATTTTATCAATTTCTGTGATGCGTTTTCTATTCCGGTTCTGACCCTTACCCATGTAACCGGTTATCAGGCAACCATAGAGCAGGAAAAGAGAATAGCAAAGGCGGCAGCCCGCCTGACGTATGCGTTTGCCAATGCGACCGTACCTAAGGTCAATGTGATTACCGGCAAGGCGTACGGGAGCGCGTATCTGACGATGAATTCCAAGCATGTAGGAGCAGATTTCGTTTTTGCCTGGCCGGATGCCCAAATCGGTATGATGGATGCGAAGCAGGCCGCTCAGATCATCTATGCGGACGAGCTGGAAAAGACCAAGGATAAGGCAGCGCTGCTTTCTGAAAAAACAGCCGCTTATGAAAGTTTGCAGAGCAGCCCGGAGGCAGCAGCAAAGCGTGGCTATGTAGACAGCATCATCGAGCCTGCTTCCACCAGGAAGCATCTGATTTATGCGTTTGAAATGCTGGATATGAAGAGAGAGAGCCGTCCTGACAAAAAGCATGGCACGGTTTAAGAGAGGTGGTGCCGATATGAAAAAGAAACTGATTTCCATGGCGGCCATCTGCCTGTGCCTGATGAATCTGACAGGCTGTGACGGAACGGCGATGTCCGAGGCTGGTTTAAATACCTTGATGGGAATGGGCATTGTCTTTTTGGTGCTGATTTTCATTTCCTTTATCATCTGGCTGATGGGCTTTATTCCAAAGATGATGTCCGGGGAAAAGAAAACCGCGCAGCCGGCGGTTCCGGCTACACCGGCAGCACCGGCTCCGACCATCAATACAGCAGCGCCAGCAGTATCCGAGGAGCCAGAGGAGCTTTCGGATGATTTAGAGCTGGTAGCAGTCATTACAGCCGCTATCATGGCCTCGATGGGCGAGGAAGCGCCGGAGGATGGTCTGGTGGTTCGTTCTATCCGTAAAAGGACTGCTAGAAGCTGGAAAAACGCATAATAGACTGAATGGAGAGCCCAAAAAGGATGGGCATGTCCGTTAAGACGGACAGGAAAGGGGATAAAAATGAAGAATTATACCATTACCGTAAATGGAACTGTTTATGATGTTACTGTAGAGGAGGGCGGAGCAGGCGCTTTAGCACCAGCCGCCGCGCCAGCTCCAAGAGCCGCAGCCGCACCGGCTGCTCCAAAGGCAGCACCGGCGCCAAAGGCAGCGCCGGCCGGAGCTGCAGGCAGCGTAAAGGTCAATGCTCCTATGCCTGGTAAGATTCTGGCTGTTAAAGCAAATCCGGGCCAGGCCGTAAAGCGTGGAGAGGTCATTCTGGTATTAGAGGCTATGAAGATGGAAAACGAAATCGTGGCTCCTCAGGATGGAACAGTAGCTTCCGTAAATGTAGCCGTAGGAGATTCAGTAGAATCCGGTGCTTTATTAGCTTCCCTGAACTAATCAAGCAGGTGCTTTTGCAACCATTATTACGGGAGGGAAACAAGAATGGATTACATTGTAAATACACTGGAAAACCTAGCCGGCCAGACAGCCTTTGCTTCGCTGAACTGGGGCAACTATCTGATGATAGCTGTGGCATGTTTTTTCCTGTACCTGGCTATCAAGAAGGGGTATGAGCCGTTATTGCTCCTGCCGATTTCCTTTGGTATGCTGTTAGTAAACATCTACCCGCCGATTATGGAAGAGGGCGGATTGTTACACTATTTCTATCTGTTAGACGAATGGTCGATTATGCCGTCTCTGATTTTCTTAGGCGTCGGCGCACAGACGGATTTCGGTCCACTGATTGCGAATCCTAAGAGCTTTCTGTTAGGGGCTGCTGCCCAGTTCGGTATTTTTGCCGCTTATCTGTTTGCCATTTTAATGGGCTTTAACGGTAAGGCTGCCGCTGCGATTTCCATCATCGGCGGCGCAGACGGCCCGACCTCCATTTTCTTAGCCGGTAAGCTGCAGCAGACGGAATATATGGGGCCGATTGCCGTAGCCGCTTATTCCTATATGTCTTTGGTTCCGATTATCCAGCCGCCGATCATGAAGCTGCTGACGACGGAAAAGGAGAGGAAGATCAAAATGGAACAGCTCCGTCCGGTTTCCAAGCTGGAGAAGATTCTGTTCCCGGTTATCATTACTATCGTTGTATCTATGCTGCTTCCGTCTACCGCTCCGTTGGTCGGTATGCTGATGCTTGGTAACTTATTTAAAGAGTCCGGCGTGGTAAAGCAGCTAACCGAAACAGCTTCCAATGCTTTGATGTATATCGTGGTTATCTTACTTGGTACTTCTGTCGGAGCAACCACCAGTGCAGAGGCATTCTTAAAATTCGATACTTTAAAGATCGTCGCATTAGGTTTGATTGCATTTGCTATCGGTACGGCTGCCGGCGTCCTGTTCGGAAAGCTGATGTGCAAGCTCTCCGGCGGCAAGATCAATCCGTTAATCGGTTCTGCAGGAGTATCTGCCGTCCCAATGGCGGCCAGAGTATCCCAGAAGGTGGGTGCTGAGGCCGATCCGACGAACTTCCTGCTGATGCATGCCATGGGGCCGAACGTAGCCGGTGTTATCGGTACGGCAGTCGCTGCCGGTGTCTTTATGGCGATATTCGGTGTATAATTTTATAAAGAAGGAGATAGATACAGATGGCTAAAACGGCTAAAAAACCGGTAAAGATTACCGAGACAATATTGCGTGACGCACATCAGTCCCTGATCGCCACCAGAATGACGACGGAACAGATGCTGCCGATTATTGAAAAGATGGATCAGGTAGGCTACCATTCTGTAGAGTGCTGGGGCGGCGCTACCTTTGATGCCAGCCTCAGGTTCTTAAAGGAAGATCCGTGGGAGAGACTGAGAAAGCTGCGTGCCGGATTTAAAAACACCAAGCTGCAGATGCTCTTCCGCGGCCAGAACATCCTCGGCTATAACCACTATGCGGATGATGTAGTAGAATATTTTGTGCAGAAGTCGATTGCAAACGGAATTGATATCATTCGTATTTTTGACTGCTTCAACGATTTACGGAACCTTCAGACGGCTGTTAAAGCCGCCAATAAGGAAAAAGGCCATGCGCAGATCGCTCTTTCTTATACGCTGGGTGATGCGTATACTCTGGATTACTGGAAGGAAACGGCAAAGGCGATTGAGGAAATGGGCGCTGATTCCATTTGTATCAAGGATATGGCGGGACTTTTAGTGCCTTATGAGGCCACCAGACTGGTGACAGCTCTCAAGGAAGGAACTAAGCTGCCGATTCAGATTCATACCCATTATACGTCCGGTGTGGCTGCGATGACCTATATGAAGTCCGTCGAGGCAGGCGCCGATATCATTGATACGGCGATGTCGCCATTTTCTATGGGAACGAGCCAACCGGCTACCGAGGTAATGGTAGAGACGTTTAAAGGAACCGAGTACGATACCGGCCTGGATCAGAACCTGTTGGCAGAAATCGCGGACTATTTCCGTCCGATGCAGGAAGAAGCATTAAAGAGCGGTCTGTTAAATCCAAAGGTGATGGGCGTCAATATCAAAACCCTGCTCTATCAGGTGCCGGGCGGTATGCTTTCTAACCTTGTTTCCCAGCTCAAGGAGGCAAAGGCAGAGGATAAATATTATGAAGTATTAGAGGAAATTCCTCGTGTACGGAAGGATCTTGGAGAGCCGCCTCTTGTAACCCCATCCTCTCAGATCGTCGGAACACAGGCTGTATTAAATGTCCTGCAGGGTGAACGCTATAAGATGGTGACAAAAGAAACCAAGAAGGTATTAAGCGGTGAGTTTGGGAAAACCATCAAGCCGTTCAATAAAGAGGTACAGAAAAAAGCGATTGGGGATACCAAACCGATCACTTGCCGTCCGGCAGATTTGATCCCTCCGCAGCTTCCGCAATTTGAAAAAGAATGCGCACAGTACAAGCAGCAGGATGAGGATGTTCTCTCCTACGCACTGTTCCCGCAGGTTGCTATGGATTTCTTCAAATACCGGGAAGCACAGCAGACAAAAGTAGATTCGGCTGTTGCCGATACAAAGAACGGAGCATATCCGGTAT
>CASCWU010000101.1 GCA_949155905.1 uncultured Lachnospiraceae bacterium
TGATTGAACAGGGAAGCATGGAGGAGGCTGCCCGGCTGCTTGGCCGTCCCTTTTCTGTGGAGGGAACGGTCATCCGGGGGAACCGGCTCGGCCATACGGTCGGGATGCCGACTGCCAATATCCGTCCGGAGGAAACAAAGCTGCTGCCGCCGAACGGTGTTTATGTGACAGATGTTACGATCCGGCAGCAGACATACCGCGGCATAACCAACATCGGTTATAAGCCAACCATCGGCGGAGAGACAGCACCAGGAGTAGAAACCTGGATTTTTGACTTTACAGAGGATATTTATGGAGAAGAAATCAAGGTCGAATTGCTCCAGTTTGTCCGTCCAGAGAAAAAATTTGCTTCGTTAGAGGCAGTCAAGGCACAGGTGGAGCAGGATGCCAGGCAGGCAAGAGCATGGGGATAAGGAGGCGGCAGGATGGCATTACAGGATTCAGTTTCTGCGGTAAAGGGTGTCGGGAAAAAAACAGAAGTCCTATTTGCAAAAATGGATATTTATACCAAGCAGGATTTGCTGCTGCATTATCCAAGAAGCTACGATCAGTTCGGGTCGATTCAGCCGATTTCCGGTCTGAAGGAGGGAGAGGTGGCGGCAATAGAGGCGGCTATTTCCGGCGGCGTGGCAGTAAGAGAGGGAACTTATCGGAAGGTTACGGCATGTGAGGTATCCGATGGAACAGGCATAATGAACCTGACGTGGTTCAATATGCCTTTTTTGCGATCTTATTTAAAAACAGGAAAGCATTATATTTTCCGCGGAAAGGTTTCTAAAAAGTCCGGCAGTCTGCGGATGGAGCAGCCCAAGCTTTACACCAGGGAGGAATATTATCAGAAAAGCCGGATCTTACAGCCGGTTTATCCACTGACCGCCGGAATTACCAGTCTCACTCTTTCCAAAGCCATCCGTCAGGTGCTGCCGGAACTAAGCGTTTCAATGGACTATCTGCCTCCGGCGTTTCGTAAGGAGCATCAGCTTATAAACCTTCCGGCTGCGGTAGAGGAAATTCATTTTCCGAAAAATTATGATACGATGCTAGAGGCCAGACGGCGTCTGGTCTTTGATGAATTTTTCCTGTTTTTGCTCTCGGTTCGCAGGCTGCGGGAGGAGCGGCAGGAGGAGCCTTCTTCCTTTTCCTTTCCAAAGCTTACGCTATGCGAGCGTTTCTTACAAGCACTCCCGTATCGTCTGACCGGGGCGCAGGAGCGAACCTGGCAGGAGATCCAGCGCGATTTGGCAAGGGGAACACGAATGAATCGCTTGATCCAGGGGGATGTAGGCTCCGGGAAAACCGTGCTGGCGGCCTTGGCGCTGTGTGCCGCGGCAGAAAACGGTTATCAGGGGTGTCTGATGGCACCGACAGAAGTATTGGCTCATCAGCATAAGGAGGAACTGGATCGTTGGTTTACGCCGTTTGGCATCCAGACAGAGCTTCTGACCGGTTCCATGACTGCCAAGGAGAAACGGCTGGCCTATGAACGGATTGAGCGGCACGAAGCAGATATCATCATCGGGACACATGCGTTGATTCAGGATAAGGTTGTCTATGACAAGCTGGCGTTAGTGATTACCGATGAACAGCATCGCTTTGGCGTAAAGCAGCGGGAAAAACTAAGCAGTAAGGGAGAGCTGCCGCATATCTGCGTGATGAGCGCTACTCCGATTCCCCGTACGTTAGCGATTATTCTTTATGGAGATTTGGAGATTTCACTGGTGGATGAACTGCCTGCTAATCGTCTGCCGATAAAAAACTGTGTCGTTGGGACAGACTATCGGGAAAAGGCCTACCGTTTTATCGAAAAACAGGTACGTCTTGGACATCAGGCGTATGTCATTTGTCCGATGGTAGAGGAAAGCGAGGCAGTAGAAGCAGAAAATGTAATAAACTACAGCAGTAGAATCAAAGAGGCGCTGTCTGCCTCGATTCAGGTTGGTATGCTGCACGGAAAGATGAAAAATGACGAAAAAAACCGGATTATGGAGGAGTTTGTGGCAGGAAGCATCCAGGTTTTGGTTTCTACAACTGTCGTAGAGGTAGGAGTAAATGTTCCAAATGCTACCGTGATGATGATCGAAAATGCCGAACGCTTTGGATTGGCACAGCTCCATCAGCTTCGCGGACGGGTAGGCAGAGGAGACGCGCAGTCCTATTGTATCTTTATGGCCGGAAATACCAGACCAGAAACGATGGAACGGCTGGAGATTTTAAACCATTCCAACGACGGCTTTCATATTGCAGAGGAGGATTTACGGCTCCGTGGGCCTGGGGATTTGTTCGGCATCCGCCAGAGTGGAGAGATGAGCTTTTCTCTCGGGGATATTTACCAGGACGCCGCTATTTTAAAGGAGGCTTCGGATGCGGTAGAGACGCTTTCCCAAAAAGAGCAGGAAAAGCTCTATGAAAACGGGAAACGTTATTATGACCGGGTATTTTCTTATGGAGAGGCAGGAAGTGTCATCTAACTTTGGAAAACGGAAATTCATAAAAAATTAAATTTTCCGATATTGCGTCTCTATATAAAAAATGGTATGATTTCATAAGGAGAAGAAAAATGGAATTTTTAGTGCTTTTTCTGGTCTTTGTAATCATTCTAATGATAAAAAGCGCAGCAGAAGGCCGACGAAGGGAGCGGGAACTAACCCAAAAGCTTAGAGATCGCTTTGGAACGCTTTCTGAGGAGGAGCGAACCGAGGAAAAGTATCGTTCGATTCAATACTATTTCAGATCCCGGCAAGAGGAGCCCGGTGCGTTGGATGATATTACCTGGAACGATTTGGATATGGACAGGCTGTACCAGGCGCTTAACCAGACAAATTGTGCGATGGGAGAGGAATATTTGTACGATTTGCTGCGCAGACCGCTCTACGATCTGGCAGCGCTGGCCGAACGGCAGCGTGTGATCGCTTTTTTTGAGGAACATGAGGAGGAACGCGTAAAACTGGCGCTGGCGCTGGCAAAAATCGGAAAGTTTCCGCAGATTTCTCTGTATGAATATTATCACCGGGCGATGGAGCTGACGAGTGCTTCTGTTTGGCCGGATTTGGTACAGGCCGCTTTGCTTCTGCTTGCTCTTCCGGTTGTGTTTTTTGCTCCACCGATAGGCGGCACCGCTTTGGTTCTTTTGGTAGCGGCCAATGTCGTAACCTATTTTCAGCGAAAAAAAAGAATTGAGCCATATTTACAGGTAGTAGCGTTTCTGGTTCGCCTTACCCATCAGGCAGAGACTCTTCGTTCCTTAGAGCTAAGTGACCTGGCGGAATACCAGGAGCGGATTTTGGCCGGAACAGCGGCCTTTTCTAGTTTCCGGCGCGGTGCGTGGCTTATCAACAGCGGGAGCAGCATGAGCGGCGATCTGGCAGATATTGTGATGGATTATATTCGGATTTTGTTTCATGTGGATTTGATCAAATTTGCTTCTATGGTGACAGCCATCAGACGGCACCGGCGGGAGTTAGACATCGTATACGAAACGATAGGTTTTTTGGATAGCTGTATGGCAGCGGCATCCTTTCGTGCCTATCTGCCGGAATGGTGTATTCCGGAGCTGACAAAAAGCCGCGGACATCGGCTGTCTGCCAGACAGCTCTATCATCCTCTTTTGGAGGAGCCTGTGAAAAACTCAATCAAGACAGAACGTTCCGTTTTGATTACCGGATCGAATGCTTCCGGGAAATCTACGTTTTTAAAAACCGTAGCGATCAATGTTGTTTTGGCACAGACGCTGGCAACAGCCGCCTGCGCTTCTTATCAGGCCAGCTTTTTTCGGATTTATTCGTCTATGGCGCTTTCGGATAACCTGTTTGGGGGAGAAAGCTACTACATGGTAGAAATCAAATCGTTAAAGCGGATTCTAGATGCCAGTGCAACTTCTTCCTGTCCGGTGTTTTGCTGTATTGACGAGGTGCTGCGGGGAACGAATACCTTAGAGCGTATCGCGGCCTCCTCTCAGATTTTATCCGTGCTGGCAAAAAAGCCTGTGTTGGCCTTTGTCGCGACGCACGACCTGGAGCTGACACAAATTTTGGAGGCGCAGTATGACAACTACCATTTCAGTGAGGAGGTACGGGAAAATGACGTCCGGTTTGACTACCGTTTAAAGCCAGGACGCGCGCAGTCCCGCAATGCGATCCGGCTGCTGTCCTTGTTAGGCTTCCCGGAGGAGTTGACAGAGGCTGCTAGATGGCAAGCAGAGCAGTTTTTGCTTACACAGGAATGGAAGAGGCTGTCTGAGTGAGAAAAGAAAGGAAGTATCCCATGAGGGTTGCAATTTATACCGACGGATCTGCCAGAGGGAACCCGGACGGACCGGGAGGCTACGGCACGGTTTTGATTTATATAGACAGTAAGGGGAGAAAGCATCTGAGGGAATATTCCGGAGGATATGTAAAAACGACAAACAACCGGATGGAGCTGATGGCGGCTATCGTTGGGTTAGAGGCGCTAAACCGTCCCTGCGAGGTCGATTTGTACTCGGATTCCCAGTACCTGATAAAAGCCTTCAATGAACATTGGATAGAGGGATGGAGAAGAAAGGGCTGGAAGCGGGGGAAAAACGAGCCGGTCAAAAACGTGGATTTGTGGAAGAGACTCTTAGAGGCCTGTACGCCGCATACGGTAAGCTGGCATTGGGTCAAAGGACACGACGGCCATCCGGAAAACGAACGTTGTGACAAGCTGGCGACGACAGCAGCAGACGGAGAAAATCTTTTGATGGATCCCGGTGTTTAAAAGCTTTGAGCCAGGTGATAAAAAACAAAAAGAAATCAGATAAAGAAAAGCGAGGGAGGAAGCATGGCGGCACAGGAGCCGATGACGCCGATGATGCGGCAATACCTAGAGACAAAAAAGGAATATCCCGACTGTATTTTGTTTTACCGTTTGGGAGATTTTTATGAAATGTTTTTTGAGGATGCCTTAACCTGTTCTAAGGAGTTGGAAATTACACTGACCGGGAAAAACTGCGGGATGGAGGAGCGCGCCCCGATGTGCGGGGTGCCGTTTCATTCTGTGGACGGATATTTGGATCGGCTCGTGGAAAAGGGGTATAAAGTAGCCATCTGCGAGCAGATAGAAGATCCGAAGCAGTCAAAGGGTCTTGTCAAGCGAGAGGTTATCCGAGTCGTTACCCCGGGAACCAACTTCAATGCACAGTCCTTAGATGAGAGCAGGAATCACTATTTGATGGGTATTCTGCCCTCTGAAGGAAGCTATGGAGTATCCCTGGCAGACGTCACGACCGGGGACTATTATATGACCGAAATAGACAGCAGCAAAAAGCTGTTGGATGAAATCTATAAATTTGAACCGTCGGAAATCATCTGTGACGATTCGTTTCTGGCTTCTGGCTTACTGACAGAGGATCTGCGGGAAAAGCTTCATATTTCCGTATCGGCGCTGGAGAGCCGTTTTTATGAGGAGGAGGCCTGCATTTGTATCCTAAAGGAGCATTTTCATGTTTCCTCCCTGGACGGACTGGGGCTAAAGGATTACCATATCGGGATTACGGCGGCAGGAATGGTGCTGCTTTATTTATACGAAACACAGAAAAATGATCTGGAGCATCTGTTGACGATTACACCGTATCTGACAACCCGTTACATGGTACTGGACAGCTCTACCAGGCGGAACCTGGAGCTGACGGAAACCTTGCGGGAAAAGCAGAAGCGGGGGTCTCTCCTTTGGGTACTGGATAAAACCAAAACGGCAATGGGAGCGCGTCTGTTGCGCTCCTTTGTCGAGCAGCCTTTGATCGAGGCTGAGGAAATCAACGAGCGTCTGGATGCTATTGAGGAGCTAAATAAAGCAATGATTACCAGAGAGGAAATCCGAGAATATCTAAATCCGATTTACGATCTGGAACGGCTGATCAGCCGGGTAAGCTACCGCAGCGCGAATCCAAGGGATCTGATGGCCTTTTATACCTCTTTGTCGATGCTGCCCTCGATTAAGCTGCTCTTAGGCAGCTTTGAAGGAGCTTTGCTGCGCGGGTTAGAGGAGCGGCTTGATCCTCTGGCGGATTTATACGATCTGATTGGCCGGGCGATTGCCGAAGATCCTCCGATTTCCGTCAGAGAGGGCGGTATCATCAAGGAGGGCTATCATGAAGAGGTAGATCGGCTGCGCAAGGCCAAAACAGAAGGGAAAACCTGGGTGGCAGAGTTAGAGGCCAGGGAACGGGAAAAAACCGGAATCAAAAATTTGCGGATCAAATACAACAAGGTATTCGGGTATTATCTGGAGGTGACAAATTCCTTTCAGAGTCTGGTGCCACAGACGTGGACGCGCAGGCAGACTCTGGCCAATGCAGAACGCTATATTACTCCAGAGCTAAAGGAATTAGAGGACTTGATTTTAGGAGCCGAAGATCGGCTGTTTACGTTAGAATACGAGCTGTTTAGTGATATCAGAGAGCAGATCGCCGCGCAGATGGGACGAATCAGCCAGACCGCTAAGGCAGTGGCCGGAATCGACGTCTTTACCTCGCTGGCACTGGTTTCCGAACGGAATGACTATCACCGTCCGTCTATCAATACCGAAGGGATTTTGGATATTCGGAACGGACGGCATCCGGTGGTAGAGCAAATGGCGGCAGGCAGTATGAGGGAGGCCTTTGTTGCCAATGATACGTATCTGGATCAGGAAGAAAAACGGATTTCGATTATCACCGGCCCGAATATGGCAGGGAAATCAACTTATATGCGTCAGACTGCCCTGATTGTTTTGATGGCACAGATTGGCTGTTTTATCCCGGCAAAGGAAGCGAACATCGGCATTGTAGATCGGATTTTTACCAGAGTAGGCGCCTCTGACGATTTGGCCAGCGGGCAAAGCACCTTTATGGTGGAGATGACGGAGGTTGCCAATATCCTGCGCCATGCCACAAGGAAAAGCCTGTTGATTTTAGATGAAATCGGCCGGGGAACAAGTACGTTTGACGGCCTTTCCATTGCCTGGGCGGTCGTAGAGTATATCAGCACCATATTGGGAGCCAAAGCACTGTTTGCAACGCATTACCATGAGCTGACCGAATTGGAAGGAAAGTTAGAAAGCGTACATAATTATTGTATTGCAGTAAAGGAGCAGGGAGAGGATATCATTTTCCTGCGCAAAATCATTCCGGGTGGAGCGGATAAAAGCTATGGCATTCAGGTGGCCAGGCTGGCCGGAATACCGGATTCTGTGCTGACACGGGCAAAGGAAATTTCGGCAGAGTTAGGAAAGCACGATATTGTGATTCATCCAGAAGCATCAAAATCGTCTCATAAAAGCGTTCGTTTTCATGAAAAAGCAGATAAAAAAGGCATAGAAGGACAGATTTCTTTGTTTGGTTCCTCTGAGCAGGAGGATGTGATTTTAGAGCTGCGGGAGTTGGAATTAGAACGTATGTCGCCGATAGAGGCTTTCCATAAGTTGTATGAGCTGCAGCAAAAAATCCGGGAACGGGTGTAAGGAGGTAGACGGATATGCCAGTCATTCAGATTTTGGATCAGGCAACCATCAATCAGATCGCAGCAGGAGAGGTAATTGAACGCCCAAGTGCGGTCGTAAAGGAGCTGGTGGAAAATGCCATCGACGCAGGCGCGAGCGCGGTTACGGTAGAAATCAAAGAAGGCGGCACTTCTTTCATTCGGATAACCGACAATGGAAGAGGCATTGAAAAAGACGATATCCGTCCGGCCTTTCTGCGCCATGCGACCAGTAAAATCCGCACGGCAGAGGATTTGCTTTCGGTTTCCAGTCTCGGGTTCCGAGGAGAAGCGCTTTCCAGCATTGCTGCCGTTGCCCAGGTAGAGCTGATTACAAAAACGGCAGGAGAGTTTACCGGCTACCGTTATGTGATAGAGGGCGGAGAGGAGGGCAGCAACGGCGACCATGGATTAGAGCCAATTGGCTGTCCGGAGGGGGCAACCTTCCTTGTCCGAAATCTTTTTTACAATACGCCAGCCAGAAAAAAGTTTTTGAAAACGCCGTCCAGCGAGGCCAGTTATATTCAGGACGTAATGGAGCATATGGCAGTTTCGCATCCGGAGGTAGCCATGAAGCTGATTTCCAACGGGCAGACCAAAATCCAGACGCCTGGAAACGGAAACCAAAAGGATGTGATTTATTATCTGTACGGACGGGACGTAGCGGCACAGGTGACAGAGATTGCCGGAGATTATGCGCAGATGCGCATTCAGGGCTATATCGGAAAGCCGTCCGTCACCAGAGGCAATCGAAATCTGGAGCAATATTTTCTCAATGGCCGTTTTATCCGCAATCCGGTGATTAGCCGAGCAATTGAGGATGCCTATAAGCCGTATCTGATGCAGCATCGGTATCCGTTTACCTCGCTCTTGCTGCAGGTGCCGCCGGACTTTATCGACGTCAACGTCCACCCGGCCAAGCTGGAGGTTCGTTTCCGCAATACGGAAGCGTTGTATCAGTTGATTTATCATGCGGTTAGCGACGGGCTGCGTGCAAAGGAGCCGATTCCTGCGGTCAGTCCTGGAAAGAAGGAACGGCCGAAAAAAACATCACCTCCGCTTACCCCCCTGCCCGAGCCGTTTGAAGCCAGACGGATGGAGGCTGCGCGTATGGAACCGAGAGTTTCCGTGGAAGCAAACGCTTCTACCGATGTCCTGATTCCGAAATTAAGCCGGATACCAAAGACCCGTATAGAGTCTCCGGTTTTAGAGGGCATGGAAGAGACGATTCGGCAGGAGAGGTCTGCGTGTATCGAGAATCAGACAGATTCTGAAAGCATACAGCAAAAAAACAGTCTGACGGAGCAAGGAATTTTGCAACATCTGCAAAAAGAAGAAAAACAGCAGAAAGCAAAGCCAGATATAGTAGAGGAAGAGCCTGCTTTCTATGCTGCTTCCAGAAAGACGCTTCCCAGGGAGGACTCTGGTCAGGAGAGTCCTGCGCAGGAAAACAATTTATCCGAACAGATCGCTCTGCCATTTTTAAGCGAGGGGGCACGTCCGGGGCATCGGCTGATCGGCCAGCTCTTTGCGACGTATTGGCTGTTTGAATATGAGGATCGGTTTTATCTTTTGGATCAGCATGCTGCCCATGAAAAGGTTTTATATGAGCGGACGATGAAACGGCTGGCAAGCCGTCAGATGGAATCCCAAAACCTGTTTCCAGCGATTGTCTTAACGCTTTCGGCCAGAGAAGAGCTGGCGTTAAAGGAGCTGGGAGAGTATTTGAAGCAGGCTGGTTTTGAGATTGAACCATTCGGCGGCCGGGAGTATGCGCTTTCGGCGGTTCCGGTCGATCTTTTTCAGTTGGCAGGAGCCGATATGCTAACCTCGATTTTGGACGATTATTTAGAAAGCGAACGGCTGTATACGCCGGAGGCCGTGCTAGAACGGGTCGCTTCGATGTCCTGTAAGGCCGCTGTCAAGGGAAATCAGGTGCTGACAAGAGAAGAGGCGCAGGCGCTGATGGAGGAGCTGATGACCTTAGAGCAGCCATATCATTGTCCGCATGGACGGCCAACGATGATTGTAATGAGCAAATACGAAATTGAGAAGAAATTTAAAAGAGTTGTCTGAAAAAGGACTTATCAGGAAAGAGGGTGGGCAGGGATGAAGCAGCCAAAGCCTCCTCTGGTGGTGCTGACCGGCCCGACGGCAGTCGGGAAAACGGAGCTTTCGATCCGGCTGGCAAAGAGCATCGGCGGAGAGATTATTTCAGCAGATTCGATGCAGGTGTATCGCGGCATGGATATCGGTACGGCCAAGATTACCGAGGAGGAAAAACAAGGGGTTCCTCATTTTTTGCTGGATGAGCTAGAGCCATGGGAGGAGTTTCATGTTGTTTTGTTCCAGCAGAAGGCAAAGCAGTATATAAAAGAGATTTACAGCCGCGGACATATTCCGGTGATCGTAGGAGGCACTGGTTTTTATATCCAGTCGGTATTGTATGATATTGATTTTACAAAAGAGGATGGGGCGGAAACGGACAGGAAGGAAAAAGCAGCCAGAAGGGGTACGTCGGCGCTAAGAAGGGTCTTGGAAGAGCTGGCGCAGGCAAAGGGCGCTGTATGGCTGCATCAGGAACTGGAACGGGTCGATCCGGTCAGCGCCAGGCAGATTCATCCAAACAACGTCAAACGGGTGATTCGGGCGTTAGAGTATTACCAGCAGACCGGGGAGCCGATTTCTGTTCACAATGCCAGAGAGCGGGAAAAGGAATCGCCGTATGCGTTTTGTTATTTTGTCTTAAATCAGGAGCGTGCGGTTTTATACGAACGAATCAATCGGCGAATTGACCAGATGATAGAGGATGGCTTGCTGGAGGAGGTGGCCGGGCTGCGGGAGGCAGGCTGTGATCGGAGTCTGGTTTCGATGCAGGGATTGGGCTATAAGGAAATTTTGGCTTACTTGGAAGGGGAATGCAGCTTAGAGGAGGCCGTCTACCGGCTGAAACGGGATACCAGACATTTTGCCAAACGGCAGCTTACCTGGTTTGGCAGAGAGCGGGAGGTTCTTTGGATACAAAAGGAAGCATTTCCAGATACCGAAGCAATTCTGGAATTTATGATAAAACAGATAGAAGAAAGGGTATACTGATCGTATGATAGAACATTTGACAACGAAGGAGACTTTTCCTCAGAAGAAGGAAGAGACAAAAACTATGGCAGACTCCTTGCAGCAGGCCTATCAAAAGCTTGGTCTGAGTAAAGCTGTGCTGGAGTTTGCCCTGAAACAGGAAGCGGCGCTGCAGGAGCGGTTTGCCGCGATTGACCGGGTGGCGGAAATCAACCAGATGAAGGTGCTGGCTGCCATGCAGAAAAACCGGGTAAGTGAGATTCATTTTGCCGCCAGCAGCGGATATGGCTATAACGATCTCGGACGGGATACGTTAGAGGCGGTTTATGCCGATGCGTTTCATACGGAATCGGCATTGGTTCGTCCGTCGATCATGTGCGGGACACATGCGCTGACAGTGGCATTATCTGGAAATTTGCGGCCGGGCGATGAAATTTTATCTCCGGTAGGAAAGCCGTATGATACGTTAGACGGCGTGATTGGGATTACCAAGACGCCGGGCTCGCTGGCAGAGTATGGCATTACCTACCGTCAGGTGGATTTGCTGCCGGACGGAGGCTTTGACTGGGAGGGCATCCGAGCCGCTCTCGGAGAGCGCACCCGTCTTGTCACCATTCAACGCTCTAAAGGGTATGCGACAAGGCCGACGCTTTCTGTTGCAAGGATTGGAGAGCTTATTTCTTTTATTAAGAAAATAAAACCGACGGTAATCTGTATGGTCGATAACTGCTATGGAGAATTTGTAGAGCCCCTAGAGCCAACAGATGTCGGAGCCGATCTTTGTGTTGGCTCGCTCATTAAAAATCCGGGCGGCGGGCTGGCGCCGATTGGCGGCTATATCGCCGGAAAAAAAGAATACGTCGATCAGGCCTCCTATCGCCTTTCCTGCCCGGGACTGGGACGTGAGGTGGGCGCCTCCCTGGGCTTCAATCAGTCCTTTTTTCAGGGTCTGTTTCTGGCTCCTACCGTAGTAGCTGGAGCGTTAAAGGGGGCGGTTTTTGCGGCAAATCTTTACGAAGCGCTCGGCTTTTTTGTAGTACCGAACGGAAGCGAAGCAAGGCACGATATTATCCAGGCGGTGACATTTGGGAAGCCGGAGGGAGTGATTGCCTTCTGTAAGGGAATTCAGGCGGCGGCGCCGGTAGACAGCTTTGTGACACCGGAGCCATGGGATATGCCAGGCTATAGCGATCCGGTGATTATGGCAGCAGGCGCCTTTGTCCAGGGCTCTTCGATTGAGCTGTCTGCAGACGCTCCCATCAAGCCACCCTATGCCGTGTATTTTCAGGGCGGGCTGACCTGGTATCATGCAAAGTTTGGCATTATGATGTCCCTGCAGAAGATGCTAGAGGCAGGACTGGTGACAGTATAGGAAAAACTGTTGCAAATTATAAGTATACAAATGGGGCAAATTGTGGTAGACTGTTAAAGGATATATACGAGTCAGACAGACAGAAGAACTGTAATGACAGTAAGAAAAACAATCAAAGAGCTTCCAAAAACAGAGCGGCCTTATGAAAAGTGCCAGGAATTGGGGACGGGAAGCCTGACAGACGCGGAGTTGTTAGCCATCATCCTGCGTTCCGGGACAAAGGAGGTCAACTGCGTCGAGCTGGCCAGAGAGGTACTGTCCGTATCGAAAACAGAGCCAGGGCTATTGGGACTGCATCGGGTGACAGCCGCAGAGCTGGAGCAAATACCGGGGATTGGTCCGGTGAAGGCAGTACAGCTTTTGTGCATCGGCGAACTATGCAAGCGGATGGCCGCGGCCGGACACCGGGACGGCATTTGCCTGACCTCTCCGGCCAGGATTGCCGAACGCTATATGGAGCAGCTTCGGCATTTAGAGCAGGAGCATGTCCTGCTGCTGCTTTTAGACTCCAAGTGTCGTCTGTTAAAGGAACTGACGCTTTCTATCGGTTCGGTCAACCAGTCGATTCTGACGCCGAGAGAGGTTCTGATTGCAGCGTTACAATACAAAGCAGTCCATATGATACTGCTTCATAACCATCCCAGTGGAGATCCGTCTCCCAGCAAGGCCGATCTGGTGACGACAAGAAAAGTCAAGGAGGCCGGAGATATGCTGGGGATTCCGTTAATGGATCATATTGTTCTGGGAGATCATAAATACATCAGCCTGAAGGAACAGGGTTTGTTCTAGCAGGGCAGAAAGAGGAGGCATTCCATGTCAGGTAAGATCATCGGAATTGATCTGGGGACGAAGGTCCTGAAATTATACAGAAAAGGTGACGGGGTTATTTTTGACCAACAAAACGTCATCGCGGTAGAAAACCGCAGGAAGCTTTTGGCTATCGGAGACGCGGCGGCAGAGATGATGGAAAAGGCGCCTATGAAGATTCGTGTCACCTATCCGGTTCACAATGGGGTGATCGCAGACGTCAGCTCGATGCAGCGTCTGTTTAACGAGTGCTTCCGCCAGCTTTACGGTGCGCCGAAAAAGGCCAGAGGATTAAGCTTTTTGATTGCTCTTCCTACCGATATCACAGAGGTAGAAAAAAGAGCCTTTGTCGATCTGGTGCTTTCCTCTGAGGTGCCTTCCAAAAAAGTGAATCTGGTGGATAAGCCGATTTGCGTTGCGCTTGGAGCAGGCTTGGATGTCACCAATTCGACAGGGATTATGACCGTCGATATCGGTGCGGATACGACCGAGGTTTCGATTTTATCGTTGGGGGGCATCGTATTAAGCAAGCTGATCAACGTAGGCGGGAACCATATCGA
>CASCWU010000102.1 GCA_949155905.1 uncultured Lachnospiraceae bacterium
TCCACATTGGAAAGTCCGTTTCTGGCAGCATTTTCCCTGGCAGCCTCAACTGCCTCCTCTACAATCTCCACACCGATTACCTTCCTGGCCACCGGCGCCAGCACCTGGGCAATCGTCCCTGTCCCGCTATATAAATCAAAAATAACTTTATCCCTGGTTTCCCCTACATACTCCCTCGCCTTGGTATACAGCACCTCGGCACCTAAGGAATTTGTCTGAAAAAAAGAAAACGTGGAAATCTGAAACTGTATCCCCAGCAGCTCCTCAGTAAAATACTCCTGGCCATACAAAACCCGGGTAGAATCCGCCTGAATCACATCTGCTTCCCTGTGGTTTTCAATCTGAAGAATTCCTACAAGCTGACCGGAAAGGGAAAGCGAAAGCAAGCGAGCCTTTAACTGTTCCAGCAGCCTCTCTTCTTCCTGTCCCTGTGCCAACTGCTCTGCTCCGGCTGTCACGAGGGCAATCAGCAGCTCTCCTGTTTTCGCAGCCCTCCGTACGAGCAAATGGCGCAAATATCCCTGATGAGTTACTTTATGATAAAACGAAACACTCGCTTCCTGATACAGCTCCAATACACAGGATAACACCTTACAAAAATCCTTCTGGACAAGCTGGCATTGATCGGTGGTGACAATATCATAAAAGCTATTTTTTCGATGAAGCCCCAATGCCAGCGGCCCGTCTTTATACAGATTTCCAAAGGAAAATTCCATTTTATTCCGGTAATTCCAGCAATCTGGGCTTGGCTTTATCGGTTCGAATTCATACTCGCTCTGACAGACCTCATCCAATAGCTGTTTTACCTGAGCCTGCTTTAGCTCTAATTGTGTTTCATAAGGCAGGCTTTGATACACACAGCCGCCGCATTCGCCAAAATGAGGACAAGCCGGGCTTGCCTTTTCCAAAGGCGACGGCTCTAATACCTCCAAAAGCCGGCCTTCATACAGCCCGCTTCGTTTTCGTTTTAGTAAAAGACGCACCTTCTGCCCCGGTAAAACACCTTTTACCAGGACACGGTTTCCTTCTATGTTAAGAAAGCCCTTGTTTGGGAACTCCAGTGATTCTACATAGCCTTCTATGATTTCTCCCTTTTTCATACCCCTGACCCGTATATCCTTTCTATTATCCGTTTTATTACCCGATTTATTATCCTTTTACTTATCCTGTTTATTGTAACATATTTATATCAAATTTGCAAAACCGAAAAACTGCTTTACTTTACCTCTGCATAGTGTTAAAATGAAAGAGATGGAAAAAAAGAGTTACATAAAAAGTGAGGTTCCTTTATGAATAATAAAATCAAGACCCCGGCAGTAGATTTTTTGTTTGACGCGATTTTAAGCCTGGAAAACCGGGAGGAATGCTATACCTTTTTTGAAGATATCTGTACGATCAACGAGCTTCTTTCCCTCTCTCAGCGCTTTGAGGTGGCTCATATGCTGACCCAGCATAATACTTACTTGGAAATTGCCGAAAAAACCGGAGCTTCTACCGCCACCATCAGCCGGGTAAACCGTTCCTTAAACTATGGAAACGATGGCTATTCTCTGGTTTTTTCCCGGATTGAAAAGCCGGAGAAATGAAAAAACTCAAAAGATAAACCCATTATTTCATCATCAGGAGATATTATAATGAAAGAACTACATCAGGAGTTAGAACGTCTTCTCCGTCATTCTAATGGAGAAGAAGCTATCTTTAAAGCAATCAAAGAAGAACCCTCTGTTTTTCCTTTTAGCCGTGAAGGACGGGCAATGGCTTATTTATTATCTATCAATGCCATTACCTATGAGACATATCTGCAACTCTTTCACGACTATACCAAAAGAAATCAATATCTGTCTTTATTTGAAATGGCACCAAGAACCTTTGGGGAAACATGGGGTGAAAAACATATTTTAGCGCTGTTCCCTCAATTTATGAAAGCAACCAAAGAAAATATGGCCTCTTTTTATCCAAATTTTGACGGTGAATTTGATCTTTGGTGGAATGGTCTGCGCATTGAGGTAAAAGCTTGCCGTGCCAATGCTCCCTCGACCAAACAATCTCAAAGCCTCATCAGCCGTGCCTATTTACACCACGAAGCCCTTAAAGCAGGCTTTAAATATCACTTTCAACAGCTAAAGCCCTCCTGCTGTGATATCTTCCTCTGGATTGGAGTATGCCGGGATGAACTGCTTTATTGGGTTCTCACCAGCCAGGAATTAGAGCATACCGGCAAACTGGGGTCTCAACACCGAACGGAACATACCGGAATAGAGGACTTTGCTGTTTTTGAAGGGCAGGTCTTTATGACAGAAGAAGAATTAAACCCCTTTCTGGTAAAGGAACAGGAAATTTTACAGGTCATCCAATCCAAAGCAAATGCTTTAGGGGAAATACAAAAATAAATTTTCTTCTTCCATCGAAGCCTTGATGATACGATATTCCTCCTCAGACAGACCATAGAGCTGTGCTATGATACCATCAAGCCTTTCGTAATAAATCCGAATCATCGCAGCGTCCGAAGCGGCCAGGAGAGCATCTACCATTTCAAGGATGCTCTCCTGTGCCTCTTTCTTTGCTTTTGGTATTGGTATTTGCTCAATATGAGAGCGCAAAACCTTAACCGACTGAAATTGCTTTTTAAAATAAAATTGTGCTGGTCTTGCATTGAGTACTGCCATAATATATTTCATAGACAGTCCTTCTATCTCCGGAATCACAATATTCGCACTATTTAAAGAAAGTGTTTGAGTATTATCATAGGAAAAAACCAATTGATTACAAATAAAACGATACAGCAGCTTTTCCTTCGCTCTATAAAACTTTGCCGGTGCTACCTGCTGAAAGGAGTCCGGATTCCATATCATATATTGCTTAGAAGGCTGATAGCGGAACTTATAAAGATCCGATCCCTTTAATACCGGTTCGTTTTCTGCTGTCTTCCGGGAAGAAAGGTATTCTTTATTATTTCCGGTTACAATGCCAAGTGCAAATTTCGAGTTCCCGGCTAATGTCACCTTATCCGAACTATGACTCAGCTTTTCTAAAACAGAATATTCTTCATCTGTCATCAAAAAACTCAGACATGAGGAATTGACCTTTCTCTCTTTTAAGATCGTATGTTCCTGGCCTTTTCCCTTTACGGTCATTCCTATGCTGCAAAAAGGCATTCCCGTCAAAATGATCTGCAAAATAATCGAAGGACATTGTACTCCGTCAAACGCATCACCTAAGTATTCCAAATATTGAAAGGATGTATCACGAAGTAACAGCTCCCGCGCAGCCGTATGTGTCTTTACATTTAAAAATGCCTCTGGTAAAACAAAAGCCAGGCATCCTTTAGGCTTTAGATCTGCCAGAGCCTGTTCTACAAAAATATCATAGGATTCGATCCCTGCTCCCTGCGCCGTCCGATACTTTTTTCTCAGGCGTTGTTTCTCCTCCTCTGAAAAATCATATCCCCAGGGAGGGTTTCCAATTATCACATCATAGCACTTTCTCTGACTAAGAGAAAAATAATCTCCTTCTATAAAATGATGATAAAGCAGTTCTTTTTCAAACACCTGATATTTTAAAGCATAATTGATTCTTGCAAGCTTAATACTGACCGGATCAATATCTATTCCATATACCTGCTCCGGCCTTGTATCCGGCGGTAATTGCAGCAAAAAATTCCCTGTTCCGCAACAGGGATCTAAAATATCCTTCTCTTTTATTTCGTTCTTCAGAAAAAGATGAGAACACAAGCTTTTTACTACGGCGGTAGGCGTATAATAGGCCCCCGTCGCCTTCCGGTTTTCCAATTCTTTAAGCGAAAGATAAAGAAGCCCTAAGACATCCTCTCCTTCTTCGTAGGTATAAAAAAAATCAAAAAGCTCTGGATATGCTTCTACCCATTTCAAAAGCTCTGCACAGGAATATGGGCAAAGTAATTCTTCCACCAAAAAGGCTCCTATAGGCCTTGGCAGTTCTTGTTTTAAAAATCTTTTCAGGCATTGGGAAGTTTCTTTATCGGTAGATTGACTCCATAATAGCTGCAGTGCGCATTCTGCTAAAAGCGCACGAGATAACTCCTCCCCCTTCTTTGCGCACTCCCTTACTCCATTTACGACAGCCTGTACTATTGGCAAATTTATTGAATTTTCTGAAATATAAGATTGATACATGCTGTTTCCCGATATATACTTTTTATTACGCCGGCTTTTTAACGCCTGATTTTTCCCATCCTGAAGCTGCCGCTTTAACGCCTCTACCTCCTCCCTGCCAAAATAAAAGGTTCGGTTCTGCCGGTAAGCCGGAAGCATTTTCCCTAATTTGATCCAGTTTCGTCCGGTTGCCAGTGAAATCGACAATTCCTTGCAGGCTTCTGAAAGAGAAAATAATGTCTTTTCTTCTTCATATGGCATTTCCAAGCTCACTCTTCTCCATCCTTCCCTTCCGTCTTCCGCAGTAGCTGGCCGTCCAGCAGGTTTTCAATAATCGTCTTTTTCACATATACGTCAAAGCAAAGTGTACAGATAAAAGAAAAATCTGTCAAAAATTTCCGTTTTTCCGGGTTTTCCTCCTGCTCAAAGGTTCCCTTCGATACCTGATATTTCTTTAATATATCCTTTGTCAGCGCGGCGATCAGATCCTTTTCCATCGAAAATACTTCCAGATAAATATCCTCTAACGACAGCTCCTCTGATCCGTCGTAATAGCGTTCCACTAACGGATGGATGATTTCCTGGATATCACTGATCGGCAAAATATTTTTAAAATAATAAATAAAGATCAGCAAAAGCATGTGGTCTTTGGAATATTTCTTTTTATTCGGCGACGGCAGCAGATTGTTTTTGGTATAATTGTTGATCATCGTTTTCGTCAGCATCTTGTCCTCTTCATGACGCTTTAAGGACATCAGATGCTCGTCCATAAAGGTCGTCACCTGATCCATATAAAGATCGATATTCGGAATATCCGATGGTTTGATATAATCAATGGATTTCAGCCTGCCGATAATTCTCTCAATGTACTCTTTCTTTTCCTCACTGGTCATACAATCACCCCATAGCTACATTATATAGTTATCAAAACTATTTTGCAAGGAAAATCTCTGACTTTTTTCGAGTATTCCTTCGTTCTTTTATGGATTATGGATGCTTCTTCTTTGGCACAAAAATGCCAGAGACATTCCGAAACGACATCAGTTCCTTCTGCATGCTTTGATTTCTGATAGAAGCTGCTTTCTCCTCTGATCGGTAAACAAAACGTCTATATAGCGGTAAAATGCCTCGCTGCCAATTTCTCTTATAAACTCCAAAGCCGCATAGCTGCTTTCCAGTTCTGTCACAAAATATACCATTTCCGGTCCGGCCTCCAGGTTCTCCTGATTGGTGCAAAAACATTGCTCTAAAAAACAAAAGGCCTGCTCGAGCTGACTGCCTACCCGCTCGCTTTCTTCCTCCCGTACTGCCAGCTCCTCCTCAAACCATTTCCGCACGGTTTCAAACGCATCGGCAAAGCATTGCTGCTCTCCCTCACAAGCTGCCTTATATGTCTCGCCAGAAAGTTTTCCCCACATTTCCCGTAACTGGTACAAATAGCGCTGCAGTACCGATAAAACAGCTTCCCTCCGTTTCTCCTCCGCCCGGCTTAGCAAGCCTCCGGCACGTTCCTGCTCCAAAGCCTCCTCTGCCCGAAGCAAAACGGTATTCATTGCGTCTGCTGCATATTCCTGTTCTCCTTCTTTTTTCCCTTCTGCTTTTCCTTCCCTTTCCCTCTCCTTCTCCGGCATTTCCTTCTTTAGTATTTCCAGTTTTATTTTGTATTCCTTTAACCAAGCAAACAACTCTTCTGTATACCGCTCCTGTTCTTGCCAGCTTAAAAATCCTTCCTGCAGTCCGGATAACAGCAGCGTAATCATACTGATCCGTTCATCAAAGGGTGCCTTTAACAGTCTCGTTCTTAGCTCGTCGGTTGCCTGACCGGATAAAATGTCCGCTACCTGATAATTTTTTTCATACTTTCGGTACAGCTCCAGATAATTGGCAAAATCCATCGCTACCTTCCGATCCTGCAGGTATGACTCCACTGCCTCGCCGTCTACCGGAAATCCAAGCCTCTCACAACCATATAGGAAAACAGATAAATCCTCCCAGCCTCTGGCCGTCACAAAACGCTTTCCGTCTACCGTTGTTTCTATCTGGTAGAAATGCTCCTTTTTATGTTCCAGATAGCTTAAAATACTGCCATGAATATGATGTTCCAGTGCATATTCCTTCCAGACCCGATAATCTGCCTCTACCCGCATATGCTTTACCCGGTCTAGCGTCGCCACGTCAAAGTCCCGTACCGAACGGTTGTATTCCGGCGGATTTCCAGCCGTCACAATCACCCACCCCTCCGGCAGCCTCGTGTTGCCAAAGGTTTTGGTCTGTAGAAATTGCAGCATCATCGGAGCCAGCGTTTCGGAAACACAGTTGATTTCATCCAAAAATAAAATCCCCTCCCGCTGACCAGTTGCCTCCATCCGCTCGTAGACACTGGCAAGAATTTCACTCATCGTATATTCGGTGATCGAATATGTTTTCCCGCCATATTCCCTTTCTCGGATAAACGGCAGTCCCAGTGCGCTTTGTCTGGTATGATGCGTCATCGTATACGACACCAGTGCGATCTGACATTCCCTTGCGATCTGCTCCATAATCGCTGTTTTCCCGATCCCCGGTGCGCCAATCAGCAAAACCGGACGTTGTCTGACCAATGGAATCCTGTATTGTCCGTCCTCATCCTTTTCCAGATATAGCCTTACCGTATGCCTGATTTCTTCCTTGGCCCGTTTGATATTCATGTTACATATTCCCCTCCTTGCAAGGATTTTTTCACTGGATCTCCTGTTTTTTAGAAAGCTCTATGTGCATCGCCCATACCGGAAAGCTTTCACTTTTCCAGGGCGGCTTCCCCTCCGGCCAACTTTCCTCCGGAAATAAAAAGGCAGCTTCAAAGTCCGGCGGATACGTTGGATACATTCCATATCCGTCTGTAAAATACAGCAATCCACTTAGCTCCCTCCACTCGCCGCTTTGCTTTTTTTCCTCTGCATACCGGAAGGCCGGACGAAAATCTGTCCCTCCCCTGCCCACGATCTGCATAGTCTCTAAATAAAGGCGCAGCTCCTGCACATTATAAATGGTTTTCTCCTCCTGGATTTGGTTGTCACACTGTAAAATATGGCAGCAAAGCCCTCCGGTTCCTCCAGCGCTGCCTCTTCCTCCGGACTCGCCTGCCTTCTCTCCAGCTGCTTCCTCTAACACTGCCACTGTTTCCTCCAAAAACCAGGATACCAGCTCCCTCGAACACGAACCGGACGTATCGATCACAACAGCCAGCTCCCGCACCCGTTTTTGTTCCTGATATTCCAATTCCTCGATCAGAGGCATGTTGCCGTAGAGCCTTCTTCCATATTCATAATACCCATAATCAAAGGAATCCAGATCCAGTCTGGCAGTTTCCTGCAGCCGAACAAATTTCTGTAAAAATTTCCGATAATCCGTTTTTTCCCGGTTTGCGGCGGCCAATTCCTGATAAAGTCTGGTTTTTTCCATCCCTGCCGCCTTGGCATAGGTTTCCATCTCCGTCTGTACCTTTTCTCTTGTCTCCCGCCAAAGCTCGCATTCCCGCTCCTGCTGCTCCTTTTCTGCTGGGCTTTGATTTTCCCCGGATTCCCAAAAGCAATGATCGTCCACCCGAAACAGCGTTTCCCATTCAGACGGCAAGCTTGCTTGGTCTTTTAAGACCTCATATACCCGTTCTGCCGAGGCCACCCTTGTCTCCTTTGCCAGCCACAGATAACAGCGCTTTCGCTCTTCTGGTATCAGCTTCTGGACAGAAGAAACAGAAAGCCCGTCGATCAGCTCCTCTACTACGATATCACAGGCCAAATTCCAAAGCTCCTGCTCCCGTTCCCCTCTGCGGTACATATGACCGAACATCCCATGCAGGACACTGTGCAAACAGGTTCTGTTTACCAAAACAGCATCCTGCTCGTACGCCCTTGCTAAGAGCATCGGCTGATAATAGCAAAAGGTTCCGTCCGTACCGAACCAGTTGATCCGATGATCCGCCTTACCGGGCATCCGTTCCAGAGCAAGATAGAGATAGCGCATAGACAAATATAGTTCCTGCCTGGCTACGGTTAAAATCTGCGCGGCAATCCGTTCCCATGCTTCCTTTGCCGTTCGGCTTTTTTTGTTCCCTTCGGCGGCCTCCACAGCTTTTCCCCCCCTCCTATTTCAAAACTCAAATTTATTGGTTCGCCTTCTATCGATTTTCGTTCTTTTCGCTTCACTTTCTTCTCTTTTCCCTGTTTCCAGACGTCCTCTCCACTCCTGCAGGCCGCAAAGCAGCAAGGCAAGCGCCGTCCAGCTTCCGCACTCATGCAGATGGTCAAGCGCCTCCTTCCAGTCCTCCTCAGTCTGATAGGGCTCGAGGCTAAGCCAAAGCTGCAGCAGGGAGGGCATATCCTCCCCCTCTCTGCAGAGTCCCTCTACTACCTGCTCCCGGTGTTCCCGCAGCCAGTCCAGATATTTCTTCCTTGCCGCGCTACGCAGCTCCCATGGATATGCACAGCGAAAAAAGGCCACTTTCCAGGCCGCTTCTCTATCCAACGGAATACAACGGGAAAAAAGCTTGTCATAAGCAGCATAATCAATGCCTGCCTCTCTGATACATTCCCGGTAATGCACACCTGCCCCATATGTCACCTGATTGATAATCCGCGCCTCTGTATTTTCCTCATAATCATGCAGATAAGAAGGAAGATAGATCCGATTTCTAAAAACAGGCGCTGCCGTCTCCGATGGCTCCTCTGTCATAAAGGAAATCAAAAATGCCCCGGACAGCTCAGACAAAATGCTTTTTAAGGCAGCATGGCTTCCTTCCCCGCTCTGAACGATCCCAAGCTCCGACAGCCTTTCGCAATTCTTAAAGGCACCATCTCCGATATCCCGCAACGTATCCCAAAAATAAAGCGTTTTTAAATTCCGGCAATTATAAAAGGCATGACGCCCCAGACGGGATACCTCCCGTAAGAACCAGACCGTCTGCAACTCCCGCCGCTCTGCCAGCGCATAGTCCTCTAAATCGGCCTCTATTTTTATGATATCCAATCCAAATGCCTCCTAAGCTTCCCCCATATCTGACGTTGGAACACATCATAGGCCATATCCGCCACCAGGCAAAAAACCTCCCCTGCCGCCAAAAATCCTATTCGGAGCGGCCAGGTCAGTTCTCCGGCATAAAAAAGCTGAGGAGCCAAGCATATCAGGGGCAACAGAACTACCTGAGCAATTACCGCTTTTCCCAAAAAATAACTCCTCTTTGACTTCTGTCTTCGCTCTAAAAATATCCACCAGGTCTCCCGTAAAAACAGATAGCCTTCCATCGTTCCATAGGTCAGCACATAGAACTTATTAGGCGCTAACAAAACGCCCAACAAAATAGAAGCTGCCCAAAAAGCAGCCCCCATCCGCAAGCCCAGCTCACGTATGACGATTCCGATGCAAAAGGCGGCCGCCGCAAGGAAAAAAAGCGTACTGACCTCTAAGACACTTCCAAGCAGCAGCAAAAGAAACGAAACCGTCAGCGTCATCCCGGCAAATGCCGTCTTTTTTGCTGTCAGAAACATGAACACAAATCTCCTCCCATGCACTCGCATAACGTATCTGCACACCATAAATCACAACAAAAATTTCCCATCCCATAACTCTGGCCGCCATAATTCTGAACCGGTCCGCCTCCATATCGGCTGGACTGATAGCGGTTCCCGCCTGCTTCGAGTTGGTTTAATAACGACCGATACTCTGGATTCCCTGGTTCCATATTGACCGCCTGTCTGGCATGCTCAAGCGCATTTAATCCATTGCCCATACCGGCATTGGCGACCGCGCTGTAATAATACCATCTGGCCGTCCGATTCCCAATCCGGCTTAACACCTGCAACGCTTCTCTGTAATTCCTTGAGGCCAGATAGGTATAAGCAGACTGCAGCTCCGGGCTGTCCGCCCCTCCCTGCCCGCCAAAGCTCTGATTCTGATAAGAGCCATAGGAAGTCCCGTAGCCGCCTGTCCCGCTCCGGCTTTTCATGATCTGGTCATAGGCTTCCTGCACCTCTTTGAATTTCTCTTCTGCCAGATCCGCCAGCGGATTATCCGCATAGGAATCCGGATGATATTTCCGGCTCTGCTCCCGGTAAGCCCGTTTGATTTCTTCCTCGCTGGCATTCGGGGAAATCCCCAACACCTGATATGGATCGTTTATCATAGGTTCTGCTTCCTTTCGTCCCGCTTCTATTTTCGCTCCGCCTGCTCCTGCCGTTCCAATTACGGTTTCTCGTTCCAATTACGATTTCTGATTCGACTTCTATTTTCTTATTTGCTTTCTCTTATTTACTTTCTCTTTTTCTTTTCTGGTTCCCTTTTTTCCCTTATTCCCACTGCAATTTTGCTCCACTTGCAGCTTTTGATAGCGGCTCCAAACGCCCTGATATAAAATATTCCGTAAAATACCGACATCCTTTAGCAAGGGAAGGCGTTCAAACTGCTCCGTACACTCTGCCATCAGCAGCATCAACATCTTGCGGCACTCCTCTTCAAAGCCTGGCTGGCTGCTCCGCTCCTTAAAGGGATTAAAGCTACCGCTTTTTTTATCCGCCGCCAAATCCTCGTAAGCGTCCATCAGATAAATAAATTTCCCTAAGGAAAAGCCGAGCCGACGCAGTGTCTCTTCCCATTCGTCCTCCCACAGCACAAACAGCTCTGCCATCAGCTCGCCAAAGCACCCGGAAACAGCATCCAAATCCGGCACTCCAGGAGTTCGTTCCAGCTCACCAAGACTGGCCAGCTTTTCCCGAATCACCAGACATTGCCTGGGGTAGCGCTGCTTCACGCGCCGATAACGCTTCTCAAGCAGCTTTGCTCCTGCCAGTCCAACTACCTTCTTCTCATCCTGCCAGTCGTCCCTCAAATGATGCCAGGTCAGAGCAATATTCATCGAAGCACCGTATTCGGTTATCTCATTTAACAGCATCGTATGGGATTTGGCTGGATGAACGAGACAGCGGTGCTGCTCCTGCCTCGTCTCACATTCGTACAACGAGGTCAGAAGCACCACCAAAAAGGTCATATCATAAGTCAACGTCATCTGCCCGAATCTGCCATATTCTTGTTTTAACTGATGGCACAGACCGCAGTAAAATGCCCGGAACTCATAAAATTCCTTTATTTTCAGCTCTGGTTTATAGATCGTTACGTATCCAAACATCGTATCTTCCTAGGAGTTTTTGATAAATTCGTGTTTACATTTCGGACAGGTAATGCAGATTTTCCCTTTACCCTTAGGAATCCGGATTTTCTGTCCGCAGGAGCTGCATGTATAAAAGTGATACTGCTTTCGCTCTTTCATATGCTTGATTCCAATTCGGATTCTTCCTAAGAGTATATTCCATTTGGAAAGGAATTTTTGATTTTCCTGGTAACGCTTTGCTGTATTTTTAGAAAACATCCGTGCCAGAACCAAAAACAGCAGCAAATAACCGATGGACAATGTCACCCGGCAAAACACTACCCTGCGGTAAAACGGCAATGAAAAGGCAGCCAGGATCAAATATCCAATCAGCAGCGCCTGGTTTAGCTTATCCATCCCATAGCGTCCTGTCATCCATTGCCTTAGCTTATTTAATACCATCGTTCTCATTCCCCTTCCTGATTGTTCTGTCCTTTTGCTCCATAAAAGCGATTGCTTGCGCTTTTTTACATCTTATCCTTTCCGGGGAAAAAAATCAATTAAATTTTCATGAAATTTACCGAATCTCGGTTTTTCCGCCCATATACGGCCTTAATGCCTCTGGAATCCGAATGCTGCCGTCGGCCTGCAGGTTATTTTCCAAAAATGCAATCAACATCCGCGGCGGTGCTACTACAGTATTATTTAATGTATGGGCAAAATATTTTCCGTCCGCCCTATTGACACGGATACGCAGCCGTCTGGCCTGGGCGTCTCCCAGATTCGAGCAGCTTCCCACCTCAAAATATTTCTGCTGCCGCGGCGACCATGCCTCTACATCCACCGATTTTACCTTTAAATCTGCCAGATCACCGGAACAGCATTCCAGTGTCCGAACCGGAATATCTAAGGAACGGAACAGGTCAACCGTATTCTGCCAAAGCTTGTCGTACCACTGCATGCTTTCCTCCGGCTTGCAGACAACAATCATTTCCTGCTTTTCAAACTGATGAATCCGGTAAACGCCTCTCTCCTCGATTCCATGCGCTCCCTTTTCCTTCCGGAAGCATGGGGAATAGCTGGTCAGGGTATACGGCAGTGACTCCTCCGGTAAAATCTGATCAATAAATTTTCCGATCATCGAATGCTCGCTTGTACCAATCAGATACAGATCCTCTCCCTCGATTTTATACATCATCGCATCCATCTCCGCAAAGCTCATCACGCCTGTCACAACGTCGCTGCGGATCATAAACGGCGGCACACAATACGTAAAGCCCCGGTCAATCATAAAGTCTCTTGCGTAAGAAATCACAGCAGAATGCAGTCTGGCAATGTCCCCCATCAGATAATAAAAGCCATTGCCCGCTACTCTTCTGGCGCTGTCCAAATCAATTCCGTGAAAGCGTTCCATAATCTCTGTATGGTATGGAATCTCAAACTCTGGTACAACCGGATCGCCAAAGCGCTCCAGTTCTACGTTTTCACTGTCATCCTTTCCAATCGGCACACTTGGATCAATGATGTTCGGAATCGTCATCATGATTTTTTTGACCTTTTCCCCAAGCTCCTCTTCCTTTTCCTCTAACTCGGCCAGACGATCCGAAAAGGATGTCACCTTCTGTTTTAGTTCCTCGGCCTCTTCCTTTTTCTTCTGCGCCATCAGCGCGCCAATCTGTTTGCTTAAACGGTTCCGCTCTGCCCGCAGGTTATCCGCCTCCTGCTGTGCTGCCCGATTTTCGGCATCTAAGGCAATCACCTCATCCACCAACGGAAGCTTTGCCTCCTGAAATTTGTTGCGGATATTTTGCTTTACCAGCTCCGGGTTCTCCCGGACAAATTTTAAATCTAACATTATTTTCCCTCCATTTTTAGTTCCGCAGATTTCCTGCTAGGACATTATCCTGGAGAACGATTTAGCGCCACAAAAAGACGTGTCTCTAAATCGTTCTATGTCCTATTCGGAATTCTGCTGTTTTTTAGTTCCGCAGATTTCCTGCTAGGACATTATCCTGGAGAACGATTTAGCGC
>CASCWU010000103.1 GCA_949155905.1 uncultured Lachnospiraceae bacterium
TGACGATCTTCTGCTGGGCTTCCTCTACATCCTTCAAACGGACAGGTCCCATAAATTCCATATCCTCGCGGATCATCGTCGCCAGACGCTTCGAGAGGTTGTTGAAAATAGCCTCCTGTACGTTTTCGTTCGCATTCTTTAAGGCGACTGCCAGGTCGTTGTTGTCCACCTCACGCAGCACACGCTGAATCGACTTGTCGTCGAGCGACAAAATATCCTCGAATACGAACATCTTCTTTCGGATCTCGTCCGCCAACTCCGGCTCCTCAATTTCGAGTGTTTCCAGAATATGACGTTCGGTGCCTCGATCCACTGTATTTAAAATCTCGACGATAGAATCCACACCGCCGACAATCGTATAATCCTGGTTGACCAGCGCATTCAGCTTTCGTTCCAATACGTTTTCCACCTCCTGGATCACATCCGGCGAGGTCCGATCCATCATCGCGATACGCTTCGCCACATCTGCCTGCTTATCCGGCGGAAGCGCCGAAATGACCGCAGCCGACTGAGAGGTCGGCAGATAGGACAAAATCAGGGCAATCGTCTGCGGATGCTCATCCTGGATAAAATTTAAAAGCTGCCCGGCATCTGTTTTCCGTACAAATTCAAACGGACGTACCTGCAGCGAGGCGGTCAGCTTGCCAATGACGTTCTGCGCTTTTTCGCTTCCCAATGCCTTTTCCAAAAGCTCCTTCGCATACGTAATACCACCCTCGGAAATGTACTGCTGCGCCAGACATACCTCGTAGAATTCGTTTAATACCTCGTCTTTCATTTCCGGCGCAATGCTTCTCGTATTGGCAATCTCTAACGTAAGCTGCTCGATTTCCTCTTCTTTTAAATGCTTAAAAATCTCAGCCGATTTTTCCGGCCCTAATACAATCAGCAAAATCGCCGACTTTTCCACACCTGTCATTTCACTGTACGGCTTTGCCATCTGCTCCTACCCCCAATCATCCGTCAGCCAGTTTCTAAGAAGCTGTGCCACAGCCTCCGGATTCTCGTCTACAAACTTCTCTATCGTCCTTCTCGTCTCAGACTTCTCACTGAACTCGATATCCTCTAACGACTGGTTCTCCTTCGTCGTCGCCAAAAGCTGCTCGACGGAAAGCTCCGGCTCCATTTCGGTTACTTCTACCGGAGCAGAACCGCGGAACACAACGAAAATCAACAGGGCGATAATCAAAACGGTCAGAATAATCATCAGATAATTGGACCATCCCCAGCCGCCCTTTACCTCTGCCTGGAAGATCGGCACCTCCCATGCCAGGATCTGGATGTTGGCTCGCTCGATTCCGGTAGACATCACGACCATATTGTAAATCTCGTCGGATACTTCTAAGGCAGTCGCTGTATCGTTGGCCAGTACATAGTCCTCCCACGTCGTCTCCTGAAGCAGTCCCTGACGCTCCAGATCCTCCTGCTTATAGGTACGGTAGGAAATCAAATTGATTGCCATCGAGGAATCCGCTGCACGCAGCGTTCCCATCGCTTTGATTAAGTTGGTGACACGTTTATTTGGAAGATATTTGTTGTTGGTGATATTGACGGTAGCGCCCTGAGCAGCATCCTCTTCGATCACATAGTCTGTCTCATCATTTGAGGAGGTTCCCGGCGTCCCGCCGACTCCAGCGGTATTGATGGCCTTGTAGAGATAATCCTCGCTCAGATATCCCTGGTCATTTCCCTCTGCTACCGAATACTCCTCAAAGCATTCTGTCATCTGATCCATATCAAAGACAAGATTCGGTACGATTTTTGCATCGTCATAGGCCGGTATCCCCATTAACAGCTTATAGAGCGCCTCTACCTTCAGGTTTGAAAGCTCCTGCTGATATTCCAGGGTAGAGTTGACCGTTCCTGCCAGCAAATCCTCCGTCTGAGAAAACAGCAGGCTTCCGTGCTGGTCGGAAATCGTAATGCTGTTGGATGTCTTGTTCCCGACTGCTCCGGCCACGATATTGGCAATCGTCTTTGCCACCTCCGGGCGGAAGCCGTCGCTGATCGTCAAAATAACGCTGACACTCGTTTCCTCTGTCGATTCAAAAATAGAATTCCCGTCCGTCGGCGGAGTAATCGAAACCACGGCATCCTCTATATTTTCCATCTTTAACAAGGAATTGCGCAGCCAGTCCTGCTTATAGATATTGGCCTTTAGCTTTTTTTCACTCTCTGTTGTCGCAAAGCCGTTGTCAAACAGTTCCTCTAACGTCATACCGATAGACGGAATGTTATTTTCTGCCAACTGAAGCAGCGCGTCGGTATATTTTTTCGATTCTACGTAAACCACCAGACCGTCGCGGGAGGTTTTATTTCGAATCCCGGCATCGTCTAAGGATTTGATAATGCTGCTCGACTCCGAAGCGCTCGAGGTCTTAATCAATTCCTCCATCTTAGGGCGGGAGAGGAAATAAACAACTCCCACCAAAAGCAGAAATACCGCTGCTGTGATACACACAATCAGCGTTTTCTGCTTACTGTTATATTTATTCCAAAATTCCAGCAGCTTCGCCGGAATCTGTTTTAACCTTTCTACGATTGCATTCATCTTTCTGACGTCTCCCTTTGCTCAGAGACTAGCGCAAATAAAGCTTCCCTTGCCGCCGTCCCGTATCCTCGCTAAAATTGAAGATTCATAATCTCCTTATAGGCGTCCATCACGCTGTTGCGTACTGCCACGGTATACTGCAGGGACATATTAGCCTTCCACTGTGCCGCCAGAAGGTCGTGCATGTTGTCCGTATAGCCCATAGCAAAGTTCATCGTCTCTTCCTGCGCCATATTGGTCAGGGAATTCGTCTCTCTTACCATATTCAGAGCAGATTGAAATAAATTTTCAAAGCTTTCTGTCTGTCCGGCTCTGGTCTGTGTCTGTTTCGCTACGGTATCTACAATGTTCTGGTATTGCTTCACCTGCATACCATTGCCGATTGCTGATATGTAATCCATGTTTTAACCTACTTTCTTTCTATCATCCTCTTAGAACATACTCCTCTGTTTTATTTCCCGATATCCAATGCCCTAAGCGCCATATTTTTTGCTGCATTAAAAGCCGTAATATTTGCCTCATAGGAACGGCTTGCATCAATCAAATCCGTCATTTCCTGTACGGTGGTTACGTTCGGATACTCTACATATCCTTCCTCGTTGGCATCCGGGTGAGACGGATCGTATACCATCCTGGTCGGCGTCTGATCATCGGTATAGATGCTTGTCACCTTTACCCCGCTTCCTACCGAACCGGCAGTCCTTAAAAAGATCTTGCTAAAGCCGGTGACATCCCGTTCTGCAAATACGACATTCTGCCGCTTATAAACCTCTCCGTTTTTATCTCGTGTTGTGCTGACATTTGCGATATTCTGCGCGATAATATCGGAACGAACCCGCTGTGCCGTCATCCCGCTTGCGCTTACATTCAAAGAATTAAACAAAGCCAATGTACTCTACCTCCTTTTACTGGTTGCTGTTAATCACAGTTCTCAAACGGGTAAACTCCTGATTGATCGAATCCAACAGTGCATAGTAGCGAAGCGTATTTTCCGCCTGATTCGCACTTTCGGTATCAATGTCTACGTTGTTCCCGTCCAGCCGATAGCTCAAATCTGCCCTGTCTGTATAGATCATCGGGCTTAACGTATCCAAATTGATCGAATCGACCCGCTCGGAAACCGAACCGCTTCCTGTCATGGCGGCCATCAGATAAGATTCAAACTGGACATCCTTTCTTTTGTATCCTGGAGTGTCTACATTGGCTATATTATTTGAAATCACAGTATGTCTCAGCCAGCTTGCATCTGCTGCTTTGTTCAGTACATTGATATAATTGTACGCATTTGAACCAATCACAGGTACTGTCCCTCCTTTTTCTTCAAATTATCCTCTACTTATTATAATACACTCTCGAAAAAAGGCAACCCTCTTTTTGAAAAAAAAGCCGTTTTCCGACAATTACCAGAATCACACGCAAAAAGGATCTATGAAACCCGTACAGCTCATAAACCCTTTTATCTTCGCCGACGATTTTATGTTATTTGGTTCTCTTTGTTTATCTTCCGTTTGCCTTTTTCAGTTCTTCAAATACGACATCGTTTAATACCTTGATATACGTTCCCTTCATCCCGGAGGAACGGGATTCGATCACTCCGGCACTTTCAAATTTCCGCAGCGCATTGACAATGACAGAGCGCGTAATGCCGACCCGATCCGCAATCTTGCTTGCCACCAGAATCCCCTCGTTGCCCTCTAGCTCCTCAAAAATATGTGTGATCGCCTCCAGCTCAGAAAAAGAGAGCGTGCTGATGGCCGAACGCACAATCTGGAGCTTCCGGTTCTCCTCTGCGTTTTCCTCATTGACCGAGCGCATCATCTCCAAACCCACGACCGTAGTCCCATATTCACTTAAAATGATATCGTCAATGGTGTATGGATCTTCTGTCTTGTAAATAAACAAAGTTCCCAAGCGCTCACCTGCAATATCAATCGGTATCACGATGGCCTGATAGGAATCCACTCCTTCAAATTCAAACCCCAGCGTCAAAAGATTCACATTTTCCTTGGTAGAAAGGACGCCTAAAAGCCGTTCATTTAACAGCGTGTCAATATGCCCGCCTACCTCGTTTTCCATCAGTTCCTGAATCTCCCCGATATCGCTTCGGCTGTGAATCCCCAAAATCTTTCCCTTCCGGCTGATCACTAAGATATTCGACTCCAGAATGTCGCCTAATACCCCACAAATATCGTTAAAGACGACCATGTGAGAATTGTTGTTGTGCAGCAGCTTGTTAATTTTCCTTGTCTTATCCAATAATTGAACGCTCATCTTGCACCCTCCATTTCTTATATGGTGTACTCCCAGCGCCATTGTGACGCAGCAGTGCCGAACGGCTCCCGCTACTGTTATTAGATTATAAAATAGTCTATCATTGATTATACTGAAATGCAAGCTAAACTGCGAATATTTTTAAACTTCTTCCTTTTTTTCTACCACTTCCTTGCAGGTTTCATTCCGGCAGACCAATTTGTTTCCTTTTTCCAGTAAAATATCCCCACATTTCGGACATTTCTGGTTGGACGGCTTCTGCCACGTCATAAAATCGCACTCTGGACTGTTTTCACAGGAAAAGTAACGACGTCCCTTTTGTGTCTTCCGGATCACCACCTCCTTGCCGCAATTCGGGCAGGTTACTCCGATTTTTTCCAGATATGGCTTTGTAAAACGGCACTCCGGGAACCCCGGACAGGCAAGGAACTTTCCGTGCGGCCCGTATTTGATCACCAGCTTGCGGCCGCAGACCTCGCACGGGACATCCGTCACCTCGTCTTGGATCTGAATCTTTTCTAGCTCCTCATTCGCCCGCTTGACGGCTTCCTCCAAATCCGGGTAAAAATTCCGCACAACGGTTTTCCAGCTTACGTCGCCGCTTTCCACCCCGTCTAAAAGGCTTTCCAGATTGACCGTAAAATTCACATCTACAATCACCGGAAAGGCTTCCTTCATGATGTTGTTGACGACCTCGCCTAATTCTGTGACAAAGAGGTTCTTATTTTCCTTTGCCACATAACGCCTGGCTAAAATCGTCGTAATCGTCGGTGCATACGTACTGGGACGGCCAATCCCCTGCTCCTCTAGGACTCGTACCAGAGAGGCCTCCGTAAAATGCGCCGGAGGCTGGGTAAAATGCTGCTGTCCGGAAAGCTCGGCAAGCGTTACTTCCTCTCCCTGCTTTAAGGTGCCGTTCCAGCTTCCCTCCTCAATCTTATCCTCGTCGCTCATATATACCGTCATAAAGCCGGAAAACAAAAGCTTGGAGGCTGCAGAGGTAAACCGGTATTTCCCGGCGGCAATCCGGATGCTGGTCGTCTCATAACGCGCCGGCTGCATCCGGCTGGCAATAAACCGCTTCCAAATAAGCTGATAAAGCCGGAACTGATCTCTGGCAAGAGAATCCTTTACCTTGGCAGGCGTCATATCGGAATAGGTCGGCCGGATTGCCTCGTGCGCATCCTGGATGTTCTTGCCCTTTCCCTGGCTCTGGCTTCCAGATGCCACATACTCCTTTCCGTAGCTGGCCTCAATAAACGTCTTGGCCGCTGCAGCCGCCTCCTCGGAAATCCGGGTGGAATCGGTACGCAGATAAGAAATCAGGCCAATCGTCCCATGTCCCTTAACATCGATGCCTTCATAGAGCTGCTGCGCAATCCGCATCGTCTTCTGCGTCGAAAAGTTTAATACCTTGGACGCCTCCTGCTGAAGCGTACTCGTCGTAAACGGCAGCGGCGCCTTCCGTGTCCGCTCCCCCTTTTTGATTTCCTCTACCACAAACCGTTCGCCCGCTAATTCCTGCTTGATTCGTTCTAACTCCTCTTTAGAAGAAATCTGGATCCGGCTTTTTGCCTCTCCGTAAAACTGGGCAAGCAGCGGCTTTTTTGTTCCCTTTTTCGTCAGGCTGGCCTCAAGCGTCCAGTATTCCTCCGGGACAAATGCGCCAATCTCCTCCTCTCTGTCACAGATGATCCGCAGCGCCACGGACTGTACCCGTCCGGCGGAAAGCCCTCTTTTTACCTTTGCCCAAAGGAGCGGGCTGATGCTATAGCCAAGCATCCGATCCATAATCCGTCTGGCCTGCTGAGAGTCCACCAGATTCATGTCGATGCTTCTGGCGCTTTTGATCGATGCCTTGATCGCATTTTTGGTAATCTCATTAAACGAAATCCTTGCATACTGCCCCTCCTCTAACTTCAGCGCCTGGGACAGATGCCAGGAGATCGCCTCTCCCTCGCGGTCCGGGTCCGTCGCCAGATAAACCTTATCTGCCTTTTTCGTTTCCTTTCTCAGCTTTGCTAACAGCTCTCCTTTTCCCCGGATGGTGATGTATTTTGGCTCAAAATCCTGACTTGGATCTACTCCCATCTGGCTTTTCGGCAAATCCCGTACATGTCCGTTAGAGGCCAACACCTCATAATTGCTTCCTAAAAACTTCTTGATTGTCTTTGCCTTTGCCGGCGATTCTACAATGACCAAATACTTTGGCATTTCCATTCCTCCTGCAGCTTCCCTCTTATTTCCTAAAGCGCCACATAACAATCCATACTGACCTGTCTGGCGCAGCCCTTTAACTCCAGCTTTAATAAAATATTGAAAACCTCCTGCCATTCCAACCCGCTTTCCTGCTGGATTTGACTGAGGTGCTTAGGTTCCAAACGTAAACAAGCATACACTATTTTCTCTGTGGTTTCAAGTAAAATTTTCGGAACCTGCCCGGAATCAAGACGAAGCCCCGGCGAAAACTCATAATCCGAGAGGATATCCGCCGCTCCTGTCACTAGCTTTGCTCCGTTTTGGATCAGGTAATGACACCCCTCGCTCAGCACATCCTCCGGGCGTCCGGGAACCGCATAAATATTCCGCCCCTGTTCTAAACCAAACTCCGCCGTAATCAAAGAGCCGCTGCGTTTTCTTGCCTCTATCACCACTACCCCATCGGAAAGCCCGCTGATGATCCGATTTCTTTGGGGGAAATAGGCAGGCAGCGGCGGAGTACCGGGCGGATATTCCGATAAAATCCCACCTCTCTCCAACACCTGTCCAAACAAATGGTAGTTTTCCTTAGGATAACAAATATCTACTCCGCAGCCTAACACCCCATATGCTCTTCCTTCCCCTTCTATTGCTCCGGCAAGCGCCGCCCCGTCGATTCCTAACGCCAGCCCGCTTACGACACCGGCTCCGCCCTGCGCCAGCTCTCGGCCTATCCGTCTGGCTATTCCCCTTCCGCGCTCCGAGCAGGCTCTTGCACCGACTACCGCCATCCGCCCGATCTCCTTGTCTGTCCCGTCTTTTTCCTTCTTTTCCCATTCTAAACTGGTTCGGCCATCGGCGGAACCAGGCAGATGTCCCTGGTAATACAGTCCGCCTGGAGGCGAATAAATTTCCTTTAAGCAGGCCGGATAGTTCTCCTCCTCACAGCAGCAAAAGAAAATTCCCTTTCTCTCATAGTCTCCGAGCCGTTCGCAAAGTTCTTCTATCCCTGGCCGCCAAAGCCCCTCTCCAGCTGCCTCCCGTTCCAGTACATAAGCACGGTAAACCCCCTCTATTGTCCCGTATTGGCGTAAAAGCGTCGCTCTCCGACCCCGTAACCCGCTCTCTGCCAGCCACAGCCAATACAGTCTTTTTGTTTTTTCTGCAGCTATCCCCAAAACTGGATCACCGCCCCTCGGTAATGAATAGCCTCGCTTAGATGCCCCTCGGTAATCCGCTCACTCCCTTCCATATCGGCAATGGTACGGGCTATCTTCAATATTTTATGATAAACTCTCGCACTTATGCCAAAGCGAAGGAAGGCTTCCTCAAGCAGCTCTCTTTCCGCCTTTCCAAGCGGACAATATCGCTCTACCTGTCTTTGGTTCATCCGACTGTTATAGAGGATTCCCTCTCCGGCAAAGCGCTCCCGCTGAATCTGCCAGACATGTGCCACCCGTTCACGGATCATGGCTGAGGTCTCTATCCCACTCATTGGCTCCATCCCATCCGCCGGACAGGTCATCTCTCTCCAGGAAACTGGCTCTACCGAGGCAACCAGATCCAGACGCTCCAGTAACGGCCCGCTGATCCGGTTTAAATACCGTTTCACCTGAGCTTCGTCGCAGCGGCAGCGGCTCCGATCCGGATAATACCCGCAGCGGCAGGGATTCATTGCTGCGATCAGGAAAAAATCTGCCGGATATGTCACCGTTCCATACGTGCGCGACAGCGTGATCTGCTGTTCCTCTAAGGGCTGACGCAACGTTTCCAACGTCTCTGAAGAAAATTCCGCCAGCTCGTCCAAAAACAACACACCCTGATGCGCCAGGCTGATTTCTCCTGCCCGCGGTATCCGTCCGCCTCCTGCCATCGCCGCTTTGGTAATGCTGTGATGCGGAGAACGAAACGGGCGCTCCTTTATTAAATAGGGTTCCTCTTTGAGTAAGCCTGCCGCACTGTAGAGCCTCGACAGCTCTAGCTGCTCCTTTTTATTCATCAGCGGCAGGATACCAGGAACCCGTCTGGCCAGCATCGTCTTCCCGGAGCCGGCACTTCCGATTAAGAGCAGGTTATGTCTGCCGCTTACGGCCACCTCGATGGCACGTTTTATCCCCTGCTGTCCTGCTACCTCGGCAAAATCTGGCCTGTCCTCCCGCTTCCTTCTGTCTCCTTCGGACTCTTCTGCCGCTTCGCGCTCTTTTGCTGCTTCGCTCTCCTCTATGTCCGCTGTCTTTCCTTCTTTTCCTGTATATCTGACAGCAGGGCAGGCACATCCGCCTCTCTCCGTCAAAAAGGCGACTACCTCCTGTAACGAGCCCACTCCTAACAGCTCCATTTCCGGCAGCACCGATGCTTCCTTTCTGTTTTCCTCCGGGATGACACAGCACCTCCACCCGGCTTCTCTGGCTGCAAAAACCATCGGCAGAATACCGGGAATCCGGCGGATGCTTCCGTCTAAGCCCAGTTCTCCTGCAAACATCGTCTGCGCCAGTTTTTCAGCGGAAAGGGGAAGAAAAGAGGCTAGAATCGCCACCGCAATTGGCAGATCGAAGGCATTGCCCTCCTTTCTGACGTTGGCTGGCGATAGATTGATAGAAATACGCTGCGGCTTCATCGAATAGCCGGAATTGTAGAGGGCGGAACGCACCCGCCCCCCTGCCTCCTTGACCTGAGCCGACAGATCTCCGAACATTTCAAAGGCTGGGAAGCCGTTTCTCACATCTGCTTCTACGCTGATCGGTATCCCATCCATTCCATATAATGCTACGCTGTGAATACAATGAACCATAAAACTGTTCTGTAATATCCAAAATCATACAAATCCTTCCTGTTATTATAACATAGCTTCACAAAAAATACAATCCCTGCATAGAATAATCATAAGAGCATCCAAGGAGGTATCCTATGCGCCTGTCAGAGCTGCGTGACAAAGAGGTCATCAATGTCAGGGACTGTGAACGCCTGGGACATGTCTGCGATTTGATTTTTGATGAAAAAACCTGCTGTATTTTAAGCCTGGTCGTCCCAGGCCCTTGTAAATGCTTCGGCTTGCTTGGCAGCGACTACGAATACATCATTCCCTGCCGCTGTATTTGTCAAATCGGATGCGACATCATCCTCGTAGATGTCAAAACCGAGGATATCCGAAATTAACCCTTTATTTGACATTATCGCACGGTTGTAGTATGATAGGAGAAATTTTATTATCCAGATAGGAGGCTCTACCGATGAAATGTCCTTTTTGCGGAAAAGAAAACACCAGGGTGATTGATTCCCGCCCGGCGGATGACAGCTATTCGATCCGCAGGCGCCGCCAATGCGATTTTTGCAGCAAACGGTTTACGACTTATGAAAAAGTAGAAACAATTCCCCTTGTCGTGATCAAAAAGGACTTGGGAAGAGAACCCTACGACCGTTCTAAAATCGAGTCCGGCATCTTCCGTTCCTGTCACAAACGGCCTATCTCCGTCGAGCAGATAGGTGAGCTGGTAGACGATGTGGAAAATGCGATTTTTAACCTGGAGGTCAGCGAGGTTCCCAGCAGCGCCATCGGCGAAATCATCATGGACAGACTCAAGGATCTCGACCCCGTGGCCTATGTCCGTTTTGCTTCTGTTTACCGGGAGTTTAAAGACGTCAATACCTTTATGGATGAATTAAAAAAGCTGCTAGATACATAGCCTAAAAAGAGTGGATGATATTTCCACTCTTTCTTTTGCCTGGATTGGTATAATTTACTTTTAAAAAGCACATTCTTATAAAAGAACCATAAAGAACAGTTCTGAAACAGTTGACGGAGGTTATGAAGAATGGCTCTTTTTAAAGTAGAAATCTGCGGCGTCAATACAGCCAAGCTCCCTCTCCTTACCAGCCGCGAAAAGGAGGAGTTATTTCAACGTATCCAGCAGGGCGATAAGAAGGCCCGGGAGGAATACATCAAAGGAAATCTTCGTCTTGTCCTAAGCATCATCCAGCGTTTTTCCGGCAGCAACGAAAATGTAGACGACCTTTTTCAAATCGGCTGTATCGGACTGATGAAGGCAATCGACAATTTCGACGTTACGCAAAACGTTCAGTTTTCCACCTATGCCGTACCGATGATCATCGGAGAAATCCGCCGTTTCCTCCGGGACAACAACAGCATTCGCGTCTCCCGTTCCTTAAAGGATACCGCTTATAAGGCGATTTACACCAAGGAAGCACTGATGAAAAAGATGAACCGGGAGCCGACGATTATGGAAATCTCTGAGGAAATCGGAATTCCCAAGGACGATATCGTAGCTGCCTTAGATGCTATCCAAACCCCGGTATCGCTCTACGAGCCAGTTTATTCCGAAAGCGGGGACACGCTTTACATCATGGATCAGATCAGCGACACCAAAAACCGGGAGGAACACTGGATCGAAAGCATTTCCTTAAACGAAGCAATGAACAAGCTCGACCAGCGGGAGCGGAAAATCCTTTCTATGCGCTTTTTTGAAGGGAAAACCCAAATGGAGGTTGCCAAGGAAATCCATATTTCTCAGGCTCAAGTATCCCGTCTGGAAAAAAACGCCTTAAAAACCATGAAAGCCTATCTGTCAGACCGCTAACCCGGTTCTGGCAGACAGGCTTTTTCCCTGAAAAGGACACTCAAATCCCTTCCCAGCGCATAATATCCTTTCTCAGCCGCTTCATAATCTTTTTTTCCAAGCGCGAAATATAGGACTGGGAAATTCCTAACAAATCGGCCACCTCCTTCTGTGTCCTCTCCACTCCATCCTTTGTGTTGATGCCGAAACGAAGCTGGATGATCGTCCTTTCTCTTGTCGTGAGCCTGGCCAGAGCCCGCCCTAACAGCTCCCGATCTACCTCATCCTCCAAATGCTGGTAAATCTCATCCTCGTCCGTCCCCAAAATATCCGAAAGCAGCAGTTCATTTCCGTCCCAGTCTACGTTTAGCGGCTCGTCAATCGACACCTCCAGCTTTGTCTTATTGTTTCTCCTTAAAAACATCAGAATTTCGTTTTCAATACAACGGGATGCGTAAGTGGCCAGCTTAATATTTTTTCCTGGATTAAAGGTCTGAATTGCTTTAATCAGCCCGATGGTACCAATCGAAATCAAATCCTCTACCCCTATCCCGGTGTTGTCAAACTTTTTGGCGATATAAACCACCAGCCGCAAATTGTGTTCCACCAGCTTCTTTCTGCTCTCCTCATCATTTTCCTGTCCCAGTTCTGCAATCATCTTCGCTTCCTGCTCTGCCGGCAAGGGAGGCGGCAGGATTTCCGCTCCTCCGATATAATGAATGTCTGGAGAAGGCCGAAACAATAGTTCCTTAAAGCTTGGTATCACCCGGACTTGGAACCGGTTTGGTACAGATATCCGTAATAACATGTCATTTCCCCCATTTTCTATAGACTGATTTTTCTTTTTATAAAAGGGCAGGATGCAGCAGCATTTGATACTCTCCTGTATGAGAAAGCGGATGCTCTGCCACTCCGATTACTACCTGCTCGTAGGAACGGCTCTCCTCCCCTCCTTGCTCTTTCCCTGCTTGAATCTCGATCCGATCACAAATAAAGCCATGCAGCACCCCGGACGTACAGCCTACCGAGGCATAAGGAATCAGCCGATAGCCCTCCCCTGGTTCCTCCCAGGAAAATCCCAGCTTACTTGCAGGCTCCTTATCCAAAAGCAAAACCGGAGACGTTCCATAATACAACTGATTTCCGGTATCCAAAAGCGCCAGACAGCAGCAACTCCTTCCCTGCCGATATACGCTTACGGAAAAAAGCAGCCGTTCCAAGCGTTTTTTTCGTTTGACAGAGGCAATCAGAGCATAAAAAAAAATGCCTCCGGCTACAAAGCCTGACAGGAGAGCCGCGACACCTATCCTGCCATGACCTCTGCTCCAGCCGGTCTGCAGCAATCCGCCTAATGCGAAAAAGAATAGCTTTTGCAGCA
>CASCWU010000104.1 GCA_949155905.1 uncultured Lachnospiraceae bacterium
CCGGACTGGTTCCGTGGGCCTGCCTCGCCGCCTCCACCAGATCTCTGGTCGTCGCCGCAAACGCACGAATCTGATCGTTGGCCGCAGTCGCACGAACAATATAGTCCCTCATAAATAACGTCCTCCTATTTTAAGTTAGTTTGTTTTCTGATACAGCTTTCCTTCTTGGTGGCCTTCTCTGGCGATGATCGTAATCCGTTCGCTTTTTTCGTCCGGCGGATTTTTGGTAAATGCGTCGTAGGCGATGATAAATTCCATCCCGGCTTCGGCTAAAAGCTGCTTGATGGTGTCCAGGGAATATGCCCTTTGATAATGCAGCTCGTCGTAGCGGCGGAACAGATCGTCCTCCTCCTTTACGTATAGCGTAAGGGCGTATTCGTTGATACCGGTTTCCTCTTCAAAGGTATTCTCCCAGATAAAGCTGCATTCGTCCCGATTTTCTGCAATCGTATTCTGTGCCAAAAGCTCCCTGTATTTATATATCGTATTCAAATCGAAAATAAATAAGCCCCGTTCCTCCAAGTAGTTATTGACCAGAGAAAAGACCTGCCTTATCTCCTCTTCCTGTAAGATATAATTTATGCTGTCGCAAATACTGACAATAGCATCGACGGTTCCGTAGAGTTCAAACTCCCTCATATCCTGAAGCAGATACAAAACAGACGGCTCCGATTCTGCCTCTGTCTGCTTTTCCATCGCGACCGCCAGCATTTCCTCGGAATTGTCAATTCCAATCATTTCATAGCCCTTTTCCGCCAGCCTTTCCGTGACATTTCCTGTCCCGCAGCCAAGCTCTGCCACCAGGCCTTCCCGGACGCCATACTCTGCCAGCAGCTCCGCCAAATAGTCTGTCCATTCTTCATAAGGAATATTATCCATCAGCAAATCATAGACCTCTGCAAAGCCTGTATATGCCTCCATGCTCCTGCCTCCTCGTTTTCTCTATTCTTTTTGTATTCCCAGGAAGGCGCCGGATTTCCTCCAATACCTCCTGATACCGCAGACTGCCGCCGAATAAATCGAGAGCGCTTCCTATCGTCACATCCAGATTTCCATGGCCAAGTTCGTAAAGAAGCCTGATATCTGCCAATGTTGACACCCCTCCGGCATATGTCATCGGGCGTACGGTATTTTCTCCTAACAAAGCCGCCAGTTCTTGTTCTATCCCGGAACACATCCCCTCTACGTCTACTGCATGAATCAAAAACTCATCACAAAAGCCAGCCAGCTCCTGCAGGGTTTCTCCCGTCACCGCAACCTCTGTAAAGGTCTGCCAGCGATCCGTGACAATCCGGTACGCTCCGTCTGTCTCCGTTCTCCGGCAGCTTACATCCAATACGATATGCTCCCGTCCTACCTCCTGTACCAGACGCCGCAAATGCTCATATTGAATCCTCCCGTCCGAAAACGCATAGGAGGTAACGATCACATGAGACGCTCCCAGCTCTAAAAAAGAATCAGCCGTTTCTGCCCGGATACCGCCGCCAATCTGCAGCCCGCCCGGATAGGCAGCCAGTGCCAGCCCTGCCTGACGGACATCCTCCTCGTAATAAGCGCTGCCCGGCGGATTTAACAAAATGATATGCCCTCCGCCAAGTTCATCCTCCCGGTAACGCCTCGCATAATAATCGGCATCCGACTGTGCGACAAAATTTTCCTTCCAATCAGTAGCGTATCCGTCATTCTCCCGAAGACTGGAGCCGACGATCTGTTTTACTTTTCCGTTATGGATATCAATACACGGCCTGAATTTCATCTGGTTTCCCCTTTTCTTCTTTCTCTGGCACTACAACGCTTCTGCCAAGTCCAAACGAATAGATCAAGGTTTCTTTGACCTTTTTTTGCTCCAGCCGTTCGAGCGCCTGGCGGTAATGCTCCAACTGAATCCGGTAACGCTCCAAAAGCTGCTCTTCTCCTCCTTGCCAGACGGCATCCGTTTTATAATCCAATAAAACAAGCTGACCCTCTTCCTCAAACCATACGTCAATAATTCCCTGTATCAACACCGTTTCCTTCCCGGCCTCGTTCCCCTTTAAGGCAGGATAGACCTGAAAAGCCGGAACACCTAATACAAACGGACTCTCCCGATGCAGCATCCCCTTTTGCTCTGCCTGACGGATACGCTCTGCCAGCGGATCGGATAAAAACTGTACCAGCCTTTGCAAATTTAACGCCTTTCTCTCCTCCTCGCTCAGACATCCTTCCTGGCACATCCGCCCCAAATACTGCTCCAAATCAGCCGCCGTCCGTACCTCTGACAAGGGCAGCCGCTCCAAAATCCGGTGATAAAGCGTTCCCCGTGTCCCGCCCTCTACCTTTTTTTCTTCTGCGGCAAAGGCCGGAATAATCGGCTCAAGCAAAGCCGATGTTTCTCTGGAAAGCTCCCCCTGGAACTGAATCTCTCCCGCTTCCTCCTCTGACAAATGAAGGCGTTTTAACTCTGTCACCGTCACCTTTCCCTTTAGCTCCTGCCAGGCTGCATAACGATACTGCCAGTTCAATTCTGTTTCCATTTTCTCCCACAACGAGCTTTCCTCCTGCCAGACAGGCAGACTTCTTTTCTGTGCCTCCCCGGCAAGAATTTCCTGCAAGGTTAAATCCTCCATACGAAGCAGACGCAGGGCAAACGTAATCTCTGCCACGGCAGCGCCTTCTTCTACCACAGCGTCCCCTCTTAAAGTCTTCCTTTCGCCGGACAGCACAACCGGCATCACCAGATCCAGGTAATTGCCAGCTTTCATAATCGAAAAGTCCTCTATTAGCTGGCTTCTCCATTTTTCCAGCTTTTTCTCCAAATGCTCGACGGCTCCGGTCAGAACCAGCTTTTCCCTTGCTCTTGTAAAGGCTACATATAAAACGCGCAGTTCTTCTCCCAGGTTGTCCCGAATCAACTGCTTTTGCAAAATTTTTTTCGCCAGCGTAGGAGCCTTCTGTCTCCGCTCCAGATCGATATAATCCACCGCAATCCCCAGATCCGGATGCAGTACAACGGAAGCCCTGCTGTCCTGCTGGTTAAACGGCTTTGCCATGCCTGCCACAAAGACTACCGGAAACTCCAGACCCTTACTTTTGTGGATAGACATAATCCGAACCATATCCAGTTCCCCATAATCCGCGCCTGCCTCGCCGTAATCCACATCGTATTTATGAAGCTTTTCGATATAACGAACAAAATGAAACACCCCATGATAGGAGGTCTGTTCAAACGCCTGCGCCTTTTGTACGAGCATAGAAAGGTTCGCCGCACGGGTTCGTCCGGCAGGCATTGCAGAAGCGTACCGATAAAATCCGGTCTCCTCTAAAAGCTGACGAATCATCTCATGTACTGGGGTAAAAATTAACTGATGACGCTTTTCCTCCACCCAGGCGATAAAGTCCGCCGCCTTTCTGAGCGCCCTCTCTTCAAGCTCCTCTGCCGCTTTTTCTATCGGATATCCTTCCAATACAGACAGCAGCGCCTCATATAGCCCAGTCTGCCGTTCCTTCCGATCTGCCAAAACCCGCAGCCAGGACACCTCCTCCGGCGTCAGACCGCCTATCGGCGAAAGCAGCACCGAGGCCAGCGGCAAATCCTGTCTTGGGTTGTCCAATACGCGAAGCAGATTTAGAATCACCTGCACCTCCCAGGCAGAAAAATACCCGGAAACCGTATCGCAAATCGCCGGAATTCCCTCTGAGGTCAGGATTCTTACAAACGATTCCGACCAGCCCCGCATAGTACGAAGCAAAATCGCCATATCCCCATAAGCAAAGCCCTGTTTGTGCAGCCGTCTGATCCGATCCACTATCAGCAGCGCTTCCTTTTCCCGCGGTCCAAATTCCTCCTGGCTGCTTCCTACTGGTTCCTCTCCCTCCTCTGTCTCTAGCAGCAAAATTTCCGGCCGCAGCTCCTCCTTTTCCTCTAAAGAAAGCTCTGGATAGGAAGCACCCAAATACAAGGCCGCATCCTGATCGTATTCTACCCCGCCGAGCGTTCGGTGCATGATCCGACGGAACACCTGATTTGTCACGTCTAACACCTCTGCCCGGCTACGGAAATTTTTATGCAGATCGATCTTCTGATAACTCGCTTCTGACTCCTGCTTTGATTCTGGCTCTTGCCTTGATTCTAGCTCTGGCTCTGTCAAGTGGCTGGGTTCTACCCTTTGATAAGACTGATATTTTTCCATAAACAGCTCCGGCCTGGCCTGACGGAATTTGTAAATACTCTGCTTCACGTCTCCTACCATAAACATATTCGGCCTGCCTTCGGCCTCCTTGGAAATACTGGTCAGCAGCATTTCCTGAATCCGGTTGCTGTCCTGGTACTCGTCAATCAAAATCTCTTCGTAAAAATCCCGGTACTCTGCAGCGGCCTCCGTTGGATTCCCCTCCGGATCTACGAGAACCTGCAGTGCCAAATGCTCCAAATCCGAAAAATCCAGCAAATTGTTTTTTCTCTTTTTTTCCGCGAACCGTTTCCGAAACTCTCCGGCCAGCTCCAACAGCATCAAAACCCCCGGAATCGTATGCTCATAGTCGTCCTGCAGCTCGTCCCCTTCCTGGAAAAAGAAGGAACCTTCTAATTCCTTTATTATCTTTTTCATCTGATCGCGCAGGCTCTTTACCTGTTCCTTTTTTTCCTCCTGCACGTCCTCCTGTCTCTTTCTGGAAAGGGCTGTAAAGGACAGCCCGCTCAACCGAACATACAACTTTTCATAAAACGAACTGCCTGAAGTCTCTGCCGTTTCCTGCTTTTTCTCCAGGCCTTGCAGCTCCTGCTCTGTTTCCTTTAACCATGCTTCGTCCGAAAGCAGAGCAGCTTCATAGGCATACGGCCCGCCAGGACTCCGGCAAATACGCAGCGCTTCGGCATTTAAAGCCTTTGCCCCCTCTAAAAGCTGTCCGGCCAGTATGGAAAGCACCGAAAAAAAGCGGGTCTGCGCCGTATCCTCCCGGTATTCCCTCTGCTGCTGTGCCAGCCAGCCAGCCGGATCCGGATAGCTCTCTGCAAAGCCATACAGCTTTAAAATCATCTCCTCTAAGGCGGAATCGTTTTTCCCAGAGGCATACATCTCTGCAAATTCCCGAAATTCCGGACTGTTTTCCTCATAATAATCCTCTAGCATCCGTTCACAGACATCCGCTCTTGTCAGAAGCAGCTCCGCCTCGTCTGCCACCCGGAAGCCCGGATCTAACTCAATATCATGAAAATGCTCCTCCACCACACGCTTACAAAAGCTGTCTATCGTACTGATCTGCGCACTATGCAGCAAGGTGGCCTGATTCATCAGCCGCTCTGCTCTCTCCGTCTGCCCGTTTTCCTCCGTCTGCTCGCCCTTTTCCGTCTGCTCCAAGGCCCGCTCCAGAGCATCTCCAATCCGCTCTCTCATCTCTGCCGCCGCTGCCCTCGTAAACGTCACTACCAGCAGCCGATCCACGTCTATCGGATGCTTCGGATCGGTAATCATGCTTAAAATCCGCTCTACCAGAACCGCCGTCTTGCCGGAACCAGCCGCCGCCGAGACTAACAGATTCCGATTCCGCAGCCGGATCACCTGCTGCTGCTCCGGCGTCCATACTCTTTCACTCGCCATCTTTTTCCCCTTCCTCCTCCAGCCGACGCCAAATCTCCTGCTCCTCCATATCCGAAAGCCTCCGATTCCGGTAGCCCTCCAGGCGGCGGTCAAAGCCGCAGATGCTATGGTATTCACAATAATCGCAGCCGGTCTTTTTGCCTAACTGATACGGCATCACGGCAATCATTCCCGACAAAATTTCCTCCTCCGTCTGCTTGATCTGCCCCTCTGTATGACGCATCAGGAGACCCATCTGATGCTCTGAGGCCACATGAGACGAAGCGGTATGAACACCCGCCTTTGTAAAGGCGACAGGAATCACCACCGATTTGGCAGACGGCACCGGATCGCCCAGCTCGTCTACCAGGGTTCTATCCATCATTCCTTCCACCGCCACATCCTTGTGTACCAGTCCATGCAGGGCAAGCTCCTTTAAAATCGCTTCCTCCCCGCCTCCCTTTTCCACCAGCGGATCCTGGATATGATAATAAAAAATCCCTGCCGGAATCACCAGCTTCTCTGGATTTTCCTGCTCCTCCTGCGCCATGGCAGAGCGCAGATAAACGACTAACTGCATCCCAAGTCCATAATAAAAACGGTTTAAATCAAAATCCGTGCCTCCTGATTTATAGTCAATGATCCGGACATATTCCTCCCGTCTGCGCGTACCGTCCTCTAACAGCCGTTCCCGCTCCGCCGTATCGATTCGGTCAATCCGCCCATGGATGGCTTTCAGAGAAAAGGTCGTTTCAAATTCCTTAGGCTCAAACTCTCCCAGCTTCACCTGCTCGCAGATCGCCCAGACCGTCCGATCCGTAATCCGTTCTACCCGGTCAATCAAAGCCTCCAGTCTGTAGCTGCTGTGCAGCACCCGGTTTCCGTATTCTGCCGTTGCCTCCTCCACGCTTTCTCTGACCAGGCTTTTCCGTTTCTCCTCCTCAATTTCCGACCAACGGATTTCCTGCTGTTTTAATTTTTCAGAAAAACGGCGGATGGCATCGTGGAAAATGCTGCCCATATCCGGGATACTGACCGTATATTCCTTCCGTTCCTTCAGGCGCAGTCCATAGCTTAAAAAATGGGCAAACGCACAGGAGGTAAATTGCTCCAGCCTCGTGACGCTCCCGGTGATCTCCCCATACAGCGCCTCTGCTACCCTGCGCTGCAGCCGGTTTTGCAAAATCTCCGAACGATACCCACGCATCAGAGATTCATATTCTGGATATTCCTCGCTGTGCTTTTGGTAATACGACCACAATGCCGCCCAGCCCTCTGGCTCCCCATTTTGTTCCAGCCCATAAAGCAAATAGTCCAGACCTCCGTCCCGGCGCAGCTCCGAAACAAGATTTTTTCCCTCCTGCTCCCAGTTTTTCACACTCAGCGCCGGAAACAACTGACACAGCTTCCCGATCAGATAGGAGGGTCTTAAACTCTTTCCGTCCATCCCGGTTCGGGCATAGGAAACATAAAGCTGGTGTTCCGGCTTTGCCAGGTTTAAATACAGGTAAAACTGCTCGGTATAATTCCGGCTCCGCAAAGTAGGCGCCAGTTCCACCGACAGGCTGCTTAAAAACTCTCTGTCCATATCTGTCAGGATTCCCCCTGTGCTGCCGCTCTTTGGTACAATTCCTTCGTTGACCCCAATGCAAAACAACGCCTTGATATCCTTTAGGCGGGTACGCTCCAAGTCACCGATCACCACCTGGTCAAAGCCCGGCGGGATCACTCCGACCTCTTCCTCCGCAAAGCCAGACTCCAGAATCATTCGGTATTCCTCTGCCGTCAGCTCTTCCTCTCCTAACAGCTCGCTTAGCTTCTCCAACAGCTCCATCACCAGGCGGTATACCTGGGCATATTCCTTTTCCATCAGCAGTCTGCCCGACTGCTCAAACTCCTGACGAAGCGCCTCCATCCGCTCCTGTGCCTCGTGTGCCAGCAAAAACTGGTACAACGCCATCGTCAAGGAAGCCCCGTTCGCTCCCTCCTTTCGGAACGCCTCCAGCAAAGGAGAAAAAGCCTGCCAAATCGCCTGCCGCACCTCTTCTACGATCTGGCTCCTCTGTTCTTCAAACGTAAGCTCCTCCTGCTCTTGTTTTTCTTCCTCCTGCTGCCAGCCCTCCTCGTAACGGCGTCTTCCCCGGATTCCTCTGGCTAACAATTCATTTTCAAAGACATCCGCCTTGGCCTCTTCTATGCCGGACAGGCCGCTTCTTAGATAACGCATTACGCCTTCATAGGCAAAGTCCTGTTCAATGACGGCCAACGCTGCCCGGATCAGCTCTACGAGTGGATTTTTCATAATATCCCGCTTCTGATCGAGGAAATAGAATATCCCGCTTTTGGAAAACACCTCTGCCAGCAGCTCCCCATACGTTTCCATATCTCCGGTAATCACGGCAATATCCTGATAACGATAGTGTTCCTCCCGCACCAGACGGGCGATTTCCGTCAGGACAAATTCCGCTTCTGCACGCGGATCCCGGCAGGCATATAAAAAGATACCTTCTTTTTTAGGCTCCTCTGTTTTCCCTGCATACGGCGCCACCGGATACCGGAACAAATGCCGTCCTAAATGGCGCAGCTCCTGATGTCCGTGCTTCCAGTCGGTATAAAAATGCCTGGCCACCGGAACCTGCTCCTCCTCTGCCATTTCGATCAGCTTATGTATCGTCTTTTTGCTCAGATGAAACAAACGAAATTCTTCCATCTCCCGATCCAGCGGCTCCTCCTTATCAATCGGCACCGTAATCACGACATCCTTTGCCTTTTTCATCAGCAAACGCAGCAGCTTATTCTGGGATGGCGTAAAGCCGGTAAACCCGTCAATACAGACCACGCTTCCTTCTACCAGACGGGAGTCCGGCAGCACATCACAAAGCAAATCCATCATTTCCTCTGCCACAATATAGCCGTCCCGCTCTTTATACTGTTCAAAAGCCTGATACACCAGCAAGGTATCCGCCAGCTTCCGCTGCAAAAGCGGCTTTTTCTCCATTCCCTCTACTACCTCTGCCAGTTGTTTTGGCGTCACGCTGTACTGATAAAGTTCCGTCAAAAGAGACTTCAGTTCTTCTACAAAGCCCCTCTTTTTTCCGGTATTTTTAAAATAGATCAGATCCTGCTCCAGCCCGGCTAACAGCCTGCGAAGCACCATATTTTTCCCGGTATCCTCTAGCACCAGCCGTTCCGGCATCCCCAGCTCTCCAAACACCCGGTATGCCAGGCGCAAAAAGGAAAGGACGTCAATGTTGCTGATGCCGCCTCTCTCATGCGCCAGCACCAGATCCCGCTGTGTCTGCATCGTAAACTGCTCCGGCACGATAACCAGAAAACGTCCCTCTGGCTCTGCCATGGAACGTCTGATAAGCTGATGGTAAAGCTGCCAGGATTTTCCTGAACCGGCTCCTCCTAAAATAAATTGCAGTGCCATACCTTCTCCTTTCATATTTTCCCTTATCCCTTCATATCCATAGTATATCAAAAACTTTGAATGATCCGGCTTGGGTAATGCAAGAGGTATCATTCGGACAGATTGGATGGGTGATGTTATGGCAAATAAGAAAATTGTCGTCTTAAAGCTCCGGGAACTGATCTATACCGGAATTTTCCTTTTCTTCGGTGTGCTTCTGGTTCTGCTTTTAGTCGCTATGTTTTCAGGAAAAAAGAGTAAAAACCAGAAAGAGGACACCAACAGCTCCAGACAGGAAAGCAGGCAGGACGACAGCTCTGACGATTCTGACACTACCGGAAGCTCTACTCAGGCTTCCACTGCTGTCAGCAGCTCTGACTCTGCCACCGTCGGTAACTCCGTTACTGTTTTCTGCCCTGGTGTCTATACGGCTGATTTCAGCCTTGGCGGAAATACGCTTACCCTGCAGCTTCTCGTTGACGCCGACCGGGTAAAGGCAGTCAACCTGCTTTCTCTGGATGCTTCTGCCGACGGCAGATCGGGTGAGGAATATATCGCTACCATGTACCCTTTGATGCAGCCGGCATTAGAAGTCATCGAAAGCAGCCTAACCGAAGGAACCGCCCTGTCAGATATTACCTTCAGCGTAGAAAATCAGTATACGGGTACGCTGCTGGTGCAGGCTATTGAGGAACTGCTTAAAAAGGCTCAGCTTCCTGCCGACTAGCTCTGCACAGAAATCTCCTCTAGCTCCTTTAACCAAATCCGAACCGAAGCGTCGGAAGGCATCCGCCAGTCTCCTCTTGGCGAAAGCGCCACACTTCCGACCTTCGGACCGTCTGGAATACAGGAACGCTTGTATTGCTGAGCAAAAAAACGTTTATAAAAGCTGACCAGCCAGCGGTAGATGGTTTCCGGCTCGTATTCTCCCGCAAAAGCCAGACATGCCAGACGGTAAATTTTCCCTGGTTCAAAGCCATACCGCATCACATAGTACAAAAAGAAATCATGCAGCTCATAGGGGCCTACAATATCCTCTGTTTTCTGAGCAATTTCTCCATGCTCCGGCGGCAGCAGCTCCGGACTGACCGGAGTATCCAGCACATCAAACAACACATCTGCCAGCTCCTGGCTCTCCGCTGTTTCCGCAAAGTACAGCACCAGATAACGTACCAGTGTCTTTGGCACGGAAGCATTGACTCCATACATGGACATATGATCGCCGTTGTAGGTGGCCCAGCCAAGCGCCAGCTCAGACATATCTCCTGTACCAATCACCAGCCCGCCCGTCTGATTGGCCAAATCCATCAGCACCTGTGTCCGCTCTCTGGCCTGTCCGTTTTCATAGGTTACATCATGGCAGCTCATATCCTGTCCGATATCCTGAAAATGCTGTGTGACTGCCTCTCGAATCGGAATCTCCCGCAGTGTCACATGCAGCTCCCCTGCCAGATCGACCGCATTCTGATAGGTTCGATCTGTCGTCCCAAAGCATGGCATTGTCACCGCTAAAATACGCTCCCGCGGCAGACCCAATAAATCAAAGGCCTTGCAGGTGACAAGCAGCGCCAGTGTAGAATCCAGACCGCCGGACACACCGATAACCGCACCCTTACAGCCGGTATGCGCCAAACGCTTTTTCAGTCCCATCGCCTGAATATTGGTAATCTCCTCGCAGCGTTTATCCCGGTCAGCCTTTATTCCAGGCACAAAGGGCAGCCGTTCAAAGCTTCTGGTCAAAGAGATTTCCGGCAACGGCCGCAGAGACTCCTCCTTTTTAGAAGGCCTCCACGAAAACCTGGCTATATAATAGTCTTTTGCAGCATTTCCCTGAAATCCGGTCATCCTTCGCCGGTCGTTGACCAATTTCTGAAGATCCAATTCGCTGATCACTGTCCCATTGGAAAACCGTTTTGCCTCTGCCAGAATGCTGCCGTTTTCCGTAATCATGCTCTGCCCGCCGAAAACCAAATCCGTCGTAGACTCTCCTTCTCCTGCTGCCGCATAAATATAACCGCAAATCAGCTTTGCCGACTGCCCCTTTACCAGCTCTCTCCGGTAGCTATCCTTTCCGGTCGTCTCGTCACTGGCAGACAGGTTGCAGATCACGGTTGCCCCGGCGAGCGCATGGCGGATGCTCGGCGGCTCCGGCACCCAGATATCCTCGCAAATTTCTACTCCGATACGCAGTCCTGGCATCCCGATACATTCCAACAAAATATCTGTTCCAAACGGCACCGGAATGTCCTCCTGTCCCTTCTGCGTCCAGTTTACAAGCTCATAGCCCGCCGGCCCCTCGGTAAAATGTCTTCCCTCATAAAACTCCGCATAGGACGGAATGTTTTTTTTCGGCACAAGTCCCAGCAGACGCCCGCCAAAGGAAGCTGCCGCCACATTATACAGATTGCCATGATACAGAAACGGAAGCCCAACTAACACCAGCATATCCAAAGCTTTTCCTGCCTCTATAATATCCTCTAAAGCTTCTTTTGCCTTCCGCAGCAGGATGTCCTGTAAAAACAGATCCCCGCACGTATACCCAGTCAGGCACAGCTCCGGAAAAACGGCTATTTTGACCTGAGCCGCCGCACATTCCTGCATGGCTTCTATAATCTTCTCTTTGTTAAAGCCGCAATCTGCTACCCGGACATCCGGCGTTACTGCTGCCACCTTGATAAATCCATGCTTCATAAATAGTTGTCCTTTCTTTTTTTGTCGTTTGTTATAGAATAGCATTTCCATACAAAAAGATCAAGAATTACGAAATTCTAAGATTGAAAAAACAGAGAAACTATGTTAAACTTTCTATCAACTGCCAAGCTTAAAACTGTGAGGTGTTTTTATGGATATTTTATTAGAACGGGTTCCGGCTGCCCGAAAAGAAACCTTATTCCGGCTGCTGCAATACTCTTTATTTGAAGAAAGCGCCACCGACCAAAACGAAATGGGCGATAACGCTCTGTTTGACTACGAATGGTTCGAGTTTTATTTTACAGAGCCGGAGCGGGAAGCCTATTTTATCACCGAAAAAGAAACAAAAAAGCTGCTTGGCTTTGTTATGATCAACACCTATCTGAAAAAATCTCCCTTTGGCCATAGCATTGCGGAATTTTTAGTGCTGCCCAAATACCGGAGACAGCAAATCGGAAAGCAGGCCGCTTTTGCCTGTTTTCACAAGCATACTGGCATCTGGGAGGTTTCCCCCTCCTATGGCAGCGAAGCCGCTTATCGGTTTTGGAAACAGGTAATCGAGGAATACACAGAAGGAAACTGCCGCTTTGAAGAAGGAACCTTTTTCTTTGAAGCTATTTAGCGAAAGAGGAATGTGTCAGCACACCAGTTATCGTTCTGATTTCAATAACGCATAATAACAGGCATCGCAAATTCCCTGATTATTCCAGTCCGCA
>CASCWU010000105.1 GCA_949155905.1 uncultured Lachnospiraceae bacterium
CAGTTTTCCGTAGAAAACGCATAAAAGGTCATATAGCGGATGCCGATTTCATCTGCGGCACGACAGATAGTTTCCACATTTTTACTCCCCTGAGCATGTCCGTAGGTTCTTGGCATCCTGCGCTTTTTCGCCCAACGGCCATTTCCGTCTAAAATTACCGCTACATGCTGCGGAATCTTCCCGTTTTCTCTTTCCTCTGCCATCTTGCTGCCCATTTCCCCCTTATCATCACCATATTCGCTGCATCGAGCCGAAAGCCGCCTCTTTTTTTCACGCAACGTAAAGAATGGGCTGTCCAGATACAGTTTCCTGTCGTTCTGAACAACCCCCGAAAGCTTCTATACCGTCAAAATCTCCTTTGACTTCTCCTCTGCTACCTTATCTACCTCGGCAATCGCCTTGTCGGTCAGTTTTTGAATTTTTTCCTCTAAATCCTCTAAATCATCCTCCGTCAGCTCGCCGCTCTTGTTCTGCTTTTTAAAGGTATCGTTCGCATCCCGGCGGATGTTGCGGATAGCTACTTTGGTATTTTCCGCCTTCTTTTTTACATCCTTTACCAGCTCCTTACGCCGCTCCTCTGTCAGCTCTGGAAATACCAAACGGATCGCCTTCCCATCATTGCTTGGCGTCAGCCCCAAATCCGATGCTAAAATTTCCTTTTCGATCACCTTGATCAAGCTAGATTCCCACGGCTGGATTAAAATAACTCTCGGCTCCGGCACAGATACGTTTGCCACCGACTGCAAAGAAGACGGCTGCCCGTAATAATCTACCCGAAGCTTATCCAATAAATGCGGGTTTGCACGCCCTGCACGTATCGTAGAATATTCTTCCTTTAAATTATCCAAAGACTTTTGCATTTTCGTTTCATATGGTTTTGTAGGCATACTCTCATTCCTCCATTTTAAGTTCCGTAAAATTCCTCCCGATACACCCCTTCCAAGAGAAGTATCTGTCTGCAAAGAGACGCACCCAGATCCTTCTCTGTGTACCGTCCGGAATTTTACTGTTTGACTTAGTTCCGTAAACTTTGACATCATTTATACATAGACCTTCGTTCCGGTCAGATTTCCTTTTATGGTATTGACAATGCTGTCCTCTTCGTTTAACCCAAAGACAAGCATCGGCATCCGGTTTTCCAGGCACATGATCGTGGCGGACAGGTCGATCACCGCCAGCTTCTGATCCAAAACCTCCTGAATCGAGATTTCATCGTATTTTCTGGCGTTTGGATTCAGCTTCGGATCGCTGTCGTAAATACCGTCTACTGCCTTTGCCAAGAGAATCACATCCGCTTCGATCTCTACGGCACGCAGTACGGTGGCCGTATCCGTGGAAAAATACGGGTGTCCGGTTCCGCCGGCAAAAAATACCACCATTCCCTTTTCAAAATATTTGTTTGCCCGATCCTTGGAATACAACTTTGTCATATTGCCGCATTCAAACGGGGTCAGCACCTGTGTCTTCATCCCCACGAAGCGGAAGATTTCCGAGACATAAATACAGTTCATCACCGTAGCCAGCATCCCAATCTGGTCGGCCTTTGTCCGGTCAATCGTATTGCTTGTCCGCCCACGCCAGAAGTTTCCTCCGCCGATGACGATCCCGACCTGTATGCCGTCCTCTACCAGCTTTGCCACCTGCCTGGCCACTCCAAGACAGGTCTCCTCGTCAAATCCGGTCTTGGCCTCTCCTGCCAGCGCTTCCCCTGACAGCTTTAACAGTACTCTGCGATATTGCTCCATCATATGTTCCTTTCTATTCCTCACCCTCAAAGAAGGAATCAATGTCTACCTCGGAATACCCCAGGGAATAAAAGCCTTCTAATACAGCGCCGTTATTGACCTGGACGGCTCTGGCCTTAATATCGCCCTTGATCACAGCGGTGGAATCTACGATCACAGGCCCAGCTACGTCGATATTTCCCTTGACAGCGCCTGCAATCACACTGGAGGTACCGCTGATATCACCAATCACGACGGTACCGACGCCTACCTTAACGCTGCCCTTACTCTTGATGCCGCCCTGCATACGAGGAGCATTGACATAAACCTCTGAGGCACTCGTATCACCGGTCACGTTTCCTAAAATGGTCAGCTTGCCCAAGCATTCGATATCGCCGTTGACCTGTCCGTTGATCTCTAAGGAACCGTCGGAAACAATGCTACCGTTGATGATAGTCCCTTTTGTGATCACCGTAACATCATTTCTGGCTGCTTCTTTTTCCTCTGCCGGAAGATCTTCCTCCTCATAGCCCTCTTCTGCCAACGCTTCATAATCTGCTTCGTTTGGTTCATATTCCTCTTCATAGCCTTCCTCGGAAAATTCCTCCGCCGCCGGATAATCCTCCTCCGGGTATTCCTCCTCTAACGGATATTCCTCTTCCGGAAGCTCCTCTTCATAAAGTCCGTCGTCGGTTCCTTCCTCCCCGGCTCCGTACAGAGCCTCATCCTCTGCTTCCTCCAACGTATTTACCATCTGATCGTCCTCATAAAACATTTGTTCATCCTCCTCATATTGATATTCATCTGTCATCATATGAATGGCATCCTCCTCTAAGGTCTCTTCTTCAGAAGGCTTCTCTGCTGCCTCCATATTCTCTGCCACGAAGTTATTCTCCATGAAATTACTCTCTGCAGAGTCATTCTCTTTCAATCCTTTAAAAAAGCCCATGCTAACCCTCCATTATGCCAAAACCCTTTTCTTTTGGTCTTGGTATCCATATCTTTGTTCATTGTAACACACCCAACAGCAAATTTCTAGCTAAAAATTCTTTGATTCCTGCAAATCCTCTGAACCGAAGGAATCCGGCAGCAGCCTCGCAATCGTTGTCACCGCGGTTTCCCGGCGGTTGGAGAGGACAATCGGAGTATCTGGCTGCAGCAGCTCGCTTAATACCTGTCTGCAGGCTCCGCAGGGAGTCGTCAGCCTGTCCGCCTCTGTTACAATGGCCAGCGCCTTGATCTCTTCCTTTCGGTATCCCTGCGAATAAGCGGAAAAAACCGCACTCCGCTCGGCGCAGTTGGTAGAACCATAGGCGGCATTTTCTATATTTGCCCCCAAAATATAGCTTCCGTCTGTTGTAAGAATACAAGCCCCTACCCGAAACTGCGAATACGGCACATACGCATGCTCTCTCGCTTCAAATGCTTTTTCTAGCAACCTCTCCCAGTTCCCGTCTGCTCCCATCTTCCTTCCTCCTTCTCCTATTTTATCCATTTATTTCCAGCAAATAACGAATCGCCTCTATTCCGGCTCGGATTGCCTTATCCGTATCATGCACCACCGGATTTTCTAAGCCCAGCTTTTCCCGCTCCTGGTTTGCAACGCACAAAAGTACAGTACCGCACTTTACCCGCCGGTATCCGGCTACGGTAAAGAGCGCGGCCGATTCCATTTCCGAGGCCAGACAGCCCATCCGCAGCCAGGCCTCCCATTTGGCCTCCAGCTCTGCAAACGCCGGCTTTGAGCCTGGATCGTGCTGTCCGTAAAAGGAATCCTTGCACTGCACCACACCCAAATGATAGCGGGCGCCCAGCCTTTTAGCACCGGCAACCAGTGCCTCTGTCACCTGAAAATCTGCTGCTGCCGGATATTCAATCGGAGCATACTCCCGGCTTGTCCCCTCGTTGCGTACCGCAGCCGTCGCAATCACCAAATCTCCGCTCTCCACCTCCGGCTGCATCCCCCCGCACGTTCCTACCCGGATAAAATACTCGGCTCCGATATTGGCTAACTCCTCCATCGCGATTGCCGCACTTGGTCCGCCGATTCCGGTTGACGTGACACTGACTTTTTTCCCCTCCAGATAGCCGGTATAGGTGACATATTCCCGGTGATCCGCTATCAGCCTGGCATCTTCTAAATAAGCCGCTATTTTCTCACAGCGCTTTGGATCGCCCGGCAGAATCACATAGCTTCCAATATCCCCTTTTTTCAGATTCACATGATATTCATAGCCCTCTGCTGCATACTTCATCCTTTCTCACCTCGTCTGTTTCGTGTCGTATTCTCTTTTTGGAACGTCTCTGGCATTCTACTTTAACCGTGGAGGCTTTTTAACAGAGAGGTTCCAATCATCGGCGGCTCTACGCCAAAATTTTCCGCTATTGTCGCACCAATATCTGCAAACGTTTCTGAAACCGGCAGCGGCCCGCTCCTTTTGCCAGACGGAGAATACGCCAGCAACGGAACCATTTCCCTCGTGTGATCCGTTCCGGTATGAGTCGGATCGTTCCCATGATCGGCTGTGACAAGCAGCAAATCCTCCGGCCCAAGACGTTCTAACAGCTTCCCCAGCAAAACGTCAAAGCGCTCCAATTCATCCCCATATCCAACCGGATTCCGGCGATGCCCCCATAGCGCATCAAAATCTACCAGGTTTACAAAGCACAATCCGCAAAACTCCTTTTCTGCTAACGCTATCGTCTGCTCCATCCCATGCACGCTGGAATTCGAGCGGTGCGATTCCGTCAGCCCGGCACCGTTAAAAATGTCATAGATTTTACCGACGCTGATCACATCATAAGCAGCTTCCTTTAACGAATCCAATACCGTCCGGCCAAACGGGGAAAGCGCGTAATCATGACGGTTGGCCGTCCGGCGGAATTCCCCCCGCTTTTTTCCCGTATAAGGTCTGGCAATCACACGCCCTACCATCCATTCCTCCCGCATCGTCAATTCCCTGGCGATTTCACAATACTGATAAAGCGTTTCTAACCCCATCGTTTCTTCATTCCCGCATATCTGCAGCACGGAATCCGCCGAGGTATAGACGATCATGGCACCCTCCTCAATTTCTCTTTCTGCAAGCTCTTCTAAAATCTCGGTGCCGCTGGCCGCCTTGTTTCCAATGACCTTCCGTCCGCAGCGTCGCTCCAACTCCCGAATCAGTTCCTCCGGGAAGCCCGTTTCTGTAAAGGTACGAAACGGCTTTGTCACATGCAGACCCATCATCTCCCAATGTCCAGTCATTGTATCCTTGCCGACGCTTTTTTCCCGCATCCTTGTATAACAGCCAATCGGATTAGGAATCGGGCTTACCTGGCTTATCGGATGCAAATTGGCCAGCCCCAGCCGCTGTAGGCAGGGAATGGAAAACGTCTGTCTGACCGCGGCCAAATGCCCCAGGGTATCTGTCCCGGCATCCCCGTAGAGCGCTGCATCTGGCATCGCTCCCACCCCCAGGGAATCAATCACAATCGTAAAAATCCTCTGATAGTCCCTCTCACCTGCTATCATATCAAACACCCCCTAATCGCAACAGTTCGGTTCTTTCTTTCAGTATATACAAACGAACCGATAAATTCAACCTTTTCTTACTTCTAAATTGGGAAATTGCCAAATCCCCTGTATACTTCGTTTATCAGGCAGACAGAAGGGACTGTGAAAGCCGGAGTTTTTCACTCCTATTTTTTCACAGCCCCTTTTTTAAATCTATTGCTTTTCGGCACTCCGCTCTGCCAGTCTTAGCATCGCCGCCACCGGCAAAATCAAGCTTCCGCAGAAAAAATTACTGACGCCATGCACCAAATCCCAGGGCAGGCCAGCCGCAATCCAGGCAAGTGTTCCCTTTAGGCTCAGGCCGAATAAAAACGCCTGTACCGGGGCATACAGCGTGCCAAATAAAAAGCCATGCGCTGCACATACGCTCATATAGACAAGCGCCTGCCACCGTTTCGGCAGCCGCTTTGGCAGTTTCCCTGCCAGCAGCATCGTCACAGCCCACAAAACCGTCCATACATACAAGTAAGGAATCCACCATGCTGCAAACCCATAAAAGATCCCATTTAACAGCACATACGTATAAATCGGATACAATGCCTTCTTTCGATAAGCTATCGTATATGCCATGGTAAAAACTCCCAGCAAATGGACGTTTGGCGCAAACTCCAGCATCACCTTAGAGGCATACATGATCACGCCCAGCATGGCAAAAACGACCATTTCTCTAGTCGTCAGCTTCATTTTTCTACCCGGAAGGAATATTGCTCTCCTTCGGTTATCTTCGTCGTATCCACGCCGCTTGAGGCATATTCTCCGTTGATGTAAAAGGCCCAGTATACGCCGTCTGTATCATAGTCCGCCGTAATGCCGTTGACGGTCTTTACATACAGCCCATATTCGCCTTCCTCCCCGGAAATCAACTCTAGCTCCACCAGGGCATCTCCTACCGTTTCCTGATCCGTATGGATCTCAAATACCGTCTCCGCACCGTCCTGGTCTGCAACGGTAAGGGCAAAGACCTTGCTGCCCTCTCCCAGTACGTTGTCCTCTGTCTGCGGCATCATTTTTTCTCCGTCCGCCTCTTCGTCCTGGCCGTTTTGATTTTGCCGCGTTTCCTGGCCTCCCTGGACTTTTTGATCCTCCTGCTTTCTCCTGCCGTTACAACCACCTATTGTCAGTGCCATAGCCACCATCAGCACCATACAAAGGAGGAAGGACAGTCCTTTTTTGTGTGTCTTTCCTTTCATGCTTCTATCTCCTTTGCTATAAATTCCCCCAAAATGCCGGCGCCCGCAGCGATAAAAAACGGGGGTGCCGCTTTGCCCGGATATTTCGACTTGACATTCTCCTGACTGGCCTTCTCAAAGAATTTCATTCCTCAATGACGTATCCCAAGGGCTGTGGCATTCCTTTGGTTAAGCCAGGAGCGGAGCAAGCTCCTACGATGTCTCACGGCGACGGGCTCGTACAGGATTTTCACCTGTTTCCCCAGACAAAGCAGCTTCTATCATAGTAGATAAAGAAGTTTTCGTCAAGTCTGATCAAAGCATTCCTGCATAACTTTTTTTAACAGCTCCAAATCTACGGGCTTGGAAATATGTCCGTTCATCCCTGCATCGAGAGAATTTTTCACATCCTCCGCCAACGCATTGGCAGATACGGCAAAAATCGGGATTCGCTTCATATCCTCCCGTTCCATCCGGCGGATGCGGCGCGTCGCCTCATAGCCGTCCATCAACGGCATTTGAATGTCCATAAAAATCAAATCAAACCATCCGTCTGGTGCTGTCTGAAGCCGTTCCACTGCCTCCTTGCCGTCATAGGCCTTTTCTACCTGAACGCCAATCATCTCCATCAGCGCTCCCATAATCTCCATATTCAGCTCATTATCCTCTACGAGCAGCACTCGTTTTTCGCTGTAGCTGTCGGTCTTTTGCAGGGCAGCCTTCGGGTTCTTCGCTCCCTGCAAGGCCTCTGCTTCCCCCGGCTTTTGGATTTTTTGTGCTTCTTCTGCCCTTTCTTCCTGTTCGATGCTGGTTAAAAACAGTTCTACGGTAAAAACAGAACCCTTTCCCGGTTTGCTTTCCACCAAAATCCTGCCGCCCATTAAATCCAACAGCTTTTTTGTAATCGCCAGGCCAACTCCTGTCCCTGCGATCCGGCTGGCGGTCGTATTACGGGCGCGCTCAAAGGGCAGAAAAACCCGTTCGAGAAAGTCCGGCTCCATACCAATACCGGTATCCGTACAGCAAAAACGATACCTCCGCTTTCCTTCCTCGTTTCTTTCTCCCTCCGTCAACTCCAATATCACCTGACCGCCGGAGGGAGTGTATTTGATGGCATTGCTCACAATATTGACAAATACCTGACGGATACGAAGCGGATCTCCTTCTACATAAGGATGACCGAGACAAGGCGGCACTTCCTCAAAGGTCAGTCCTCCCTCCTCCGCCTGCGGCGCCAGAAGCGCTATCACCTCTCCCATCAGCTCTGGCAGGGAAAGCTCCTCGTTCTGTAAAATCACCGAGCCCTGTTCAACCTGCGACATATCCAGCACATCGTTTACCAGGCTTAACAAATGAGAACCGGAAAGCTTGATTTTTAAAAGACAGTCCTTGATCCTATCCGGCTCTGCCACATGCTCCTCGGCAATCGTCGTCATTCCGATGATCGCATTTAACGGGGTACGGATATCATGAGACATATCCATCAAAAAGCGCCCCTTTGCCCGGTTCGCCAAATCCGCCTTCTCCAACGCCTCCTGAAGCTCCCTCGTGTGGATGCCCTTTTCCCGCAGCTTCAGCCAGAAAAAGGTCGCGGCAAACATCAAAATAACCCCGACTGCCAGCCCGGAAAGGCTCATGGTCTTTTGCAGGATCTGATTTGCCTGCCTGGTAATCACAGACTTCGGTATAACAGAAAGCATCAGCCAATCGGAAGCCCCCTGCAATGGTTCATAACAAAATACCATCGCCGTCCCATCCTGGCAAAACGTTCCCCAGCCGCTTCTTTGGTTTCGGAGATTTTCTCGAAGCTTCTCGATTTGGACGCTGTCATTTTCCTCGGCCGGAATGCTGTCAAATACGTTAAATGCCTGAAAGGCAGCAGACGACTCCCCGGCGCGCACCATGATAGTTCCATCCTGATCCACCAAATAAGAAAAACCTGTATTATGATAAAAGGGAAAGATAAATTGATTGGCCACCTCCCCGGCGTGATATTCCTTTACCAAAAAGGCGGTACTTCCATCTTTCAGGGTAATCTTTAAAAACAGATCAAAAACATCCTCGCCTGTTATACTGCTTTTGTGAGTATCCAAAATCCCTCTGTCTGCTGTCTGGCCATCCAAGGCTGTGGCCACCGTCCGATCCAGCCTCGTTCCCTCATACAATTCCTTCTGTCCGACTGGATAAAGCATGACATCTGGTTCCTTTTTCCAGTACAGATGCAGCAGCTCCTGATTGGTGTGAAAGGCCGATACATTTTGCCAAATCCTCTCCAATGCCGAAAAATCTGCCTCTAACTGAATGTTGATTGCCTTTACGCCCTGATGTGTACTTTCCCGAATGGTTTGGATGGAGCTGTTCCAGAGTTCCTTGCTGACATCCGTCATAAACAGCCAGGTTCCCCCTCCTAAGAGCGCCAGCAGCAACAGCAGTATGATCCAAAACGCCCATCGCTTTTTCATCTGTAGCCCTGTCCCCTTTCTTGCTTTATCTCCATTAAGTCATGCTTTGCTTTTATTCTTATCTAAACTATACTACGATTTCTTCATAAAAGCAATGAAAACATACATCCAGATCCAGAGTTTCCCAGATGTTGGATAAGAACTGCCCTAGGATCGAAAAACAGCCAGATATCCATTCCGGCTATCTGGCTGTTTTGATTTTGATCGTCTTGTTTTCTTTTAAACAATGCCATCCTCTTTTGTATAGGCTTCCAGCGAATGCTCCTTTACCTGAATACAAATAAAGCTGATTGCGGAATCCTCTGCCGCAAAAAACTGTCTTTTCCCGGCCGGAGAAATCCGAATCCAGTCACCTGCCGCAAGCTCTACCGTTTCTCCGTCAATCACTGCTTTTCCTTTGCCTTCCAGAACAAAATAAATCTCTTCGTTGTTCTTATGAGCATGGACAAACGGAACGCTTGCTCCTGCTGGCAGATGATTCACGCTGATTTCTGCCCCTGTTAAAGAAAGCTTGTCGTGAAGCTCTGTCCTTGCCTCCTGTGCCACACTTACCTTTGTGAAATTTGCCATAATAATACCTCCTGTTATATGTTGTAACTTTCATTGATACATCCTATTATAATACAATTTTGTTGTATTGTCAATAGTTACAACAAAAAATATAACTCGATTCTTACGCTTCTACATACACCAGTCCGAACGCCTCCGGCCCGATGTGCGTTCCAATCGTAGCGCCAATCTGCAGCCGCTCTGCCAATAGAAACCCTTCCTTTTCTATCCGTTCCTCCATCCTGCTACAGTTTGCCGTTCCAAAGGAATAGATCGGATAAATCGGAAATTCCTCCTTTAACGGTTTTTCCTGCAAATGCTTTAATAATTGGTTAATCGCTTTGTTGACGCCGAGACATTTCCCTACAATTCCTACTCTTCCCTCTTCCGTCAGGGTAATCACAGGCTTTATATTGGCCATTTCACCAATCGCCGCAGCCGCCCTGCTAATCCGTCCCCCGCGGCTTAAATATTCCAAAGTATCCAACGCCGCAATGACCTTTACCCTTGTTTTTAATTCTTCTAAACGGGTACAGATCTCCTTTGCCGACACTCCCTCATCACGCAGGTGGCAGGCATAGTCTGCTAGCATTTTGACCGCACAGGTCGCAGTTTTGGAATCTACCAAATAAATCCCTTCATAATCCACCATTTCCTTTGCCAGAACCGCACAGCCATATGTACCGCTCAGTTCAGAGGAAAGCAGGATACAAATCAGCTCGTCTCCCTCCCTTTTTACCTCCTTAAAAATATCCAGGAACTCCTGCGGAGACGGCTGAGAGGTCGTCGGGAAATCCTTGCTTGCCGCTATCAGCCGGTAAAATTCATCCCGCTCCAAATTTACGCCGTCTATATACTCCTGTCCATCCAAATGGACAGGCAGCGGAATCAGCTCCAACTGCTTTTCCCTTATTTCCTCCATCTGATAGTCTGCTGAAGAATCCACTAAAATTTTTATCATGGTTACAACTCACTTTCTGCGATATCCGCAATCCGCCCAAACAGACGGACAATCTCTTCTACCTGCTCTTTTCCTGCCTTTTCTAACAACGTATCAATGATCGAAAGGATTTTTTCATGCTGTTGCTGATACACCTCTGCCCGTTCTAGGTTCAGACGAAGCAGCACCCTTCTTTTGTCCTTTGCAGAGCGTTCCTTTTGAATCAGCCCTTTTTTCTCCATGCTGCTAAGCGTCCGATTCATCTGGGACTTTAACATTCGTGTCATCCGGCACAAATCCGTAGCCGTTACAGGCTCCTCCGGCTGTCTCCTCTGGTTCCGATAGAGAAGGTTGCAGATCAGCGCCTCGTTATAGGGCATCTCCGAAACCATCCGTTCATTGTTGATAGCCGTCGAAATCCGCAGCCAATATTCCAGCAATTCCTCCTGCTTCTCTTTCATGTTAAGTCCTTTCTTTTCGATTTTGATGCGACGTCGTGCTTTTTATACAGGCCTTTTTAATAGTTCACTTTGTGAACTATTCAGAGGGTATCCTACACCTCTTTTTCCTCTTTGTCAAGAGGTTTGTTATGCCGTCTTTATAATAGGTAACGCAAAACGGGGCTGTGAAAAAAACAGTTTCACAGCTCCGGCAAGTCTTTCTTTTTCTTCCTTATTTTTTCTTTTCCGTTCCCTCTTCGTCCTTCTTTTCTCTATGGAAATATTTATCCAGTTCCTTTCTGCGCTCCTCCGGCATTTCCTTTTTCACCAAAGGAACGGCTGCATTTGCCACATCGCCGATGATACGGACTGCAAAGGCTACGTTTTTCTGAATCGCCTTCTCATTCAGCGTCGGAAGCAAATCATGAATCGTATGTATCTCGGCGGTGGAAGTCCCGCGGCTTAATCCAAGAGCCGGGATATTGTGATCGCAAAACGGTGCAGAATCGCTCGAATGCACACAGGCTCTGGTTTTTGCCCCATATCCGGTCAGCTTGCAGTACTGCTCGACAAACGTTTCGAGTTCTTTGTTTCCTGTGATAAAAATATCGTTAGCGCCTAGTGCCGTTCCGCACATATCAAAATTAAAGCAAAACGAAATCTTTTCTAACAATTCCTTGTTCTGTTCTACATAAGCCTTCGAGCCAAGCAGACCTAGCTCCTCACTGCCGCACCAGATAAAACGGAGTGTCCGTCTAGGCGGATTGGCTACAAAATGCCGATAAATCGCCAGCAGAGCCGCCGTACCGGTCGCATTGTCCCAAGAACCTGTTCCTAACGGAACTGAATCGTAATGCGCGGTCAGGACAATCGAATCCTCCTTCAGATCGGTTCCTTCTATCACAGCCAGTATGTTCTGGCTCTCGAGGTCTATATTCTCCTGCTCCAAGGTCAAATGAACCGTAGCTACCTCTTCCTGAATCAAGACTGTAGCATCCGCGCCTGTAATGGAAAAGCCCGGAATAATACCGTTTCTGGTAAAATGATCCCGCAGCGCTCTCGGATAAATCCCCGTCTCCTCCGGTGTCGCATACCATTTTCCCTGAATCGTTAAAAAAGCCGCCGCCTTATGCTCAATCAGTCGTTTGTATACTTCCTCGTCGCCTAGGCCGTT
>CASCWU010000106.1 GCA_949155905.1 uncultured Lachnospiraceae bacterium
CTCCACTTTCTGACCGAGCTGCGAGCCGCCTTTATCCGCACGCTGAACTTGACGGAGGAGCAAGCCGTGATTCCCGAGCATTCTCATTTATTTGCTGCCTCCGGTGCCGCCCAAAGCGCCACCTTAGGAAAACAGACGACCTTACAGGCTTTAACGAAACGGCTCTCCGGGCAGATCCATATGGATTTTGAAGTTGCCCGTATGGAGCCGTTGTTTGTGGATCAGGCAGACTATCAGGAGTTTTGCTCTAGGCATAACAAGCATTCCGTAAAACGGGGCGATTTATCCTCCTATCAGGGCAACGCTTATTTGGGGATTGATGCCGGTTCGACGACTACTAAGGTTGCGTTAATCGCCGAGGATGGCTCCTTGCTCTATTCCTTTTACAGCAACAACAACGGCAGTCCGTTAAAAACGGCGATCCGTTCCCTTCAGGACATCTATTCTAAGCTCCCGGACGGCGTACAGATCGTCCGCTCCTGTTCTACAGGATATGGAGAAGCATTGATTCAATCTGCCTTGATGTTAGACGAAGGCGAGGTAGAAACGGTTGCCCATTATTATGCTGCTGCCTTTTTTAATCCAGAGGTAGACTGTATTTTAGATATCGGCGGCCAGGATATGAAATGTATCAAGATCCGCAACCAGACTGTAGACAGCGTTCAGTTAAACGAAGCCTGCTCCTCCGGCTGCGGTTCCTTTATTGAAACCTTTGCCAAATCTTTAAATTACGAAGTAGACGACTTTGCCAAAATTGCTTTGTTTGCCAAGCATCCGATTGATCTTGGCTCCCGCTGCACGGTATTTATGAATTCCAAGGTAAAGCAGGCGCAAAAGGAGGGCGCAGAGGTTTCAGATATTTCTGCCGGACTTGCGTATTCCGTCATCAAAAATGCTTTATTAAAGGTCATTAAGCTGACCGATCCAAGAGATTTGGGCGAGCATGTCATCGTTCAGGGCGGCACCTTTTATAACGACGCCGTTCTGCGCAGCTTTGAGCGTATCTCCGGCAAGGAAGCCATCCGCCCGGATATCGCAGGGATTATGGGCGCCTTCGGCGCGGCGCTGATTGCCAGAAAGCATTATCAGGGCGAGGAAAGCACCATGCTTTCTCTCTCCCAAATCAACGAGCTGACCTACGAGACAAAAATGACGCGCTGCCAAGGCTGTACCAACCACTGTATGCTGACCATCAACATTTTTACCGGCGGAAGGCGCTTTATTTCCGGCAACCGCTGTGAAAAGGGGCTAGGCAGAGAACGCAGCTCGGAGTATGTACCGAATCTGTTTACCTACAAACGGCAGAGGCTCTTTGGCTATGAGCCGTTGACCGAGCAGCAAGCCTACCGCGGCACGGTCGGGATTCCCCGTGTTCTGAATATGTATGAAAATTACCCGTTCTGGTTTACCTTTTTTACTAAGCTTGGCTACCGGGTGATTCTCTCCCCGGAATCCAGCCGAGCTATATATGAGCTTGGCATCGAATCCATCCCAAGTGAATCTGAATGCTACCCGGCCAAGCTTGCCCATGGCCATGTGATGTGGCTGCTACGCCAGGGTATCCCATATATTTTTTATCCCTGCGTCCCGTATGAGCGCCTGGAAACCCCGGAGGCCAACAATCATTACAACTGTCCGATTGTCACCTCCTATGGGGAAAACATCAAAAACAACATGGAAGAGCTAAATGACCCTGACATTCGTTTCCAAAATCCGTTCCTTTCCTTTGAGAGCGAACGAATTTTAACCAAACGGCTGACAGAGATTTTCAGCAAGTCCCCGGAGCCTGGCATTACGCCTATCCCGGAAGCAGAAATCCGGGCGGCTGCCGCTGCCGGCTGGCAGGAACTGCTCTCTGTAAAGGCCGACACCCAAAGAAAGGGCGAGGAGGTGCTTTCCTACCTGGAAACCAGCGGAAAAAAGGGCATTGTCCTGGCCGGCAGACCCTATCATCTCGATCCGGAAATCAATCATGGGATTCCAGAGCTTATCAGCAGCTATGATGTCGCCGTTTTGACGGAGGATTCCATTTCCCACCTCGGGCATGTGGAACGTCCCTTGCTGGTGATGGATCAATGGATGTATCACAGCAGGCTTTATAAAGCCGCCTGCTACGTCAAGGAAAACCCGCATTTGGAGCTGATTCAGCTCAATTCCTTCGGCTGCGGCCTGGATGCCGTCACCACCGATCAGGTCAGCGACATTTTACTGTCGGCAGGGAAAATCTATACCGTATTAAAAATTGACGAGGTTAGCAACCTAGGAGCTGCCAGAATCCGTATCCGCTCCCTCCTTTCCGCAGTAGCCGACCGTGATTCCAAGCATATTTTAGCCCGCCGAACCTCCTCGGCCTATCACCGTGTCGTCTTTACCGAGGAAATGGCGCAGGACTATACGATTCTCTGCCCGCAGATGTCGCCGATCCATTTTGATTTCGTTACGGCGGCCTTAGCCTCGGCCGGTTATCACGTAGAATTGCTGCAGGATACGCACGAGGTGGTGGACACCGGCTTAAAATACGTCAACAACGATGCCTGTTATCCGTCCGTTATTGTAGTTGGCCAGATCCTGTCCGCCCTTCAGTCAGGACGTTATGATTTAGATAAAACAGCGGTTTTCATTACACAGACCGGAGGCGGCTGCCGGGCTACGAATTACATCGGCTTTATCCGGCGCGCTCTCGCCAATGCCGGAATGGGACAGATTCCGGTCATTTCCCTGAGCGCCCAGGGCTTAGAAAAAAATCCTGGTCTGACCTACACGCCTTCTTTATTAAACAAGGCAATGCAGGCGCTCGTCTATGGAGACGTGCTGATGCGGGTACTCTACCGTACCCGTCCGTATGAAGCCGAGGCAGGCTCTGCTAACCGGCTTTATGAGCATTGGCGGGACATCGCTCTGACCTCTTTGAAAAAGGGCTCCTTCCGGGAATTTAACCGAAATGTCGCAGGAATGATCCGGGCGTTTGACACACTTCCCTTACGGGAAATCACAAAGCCGCGTGTCGGCGTCGTCGGCGAAATCCTGGTCAAGTTCCTGCCAAGCGCCAACAACTATATCGTGGATTTGTTAGAAGCAGAGGGAGCAGAGGCCGTCGTTCCGGATCTGATTGATTTCCTGCTCTACTGCGCCTATAACTCCAACTTTAAAGCAGAGTTTTTAGGCAAAAGCGGCAAGGCGGCCTTTTACAGCAACGCGGCGATTCGTGCTATTGAATATTACCGCCGCGGAGCGAAAAAAGCATTCGCCGCCAGCAAACGCTTCTCGCCTCCGGTTTCGATTCAAACACTTGGGGAATATGCTTCTCCTATTGTTTCCCTGGGCAACCAAACCGGAGAGGGCTGGTTTCTGACTGCGGAAATGATTGAACTGATTCATTCCGGCGTGCCGAACATCGTCTGTACGCAGCCGTTTGGCTGCCTGCCAAACCACGTTGTCGGCAAGGGCGTCATCAAACAGCTCCGGCAGGCATATCCTGGCGCTAATATCGTAGCGGTAGACTACGATCCGGGCGCCAGCGAGGTCAATCAGCTCAACCGGATTAAGCTGATGTTAGCCGCTGCAAAGGAAAAGCTGGGATAATACGAACTATTATCTGGTGAAAGCCGGATTCTCCTACTCATAAAAAATCAGGCAGGATTTACGGATATCCGTATCTCCTGCCTGATTTTTTCATTTCTATGTTTCACTTCTATGTTTCCGTTGCTGCTCTTGCCGCTCTTGCTGCCGCATCCCTACCATTCCAGAATACCTAAATATTCTTAGCTGCAATGCTTACAGAAGCTGTCACCCTGTGAATCTCCACACTGTGCGTATTTACAGCATTTGCAGTTTATTCCGCATTGCAGGGAGCGTCCTTTCCTTTTATCCCGTACCATACTGCGCACGGCCCATCCCAATACACCAGCCAAGGCTGCCCCTACCGCTAAAGTTCCCATTTTCCTGCTCCTTTCTATCCCAGTCTTTTCTATCTTTGCACTCCTAAATTCTCTGGATTTCCAACTATCTTTTCCAGATTCTTATCTTGCTCCTGCCAGCCCCTTTCCTTTTAGGGCAAAGGCTTTCCCCTCCTTTGCCGGCCGCAACAGCAAAAACAGGAATCCGGCTATCACGAAAAACGCCGCTATCGTACCGATTCCAAACTGCCCCTCTGTCACCAAAGTTCCAATCTGATACATACATAGAGAAGTCAAATAAGCAAGCCCGGTCTGATACCCTACCGCAAGCCAGAACCATCGGATGTTGTTCATCTCCCGTTTGATTGCTCCCATGGCTGCAAAGCAAGGCGCACATAACAGGTTAAAAACCAGAAAAGAATAGGCCGCTACTGCTGTCATACTGCCTGCCAGGCTGCCCCAAATCTCCGCTCCATCCTCCGAAACCTCAGCAAAGCCAAACAGAATCCCAAATGTGCCGACTACATTTTCCTTTGCTACCAACCCCGTCAGCGCAGCCACGGCTGATTTCCAGTTTCCCCATCCTAGCGGAACAAACATCCAAGCCAGTGCATTTCCGACAGCGGCCAATATGCTGTGATCCAACTCCATATCCTCTAGCATCCGGAATTGTCCGTTTACCCATCCAAAATAGGTCGTAAACCAGATCACAATTGTAGAAAGCAAAATAATCGTTCCGGCCTTTTTGATAAACGACCAGCCACGCTCCCACATGCTTCTTAAAATACCAGTAAGCGTCGGCAGATGGTAATCAGGAAGCTCCATCACAAACGGAGCCGGATCACCTGCAAACAGCCTGGTCTTCTTTAATAAAATTCCAGAACAGATAATCGCCGCAATCCCTACAAAATAAGCGCTTGGAGATACCCACCAGGCTCCGCCGAACAACGCCCCTGCAATCAGGCCAATAATCGGCAGCTTCGCGCTGCAAGGAATAAACGTCGTCGTCATAATTGTCATTTTCCGATCTCGATCCTGTTCGATAGTCCGGGAGGCCATAATCCCAGGCACCCCGCAGCCGGTTCCGATGAGCATTGGAATAAAGGATTTCCCAGAAAGACCAAATTTTCTAAAAATCCGATCCATGATAAAGGCCACCCGTGCCATATAACCGCAGCCCTCCAGAAAAGCTAAAAACACAAATAGCACCAATATCTGCGGCACAAAGCCTAGCACTGCTCCTACTCCGGCAACAATACCGTCTAAAATCAATCCAGAAAGCCAATCCGCACAATGTACTGCCTCTAAGCCAGAGCTTATCAGAGCAGGTATCCCAGGAATTTCCAGGTCAAAAAAATTCCAGCTTTCTCCAAATACTCCATCGTTCATCCAATCCGTTGCCCAGGCTCCGACGGTCGTGACCGAAACATAATAAACCAAAAACATCACAGCAGCAAAGATCGGCAGCGCCAAAAGACGGTTTGTAACAATTTGATCGATCCGATCAGATATGCTCCTTCTTTCTGTCTTTGCTTTTTTATGGCATTCCTTTATAACAGAAGCAACAAAGACATAGCGTTCATTGGTGATGATACTCTCCGTATCGTCCTCTAACTCTCGCTCTAATGAAGCGATTTCCTCCTTTGCATCTGGTACAGTACCTTTTAGCATTCCATTTATCTGATCCTGAATTTTCCCATCCCGCTCCAAAAGCTTAATAGCAAAAAAGCGCCTTTGTTTTTCTGGAACACCGTCGGCAAGCATTTCTTCTATCCGGCCGATGGCCTCCTCTACCGTTTTGGCAAAGCGTGAAACCGAAGGAAGCGCCTGCCCCTTCCTTGCCAGGTCTACTGCCCGCTCTGCTGCTGTCTGAATTCCGCTTCCCTTTAGGGCAGAAATCCCTACCACCTCACAGCCTAAGCGCCTGCCAAGCTCTTCTATCTGTATCTGATCACCGCTTTTTTTCACCAAATCCATCCGGTTGACCGCAAGTAGAACCGGAATTCCCAGTTCCATAAGCTGTGTTGAAAGATACAAATTCCGTTCCAAATTTGTGCCGTCTACGATATTTAAAATCGCATCCGGGCGCTCTGAGAGCAGATAATTCCTGGCTACTACTTCTTCTAAGGTATAAGGGGAAAGAGAATAAATCCCCGGCAAATCCACCACCGTAACATCCGGATGCCCCTTTAACCTTCCTTCCTTTTTTTCTACCGTAACGCCTGGCCAGTTCCCGACAAACTGATTCGCTCCGGTCAGAGCATTAAACAATGTAGTTTTCCCCGAATTCGGATTCCCTGCTAATGCAATTTTTATTGACATGTTAAGCCCTCTTTCTGCCTTTCGGCATTTTTCACCTTTTGGTGTTTTCCGCCTACTGGCGGTATGTGATAATCACATCATAATTATTCAAAGCTATTATCTATTAGTTATAGCTAACCAATTAGGAAAGAAGAAAGAATGTGTCCTACACATTCTTGCGCCAAACCGCTTCTTCTACTCTACCAAAACCATCTCTGCATCTGCCTTTCTCAAAGACAGCTCATAGCCTCTGACGGTAATTTCCACCGGATCTCCCAAAGGCGCTACTTTTCTGACTATAATCTCCACTCCTTTGGTAATACCCATATCCATAATACGCCGTTTGACCGGCCCTTTTCCAGTTAAGCCTGCTACCTTTACGGTTTTCCCGCAAGGGATTTCCTTTAGCGTCATACATGCTCCTCCTTTTTTCTTATATAGCCTCCTAAAAGCCTGACAGACGATATCCGTCATCCTGTCACCAGAATCTTTCCCGCCATTTCTTTCCCGACTGCTACCCGTGAATCCTTAATAGCAACAATCAGACTGCCGCTGATTTCTGACACTACGGTTACTGCGCCACCTGCTACAAATCCCAGAGCCTCTAAAAACCGTCTTGTATCCTCCTTCCCTCCTATTTTTCGGATCGTTGCCGTCTCTCCGGCCTTTACCATAGTCAAGGGCATACTCCTTCCTCCCTTCTTTGAAATTGATAATCTTTTTCATTTCCTAGTTAGTATAAACTAATACTCCCCATTTGTCAAGTAGGATTTTTATTCTTCTCCAGCTTCAGCAATGCTTCCTTTACATCAAGTCCGCCTCCATACCCCACCAGTGTCCCGCCTGCTCCGATCACTCTGTGACAAGGGACGATCACACTGATGGGATTATTATGGTTGGCCATTCCCACAGCCCGGCTTGCCTTTGGACGGCCTATCTGAGCCGCCAGTTCTCCATAGCTCCTGGTTTCTCCATAAGGAATCGTGCAAAGTGCCTGCCAGTCCTCTAGCTGAAAATCTGTCCCATATAATGCTACTGGCAGAAAAAATTCCCTTCGCCCTCCGGCAAAGTATTCCTCTAGCTGCACTCTCGCCTCCTGCAACACCAGAGTTTCCTTTTGGATTGGCAGCGTATCCGCTGCTGCAAATCGACTGATTTGATCGGCAAGCTCTTGTTGTCCCAGCTGCGAAGCATAAAAATTTGCTGCTGCGATACGGCCGCCGTACTCCAACACCCAAAAATTCCGTCCGGCAATTGGTGTAGGAAATGTAATATAGAAAGCCTTCGTTTCCTTTTCGGATTCCACATATTCCCAAGCTTCTGGTTTTGCTAAATTGTCAGTTCCATATAAAACCTTTTTTATCCTGTTTCCCTTTTTCATTTTTTCCATCAGGCTTTTCCCTTTTCTCCAGCTTTTTTACCTTTCGATCATACGTCAGCAATCCATTGACCTCATCCTCTACATCTGATACCTGAGTATAAACATCGGCACACAGTCCGTCGGCCTTCATCCGTTCTATCTGCTCCTGCAGCCTTTGATATGCCTCCTGGAATTCCTTTGCTGTCTTATAATGCCGATAGCCATATACCTGATTGGAATAGGAATGTCCCTCTACGTACCAGGCATAGCCGCCATATTCACTGTAGACAACCGGACGGCCGAACCGCTTATCCGGCTTTACCTCCAACTTCCGAAAATAATTATGGATGCTTTTTACATCTCCGCCTCCCTGATCCACCCAGCCGCTGGCATGGTCAATCAACCGCGTAGCATCCAGCCGCCGTATCATTTCTGTCACCCGGAGGGCATCGAATTGTCCCCAGCCTTCGTTAAACGGAACCCACATCCCAATACAAGGACAATTATACAAATGTCTTATCGTTTCCCGGCATTCCGTCAGCCATTCCTGCCGCCCCTCCTTTTCTACTCTGGAAAACAACTGACAACGGCTGTCCTTCATATGACTTTGCAGATACGGAAGCACAGTCGGCAAATACGTAACAGTCATCAGATCATAGCTGCCGCCTCCGTTGACCATATCCTGCCAGACTAACATTCCCAGCCGGTCACAATGATAATACCAGCGCAGCGGCTCGATTTTGATATGCTTGCGGATCATCGTAAAGCCTGCCTGCTTCATGCTCTGGATGTCATAGACAAACGCCTCATCCGACGGCGGCGTCATCAGCCCGTCCGGCCAGTAGCCCTGATCCAAAACACCATGCTGATAGTACGGCTGATGATTGAGGCAAAGCCTTAAAAGGCCTGCTTCATCTGTCTCTATGCTAAAATGACGCATTGCAAAATAAGTCTCTATCGTATCTTCTCCTGCCGAAAGCGTCCAATCATACAAATACGGCTCCTCTGGCGTCCAGGGATGAAATTCCTCCTCTGTCAGATAACGTTCTCTTCGCAGCTTCCTTCGTTTTCCTCGGACAGCGCCATATTCTTCCAAAGGCACTTTATCCTCCGGAAAAGACCGTATCACCATCTCAGCCCGCACCATACGCCGATCAAAATCCGGCGTCAAACGAATCTGCTCTATAAATTCCTCCGGAACCCATTCCATCCAAACGGTCTGCCAGATTCCGCTCTGCGCCGTATAAAACATCCCGCCCGGACATAAGGTCTGCTTCCCTCTGGCATGATAGGAGGTGTCGCTTTCATCCCATACCTGTACGCGCAAAACATTGACTGGCTCTATCAGCTCTGTCACTTCAAAGGTAAACGGCAGATAGCCGCCCTGATGGCCTCCTAAGCGCTTTCCGTTCCACCACACCTGACAGGCCTGATCCACTGCTCCAAAATGCAGCAGCAACCGTCCAGCGGTAAACCGCCCATTTTCCTTTCGCTCTAACTCCTGCCCGGAAAATACAATCTCCCGCTCGTACCAAAGGGATTCGTTTGGCAAAAGCTGTCTGGCTACACCGGATAACACACTTTCCGGAGAAAACGGCACCAAAATCCGCCCCTCCCACGGCTCCGGCTCCTCACTCTCATATTCCGTTACCGCATAATTCCACCAGCCGTTTAATATCCGTGCATTCCTTCGTCTCATCTGCGGCCTTGGATATTCGGACAACACGCAAAATTCCTCTGCCTCGCCTGGCTCCTGTGTCTGCAAGCGTTCCATCAGCGCCTCTCCCCACGGTGTATAAAGCTGATTTTTGGTGACATCCTTTTTTCGGAACCGCATCGTATTCCATGCTTCCCCAAGTTTCATAAATAACATCCTTTCTACCGGCTCTTATATTCTCCTACATTTTGATAACGGAGCGTCAAATCCCGAATCACCTCTCCTGCCAAAATCAGCCCTGCTACCGGCGGAATAAAGGAAACGCTCCCCGGCGTCCGTCCCAGTTCGGTATGTACCGCCGTTTCCTTAGAATACACGACCTTACACCGTTTTATTCCCCGTGCCTTTAGTTCCCGCCTCATCACTCTGGCCAGCGGACAAACCGATGTCTCATAAATATCCGCCACCTGAAAACGGGTCGGATCAAATTTGTTTCCAGTTCCCATACAGGAAATCACCGGGACATGATATTTTTCGGCCTGTATCACCAGCTCCACCTTCGCTGTCACCGTATCTATGGCATCTACGATATAGTCATATTTCTGAAACGGAACCTTGGCTGATTGATCCGGCAGAAAAAAGCACGCATGAGCCTCTACTTCAATCTGCGGACAAATATCCAAAATCCGCTCCTTCATCACCTCTACCTTTGTCCTTCCGATGGTCGAATGCAGCGCGATTAGCTGACGGTTCAAATTCGTTTCCTCCACCTTGTCCCCATCAAACAAAACCAGCTTTCCCACGCCGGCACGCGCCAATGCTTCGACACAAAAACCGCCCACGCCGCCGATGCCGAATACGGCTACGGTACTGGCTCCCAGCCAACGGACCGCCTCTTCCCCCATCAAAGCCGCAGTCCTTTGAAATTGTTCCTCTCTTCCTGTAATCATATCCTTCTCCATTCTGCGTTACGCATCATTGCTTTCCTCTTCTAAAATAACAGCTTTTCCAACGGCTGCTTTAATACCTTTCCGCATAATCGGATGACCTGTCCAATCAAAAGCGCTGAGGCCACTGTCCCGATTCCGATTCCAATCAAGCTTCCCCGTACTATCAGACAAAGAATGCACGTTACAATCACACATACGATATCCAAAACACATTTTCCAAAGCCAAAGCCCTTTTTCAGCCTTTCTCCCATCATCTGTGCCAGTCCGTCCGGCGCATTCGGTACAATCTCCATCGAAACCGAAAGAAACGCGCCCAACCCGGTCAGGACAATCGCTACTGCCAAAAGCAGGATTTTTAACACAAGCCCCTCTGCCCCATATGTAATCCAATCATTGAATACATTTACATAAAGGCCGAACAAAATCGAAAACGGCACCTGCAGCAGCACCCTTGCATTCCAGCTTTTCCCCATCATGGCACTTTCTATCCCTACGCAAACCATATATAACAGCGCTGTTGTCATCCCGAGGGAAAACCCTGTCAGCTCTGCCGCTGCATAAGGAATGGAATTGATCGCCGAAACACCCAGTCCGGTTTTCGTATTCAGTACAACTCCTAAGGATAAGATTGCCAGCCCTGCCAGATACACAAGAAACCGAATCAGCCTTTTCATTCGTATTCCCCTTTCTTTTCATTCAGCCACACCAAAACCTGCTGATACCCCTCCTCGTCAAAGGAAAACCTCTTGTTCTCTATCTCCTCCGGCGGTGTATGCTCATAAGCATACGGCTCCTTCCAGACACTGGCCAGAAAATACGGCACCGGCTTAGCCTCTGTCCCCTCTGCAGCCTCTGTCTCTGCTTTCTTTGGCTGCTCCTCCTGACGGACAATCCGATAGCGCATCCCCTGGCAACTCCCTGTAAAGGGCTGCTTATAGGTATAAAATTGAAACGGTAATATCGTTTTTGCTGTGATTTCCATTCCGCTTCCTCCTTTGTTTCCTTTACTGTTATTATAATGCGCTGCTTGAATCGTGTCAATGAAGAATCAAAAGAGCCTCACCCGTTTGGGAACTTTGCACTAGAAAAAAGGACTACCCTTTTTCCTATGAGTAATCCTTCTTTTTTAAAATTTCTATGTTCCGTTCCTTCTATTTCCGATACTTTAATTTATCCCTCTGCACCTGCTCAATCGGCAAAACTTCCTGAGACTTACTTGTCAAAGCCGTGTAGGCCGAAATCAGGTTTCGTTTTAGCCGCCTTACGCCATCCGGCTCCAAAGAAGCTGCATGATCGGTTCCCTTCCAGGTACGG
>CASCWU010000107.1 GCA_949155905.1 uncultured Lachnospiraceae bacterium
CGCCTCGGATTATTATCAATATGCCAGAAAAATGAAAAAAAGAGAAAAAGAAACCCAAGCCGCTATTTTACGGGAGTATCTGTTAGGCCTGCGAAGCGACAGCAGCGAGGTTATTTTGCATCCCTCTCTGCTTTCTCTTCAGGTGACGGAGGAAAGCCTATGCAGCGCCATTTTGCTGCAATGCTTTGATACGACGGGGCAGAAATGGGAAAACGAATTGAAGCAATATGCGATTGACAATGTATTTCAGGAGCTGTTGGGACAAAAAATCGGGAAGCTGGTAGTGGTGTGTTTAAACGATGAAGAGTATCTGGTGCTGTATAAGGCCTTAGAGCAGGAAAACGAAAGGAAGGAGGAATTAGAACGCTTTCATGAGGTGATGGAAAGTCTTTTCACCTGTAAGGTGGCGCTGTATCTGGAGCATTCCATTCCCTTTTTGGAGTTGCCGGAGGCCAGAAAGCGCCTGGCCAGGCTGGCCAGACAGAATGTGACGAAAAAATCCGGTATCCTGGAGATGGCAGGGATTCCGGCAGGAAGTACCATCTATCAACCGCCGGATTTAAAAAAGTGGGAGCGTTATCTGGAGGAGGGATATGTGGAGCTGGTTGCAAAGGAGGCAGGAAATTATGTAAGCCGTCTGGAAGAGAGCGGACAGCTTAGCGAGACGATATTATGGCATTTTCATCAAGACTATATGTCTTTATTTTTCAATGCGGTAAGAAACTATGAAAAAGAAAATCCAGGAGCCTATTTTCAGGAGGACAGCGAATATAACTATGAGGCGATGGTGAAGGCCTATACCTCCTTAGATCGGCTGCGGCAACTGATTTCCTTTACGGCAGACTACCTAAAGGGTCTAAACAATGCAGAAGGGATCGAAAAATCCAGGATAGAAGAGGTGTTAGCCTACATTCATAAAAATATTCAAAAAAATATCACAAGACAGGATGTGGCGGACGCCATTTATTTAAACCCGGAATATCTTTCCAGGCTGTTTCACAAGGAGCAGGGGATGAAGCTGTCCGATTATATTTTACAGGAGAAGATGAACATCGGAAGGCATTTGTTAGAAACGACGAATTTCTCCGTCAGCATCATAGCCTCGAAGGTAGGCTATAGTAATTTTTCTCATTTTGCCAAGGCCTTTAAACGCATTTTCGGGCTCTCTCCCAGCGAGTTCCGGCAAAAAAAGACTGGGCAGGACTAACAGAAAAAAGTATTCCGTTTTATGACAGGGAGGGTCATGATGGGAATACTTTTTGTCATGTCAGGAGTAGCTGTCACTATCCTCCTTCCGTTATACTGTATCTGTAAACAGACAAAACGTCTGTGGTACTTGCAGAAAGCAGGAAAATCCGCTGACCTGTTTTTTGTAAAAATAGGAAAGGAGAGAGGAACATGAAAAAATGGATTTCCTTATTACTGGTCGTTTCTTTATTTGGATGTCTTTTGGCAGGCTGCCAGAAAAAAGAGGGGACTTCCGGAGCTAAGACGGAGGATAAGCAGACAGAGGATACGGGAACGAAGGGAAGCTCGGAGGATTCCTCTAAAGAAGGAGAGTTTAGCAGCCAGGAGCCATATGTACTAAAGCTGATGTATCCTGGCACGGCCAAAACAGAGGATTGTGAAGAGGTAGCAGCACTGGCAAATCAGATTCTCCAGCCAAAGTATAACACAACGATGGAAATTGTCCGGGTAGGCTTTGGTACATATCCGCAGGAGGTAAACCTGATGCTTTCCTCCGGAGAGAAGCTGGATTTGATCTACAACAACCGCGATATCTTTGCTTCGGCAGTCAGCAACGGACAGATCGTAGAAATCGGTCAGTATTTTGATGAATATGCGCCGGAAATGAAGGCCGCCATCAGCGAGGATGACTGGGCCTGTACGACCGTTGACGGCGGAATCTATGCCGTTCCGGCCAATAAGGAAAAGGCTGTGGCCTGGGGCTTTAGCTTTTCAAAGGAGCTTGCAGATGAGGTTGGCTATGATTATTCTAATATTCAGACGGAAGAAGAGCTAGAGCCGTTTTTGACGGCTGTATTGGAAAAGTTTCCGGATATTTATCCGATTGTTTCCAACGGTGGTTCTATAAGTACGATGATTACAACCGATGACTTAGGATATGATTTCGGTGTATTGAAGGATTGTACGAACCCGGATGACACGACGGTAGTCAACTGGTATGCGACGGAGGAATATCGGGAAATCGTTGAACGGAGATATGACTGGGCGCAGAAGGGTCTGATCATGCCGGATGCTGCAGCAAATACAGAGGCAGTCAATACGCTGCTTAGCTCTGGAAAGGGCTTTGGTAGATTCTGTAATGTCAAGCCAGGCATTGAAGCCGAGCAGGAGCGGGGCAGCGGCGTAGAAACGGTAGCGCTTTGGCTGACGGATACGTATACGACGACAACCCGTCTGGATATCCTCTGGTATGTCGTTCACAACAGTGAGAAGCCGGAACGGGTGGTTCAGGTGATGAATGAAATTTATACGAATCCAGATCTGCAGCATATCCTGGTAAACGGGGTAGAGGGAAAACATTACGAATATGCCAATGACGAAAGAACTATGGTGCAGTATCCAGAGGGCGTGGATGGAGCGAATACCGGCTACCAGCCGCTGCCTTGGGCATGGTTAAACGAAATGATTACTCCGGTCTGGGTAGGCTCAGAGGTGACACTGTGGGAAGAAACCGAGGAGTACAACCGGACGACAATCGTATCTCCGGGAAAGGGCTTTAGCTGGAACAATGCCGCTGTCGTAAACGAAGTAACAGCCTGCAACAACGTCAGGAACAAATATGCGAACGCCCTAGAATGTGGTTCCGTTGATCCGGCGGTGGCTCTGCCGCAGTTTATCAAGGAATTAGAAGAGGCTGGAGTAAACCGGATCGTCGACGAAAAACAAAGACAGTTCGATGAATGGTTATCTTCTAAGTAGGAAGCCTGGAGGGCGGATGGCGGCTGCCATCCGCTCTTTTCAGGCAGGCGGTAGAAAGAAACAGCCGCGGCATTTTCTAAAAATAAAAAGAGTAGGAAAGGAGCAGAAGGGATAATGGAAAAAAAAGAAAACCAGTGGAAGGCGTTAAAAAAGCTCCGGCAGTTCTTGCCTTTATACTGCATGATGCTTCCGGGAGCGATTTATGTTCTGATAAACAATTATATCCCAATGGCAGGCCTGCAAATCGCATTTAAGCAATACAATTACGCCAAGGGAATTTCCGGCAGTCCGTATGTCGGCTTTAAAAATTTTGAATTTCTGTTTAAGACGAAGGAGGCCTGGGTGATCACCCGGAATACTCTTTGCTACAATGCGGTCTTTATTATCCTTGGGACAACATTGGCGATCACGGTGGCGATTTTACTCAATGAGGTAAAAAGCATGGTGATGAAAAAGCTGTTCCAGACCGTTATTTTGATTCCTTTTTTGATTTCGATGGTGGTCGTAAGCTATCTGGCCTATGCCTTTTTAAGCACAGATACCGGTTTTATCAACAAAAGCATCGTAGAGCCGCTTGGATTAGAGCCGGTTTCCTGGTACAGCTCGCCGCAGTACTGGCCGTTTATTCTGGTTTTTGTTCATTTATGGAAGGGCTTTGGCTATAACAGCATTATTTATTTTGCTACTCTGGTAGGGATTGACAAGGGATATTTTGAGGCGGCGGCCATTGACGGAGCCTCCCGCTGGCAGCAGATACGTCATATTACTCTGCCTTGCTTAAAGCCGACAATCATTACGCTTACGCTGATGTCGATTGGACGGATTTTCTATTCGGACTTCGGTCTGTTTTATCAGGTGCCGATGAACAACGGGCTTTTGATAGATGTAACCAATACGATTGATACCTATGTATACCGTGGGCTGGTTACGTTAAATAATGTCAGCATGGTTTCTGCCGCAGGCTTTTACCAGTCTATGGTAGGCTTTGTCCTGGTGCTGACGGCAAACTTTGTCGTAAAGAAGCTAAGCAAGGAAAATGCTCTGTTTTAGAAAGGAGAGGAGAGAATGGTTGACCGAAACAAGGGAGTTCAGGTTTTGATTTATGTGATATTGGGAATATTGGCGGTTTTGTGTATTCTGCCTTTTTTGCTGTTGGTGATGTCCTCCTTTACTGAGGAGCTGTCTCTGGCGCGGAATGGCTACAGCTTTCTGCCAAAAAAGCTGTCGTTGGATGCGTATAAGTTCCTGCTGGTGGATTCTACGGATATTGTGCGGGGATATTTGATTTCGGCAGGGGTGACGGTGACGGGAACCTTGATCAACGTCTGCCTGACCGTGCTGTTTGCCTATCCACTTTCCAGAAAGGATCTTCCGGGCAGAAATGTATTTGCCTTTTTTATCTTTTTTACGATGCTCTTTAACGGTGGACTGGTTCCCTCTTATATTATGTGGACACAAAACTTCGGTATTAAAAATACCTGGTTTGCCTATGTGGTGCCGGGGCTGATGATGAGCGCCTTTTATGTCATTATGGTACGGACGTATTTTACGACGAATATTCCGGATGCCGTGCTGGAGGCTGCCCGGATGGACGGAGCAGGGGAATGGAGTATTCTGGTGCGGATCGTGCTGCCAATGTCGGTTCCGATTGTAGCGACGATTATGCTTTTGGTAGGTCTTGCTTATTGGAACGACTGGACGAACGGCCTTTATTATATCAATCGGGACAATATGTTCAGTATCCAGGCATTGTTAAACCGGATGCTGATGGACGTGCAATATTTGCTGAGCAACGCACAGAGCGCCTCCTCCTTAAACCAGGATATCGTCCTTCCGGCGACCGGAATCAAAATGGCGATTGCCGTGCTTGGCGCACTCCCGATTTTAGCAGTGTATCCGTTTTTCCAGAAATATTTCATCAAAGGGATTATCATTGGAGCGGTAAAAGGATAGCCAGATAGAAATTTATTTTGAATAGAAGCGGAAGCCCTCTTGCAAATGAGGAAAAAAGGCAGTATAATAAATTCGTTTATAAGACCCATCCTTGATCGAGAAGCACATTCTCTTTTGGGGATGGGATATTCCAGTTGGAAAGGAAATAAAACTATGAGTGGATTTTTTGGCGTAGCTTCCAAACAGGACTGTGTGTTTGATTTATTTTTCGGCATTGATTACCATTCCCATCTGGGAACCCGGCGGGGCGGGATGACGGTGTACGGAGAGGACGGCTTTAACCGTTCGATTCACAACATCGAGAATTCCCCATTCCGTACCAAATTTGACAAGGATGTCCAGGAGATGAAGGGAAAGCTTGGGATCGGCTGTATTTCGGACTTTGAGCCGCAGCCTCTTTTGATCCGTTCCCATCATGGCACCTATGCGATTACGACGATCAGCAAGATCAACAACATGGAAGAGCTTTCCAGGGATCTATTTCACAATGGGCATTCCCATTTTCTGGAAATGAGCGGCGGGGATATCAACGCAACCGAGTTGGTTGCCGCCTTGATCAACCAGAAGGAAAATCTGATCGAAGGAATCCAGTATGCTTTAGAGCGGATTGACGGATCACTTTCTTTGCTGTTGTTAAACCAGAACGGCATCTATGCAGCCAGGGACAAATACGGGCGGACGCCGGTCATCGTAGGCCGGAAGGAGGACGCGTATTGTGTAACCTTTGAAAATTTTGCCTATAAAAATCTGGGTTATTCCGATTATAAGGAGCTAGGGCCGGGAGAAATCGTGGTGTTGACGGCGAAAAACTGTGTGACGCTCGCCAATCCAGGACAGGAAATGAAAATCTGCACCTTTTTGTGGGTGTACTATGGCTATCCGGCCAGCTCCTACGAGGGGACGAATGTCGAGGAAATGCGCTGCCGCTGCGGGCAGAAGATGGCGCAGCGCGATACGGTAAGGCCGGATGTGGTTGCCGGGGTGCCGGATTCCGGGACGGCTCATGCGATTGGATATGCCAACGAATCTGGGATTCCGTTTTCCAGGCCGTTTATTAAATATACCCCGACCTGGCCACGTTCCTTTATGCCGACGATACAGAGCCAGCGGGATTTGATTGCCAAGATGAAGATGTTGACCGTCGAGGAGTTGATCCGGGGCAAAAGCCTGCTGATGATCGACGATTCCATCGTCCGTGGGACGCAGCTTCGGGAGACAACAGAATTTCTCTACCAGAGAGGGGCAAAGGAGGTTCATGTCCGCCCGGCCTGCCCACCGTTGCTTTACGGCTGTAAATATCTAAACTTTTCCCGTTCCTCCTCCGAGATGGATCTGATCACCAGACGGATTATCGTCCGCCTGGAAAATGGAAAGGTGACGGACGAGGTTTTAAAAGAGTATGCCGATCCGGATTCCCCAAAATACGCTAGAATGGTAGAGGAAATTCGCAAAGAAATGAATTTTACCAGCCTGCGCTTTAACCGGTTAGATGATATGCTGGAGGCAGTCGGGATAGAAAAGGACAAGCTTTGTACGTATTGCTGGAACGGAGAAGGATAATAAAATAAGAAAGAATCATAGCATCAGAGAAGAGTTGCACTTTTTTTAAAAAAGGTGTTGACAAAACGCCGCTCTGGTGCTATTTTATAAATAGATGTTAGCACTCTACCTGATTGAGTGCTAACAAACCGGACAGAGAACCAGGCACCGAGCGAAAGAATGGAGGGCAGCATGGAACAATTAGATAACAGAAAGCTCAAGATTCTCCAGGTGATCATCCGTAATTATTTAAAGACGGGCGAGCCGGTTGGCTCCAGGACGATTTCCAAAGATCCGGAGTTAGGTCTTAGCTCGGCGACCATCCGGAATGAGATGTCGGATTTGGAGGAGCTTGGTTATATTATCCAGCCCCATACCTCTGCCGGGAGGATTCCTTCGGATAAGGGGTATCGCCTCTATGTGGATACAATGATGGAGGATCAGGTCAGAGAAGTAGAGAACATGAAGGAACTGCTTTTAGAAAAGGCGGATAAGATGGAAAATCTGCTTCAGCAGGTGGCGAGGCTTCTGGCGGTCAATACCAACTATACGACGATGGTGACGTCGCCGCAGTATTCCCACCGGAAGGTCAAGTTCATTCAACTGACCGAGGTCAATGAGTCCCAGCTTTTAATGGTTTTGGTCATGGACGGCAATATCGTCAAAAACAAACTGATTTCTACCGGGCAGCTATTGGAAAAGGAGCTGGTGCTAAAGCTGAACATCGTGATGAATACCTTTTTGCAGGGGCTTGATATCACGGAGATCAACATCGGTCTGATTCAGCAGATCAAGGAGCAGGCAGGCGGCTACGGTACACTCGTGAGCGATATCCTGGATATGGTGGCGCAGGCGATCATCGAGGAGGATGACGTTGAGATTTATACAAGCGGAGCGACCAATATTTTAAAGTACCCGGAGCTATCGGATAAGGAAAAGGCGAGCGAGCTTCTTTACACGTTAGAGGAAAAAAAGGAGCTGACCACACTTCTCAGCAGCCGGATGGAGGATGAGGAAACCAGAGGGATTCAGGTTTATATCGGCAATGAAACAACCGTAGAAAGTATGAAGGACTGTTCCGTGGTGACGGCCACCTATGAAATACAGGAGGGCGTCTACGGGAAAATCGGCATCGTCGGGCCAAAGCGGATGGATTATGAAAGGGTAGTCAGTACCCTGCAGAATCTGATGACACAGCTAGACGAGATTTTCAAGGGAAACGGCAAGGAATAAGAGCCGCCGGATGCGGGCAGGCCGAAGCAATAGAAAGGAGGGACGAAGCAGCAATGAGCAAATTAGATACGACGGCGGATTTGCGGAGCAAGCTAAAGGCTGGCAAGCTCGCTTCGGAACAAAAGGAGAGAGAAGAACAAGCGCAGGAAGAGCAGGAAGCCGCTGCTTTTACAGAAGCAGGAGACGGGCCGTATGGAGAGAGCCAGACCATAGAGCCAGACGAGAGCGTACTGCAGAAGGAGGAAGCTGGCGCAGATCCTGCAGGAGAGGCAGCAGAACCATTTTCAGCAGACGATTCCGAAGAAGATGGAGAGCCGGACGCAGAAGAGGGCAAAAAAGAAGGAAAGTTTTTTAAGAAAAAGAAAAAAGAAGACAAACGGGAAAAGCAGCTTCTTGATCAGATTGCGGATTTGGACGACAAGCTCAAACGCCAGATGGCAGAGTTTGATAATTTCAGAAAGCGTACCGAGCGGGAAAAAAGCGCGATGTTTGAGATAGGAGCCAAGGATATCATCGAACGTATCCTTCCGGTTTTGGATAACTTTGAACGAGGCTTGGGAGCCGTTTCCGAGGAGGAACGGGAGGGAGCCTTTGTGCAGGGAATCGAAAAGATTTACAAGCAGCTTGTCACTGCCTTAGAGGAGGCCGGTGTAAAGCCGATAGAGGCAGTCGGACAGGAATTCGATCCGAATTTCCACAATGCAGTGATGCACGCCGAGGACGAGGAGATGGGAGAAAACCTGGTAGCAGAAGAATTTCAGAAAGGATATCTGTACCGGGATTCCGTTGTCCGTCATTCTATGGTGAAGGTTGTAAATTAACAGCAGCAAAGGATTTGATGCTTGCGCATGGAAGGAAGATTCCTGGAATTTTCCGAAAGGAATAAAAAAGAGACAGGAGAGCCGGAGGGGAGAGCCCGAGCCGGAAAGCCTTATAACATTGGAGGTAAAAAGATATGAGTAAAATCATTGGTATTGATTTAGGTACAACAAATTCTTGTGTAGCAGTCATGGAAGGCGGCAAGCCGGTTGTCATTGCAAACGCAGAGGGAGCCAGAACAACACCGTCTGTTGTGGCATTTACGAAAAACGGCGAACGGCTGGTAGGAGAATCTGCCAAGCGTCAGGCCGTCACCAATTCCGACAAGACGATTTCTTCAATTAAGCGTCATATGGGAACGGATTTCCGTGTGACGATTGATGACAAAAAGCTTTCTCCGCAGGAGATTTCCGCGATGGTGTTGCAAAAGCTCAAAGCCGACGCAGAAAGTTATCTGGGTGAGAAGGTGACAGAAGCCGTCATTACTGTTCCGGCTTACTTTAACGATGCACAGAGACAGGCCACCAAGGATGCCGGCAAGATTGCCGGATTGGATGTCAAGCGTATTATCAACGAGCCGACCGCAGCAGCCCTGGCTTATGGCCTGGACAATGAGCATGAGCAAAAAATCATGGTATACGATTTGGGCGGCGGTACGTTCGATGTTTCCATCATTGAGATTGGCGACGGCGTTATCGAAGTATTGGCTACCTCCGGTGATAACCGTTTGGGCGGCGATGATTTTGACGAAAAGATCACCCGCTATATGATCGAAGATTTTAAAAACAAAGAGGGCGTAGACCTTTCTACCGATAAAATGGCGCTGCAGCGGTTAAAGGAAGCAGCCGAGAAGGCAAAGAAGGAGCTTTCCTCCGCAACCACCACAAATATCAACCTGCCGTTTATTACGGCTACGGCAGATGGCCCGAAGCATTTTGATATGGATTTGACAAAGGCAAAATTCGATGAGCTGACACACGATTTGGTAGAGCGGACGGCCGTTCCAGTTCAGAATGCGCTGCGGGATGCCGGGATTCATGCTTCTGAACTAAGCAAGGTACTCTTAGTCGGTGGTTCTACCCGTATTCCGGCGGTTCAGGATAAGGTAAAGGCGTTGACCGGACATGAACCGAGCAAGAGCTTAAACCCGGATGAATGCGTGGCAATCGGTGCTTCCATTCAGGGCGGAAAGCTGGCCGGTGATGCCGGTGCAGGCGATATCCTGCTGTTAGACGTGACCCCGCTGTCTCTTTCTATCGAGACACAGGGAGGCATTGCGACCAGATTGATCGAGCGGAATACGACGATTCCGACCAGAAAGAGCCAGATTTTCTCTACTGCAGCCGACAACCAGTCTGCCGTAGATATCAACGTCGTACAGGGTGAGCGTCAGTTTGCCAGAGATAACAAGAGCCTCGGCCAGTTCCGTCTGGATGGGATTGCTCCGGCCAGAAGAGGCGTGCCGCAGATTGAAGTAACCTTTGATATCGATGCGAACGGTATTGTCAACGTATCTGCCAAGGATTTGGGAACCGGCAGGGAGCAGCATATCACCATTACCGCAGGCTCCAACATGTCCGATGCCGATATCGAAAAGGCAGTCAAGGAGGCCGCTGAGTTCGAGGCGCAGGATAAGAAGCGGAAGGAAGCGATTGATGCCAGAAACGATGCAGATTCGATGGTATTCCAGACCGAAAAGGCACTGGAGGACGTAGGCGACAAGCTTTCCGATTCCGATAAGGCAGCGGTACAGGCAGACCTGGCTCATTTGAAGGAGCTGATTGAAAAAACCAATCCAGAGGTGATGTCCGACGGTGAGGTAGAGGATATCAAGGCAGCAAAGGAAAAGCTGATGAACAGCGCACAGGCCTTGTTCCAGAAGGTATATGAGCAGGCTCAGGGGCAGCCTGGCCCAGATATGGGAGCAGGCTCAGACCCGGATATGGGCGGTCAGAGCCAAAATAACGGCGGCTATCAGGATGACGTCGTAGATGGAGATTACAGAGAGGTATAGGAGACTGTGCCGGCGCTGAGGGCAGGCATAGCAGCGGTATAAAAATGGTCAGGTTTGGGGAACCAGGCTTCTTTTTGGGAGGCTTGGTTCCCTGTACTGCCAGTAAACCGGGAAAAATAAGGTAAAGGAACGTATATGGGAGGAGCCGTTATGGCAGAAAAAAGGGATTATTATGAGGTGCTTGGAGTATCCAAAACCGCGACGGAGGCAGATCTGAAAAAGGCATACCGGCAGTTGGCCAAAAAATACCATCCAGATGCCAATCCAGGAGATAAAGAGGCAGAGCGGCTGTTTAAGGAAGCGTCCGAAGCGTATGCAGTATTGAGCGATGCCGATAAGCGGAGACAGTACGATCAGTTCGGACATGCTGCGTTTGAGGGAGGCGCCGGCGGAGCCGGTGGCTTTGACTTTAGCGGAATGGATATGGGTGATATTTTTGGTGATCTATTTGGCGGCGCCTTTGATTTCTTTGGCGGCGGCAGCAGACGTGCGAATAATGG
>CASCWU010000108.1 GCA_949155905.1 uncultured Lachnospiraceae bacterium
ATATGTATGAAAGCCCCTGCTTCCTAAGCCCGCAATCGCTACCGTACATCTATGTTCTTTCATCTCTTTACCACCTATCTGTGTGTTGTCACACCTTTTTCTTTTTCCATACAGGATTTTATCATAGCATCAAATTCCTTCCACTTCCGTTCCATATCCGCAGCGAGCGCTAACTGGCTTTTGGCTCGATCCAGGTTGTGGCGCTCCCGTTTGATTTGATAATAAACGTCGCCCTGCAGATAATCCGCTAAAAACCGCATTCCGTTTTCCATCGTCATCAGCCAGGCTCCTTCTGCGAGCAGCTTTCGCTCAGCCGGCCAGAGAATGTTGCCGCATTCCTCCAGAAACCCTTTTGTATATTGCTCTGCCAACTCTAAGGACAGCCCGGCCTTCGTACTGTCCGGCTCATCCTCCGCCGCCAGATTGGCTCCGAATCGGATCGCCTCGCCATAGTCAAATATCAAAAGCCCCGGCATTACGGTATCCAAATCAATCACACAGACTGCCTCTCCTGTTTCGGTATCTAACATCACATTGCTTAGCTTGGTATCGTTATGTGTCACCCTAAGAGGCAGCTCTCCTGCCTCAAGCAGCCGTCTGGCGCTGCCAAAACGCTCCGACCGTTTCTGGATAAAGGCAATCTCTGCCGCCGCTTCTGCTGCCCTGCCACAGCAATCCTCGTCTACTGCCTGACAAAAGTCCTGGTAACGCTTGGGCGTATGATGAAAATTCGGCAGGGTTTCGGTCAATTCTTCCACTGGATATTCCGCTAACATACGTTGAAACCGTCCAAAGGCTCTTCCACTTTCGTAAAGCTGTTCTGGCCGCTCCACCCGCTCCCGGCAGACAGCATGATCGATATATTGATAAGCCCGAAAGTATGCTCCCTGTCCATTCCGGAATAAATAGCCTCCCGTCTTGCCAGAAAGCAGCGTCAGCACTTTCTGCCTTGTGTTGTTTGGCTGCTTTTTTTGCAGAAACTCTGTGATACCGGCTATATTTTCCATCAGTGTCTCTGGATTTTGGAAAATTTCTGTGTTGATCTGCTGCAGGACAAATTTTTCCCCTGATTCCTCCTCTACCAGCCAGGTTCGGTTAATATGTCCGCCCGACAAAGGATGAATCTGTAACCTGCCCATCCCTTTCCAAAAGGCTGCTGCAGCTTCCCGTATGGCGACTTCTGTTAGATTTTCCATTTTTTCTCACTCTTTCCTCACTTTCTCCTCACGGATGATACGGATTTTATGAAAACATTATACCCTTTCCGCCCGGAAAGCGTCAATGCCTTTTTTTTCCTTTCAGGTCTAACTCTAGGCTCTTGAAAAAACGCTTAAATATGTTATAATAACCCATGCGGGCAGTCACATCATGAGATTGCCGAAAAGGAGGGAATCACCATACACACGAATGAATCTTCGGAAAACTATTTGGAAACTATTTTGATTTTAAGCCGGACACGTCCTGTCGTCCGCTCCGTGGATATCGCTACCGAGCTGGGATTTAAAAAGCCCAGTGTCAGCGTTGCTATGAAAAATCTGCGGGAAAAAAATCATATCACTGTCACAAAGGAAGGCTTTATTTATCTGACGGACAGTGGAAAAGAGATTGCCGAAATGATTTACGAACGCCATGAGCTGCTTACGGCATGGCTTATCCGGCTCGGTGTCGATGAAGCCATTGCAGCAGAAGATGCCTGCCGCATCGAGCATGACATCAGCAAAGAAAGCTTTGAGGCGATCAAACGGTATGTCAGCGGTCTGGAGTGAATTCTTCCTCCAGCGCCGCCGCTGCCTCTTCCTTTTCCTCCGCTGCCAACTCCTCCTTTTTCGGGTCCGTCGGCAGCCAGGCCTTTCCAAACTTCACATCCTTAAATAACGCAGCCAGCCCTGTAATCTGCTTTAAACGCAGAATCTCGTCCTTATCCATGCCCAGATGCTTGGAAATCCAGGCATCGGAGCGTCCCAGCTCATGCAGCTCTTTGATGATATTGCTCATCAGATCCACATCGTGAGAGCCTCTTGCCCGGTTGTGGCGGATGGTGCTGGCCATGCGCTCGTCTATAGGTTTGTCAATGACCGAAACGGGCAGGCAGCCTCCCTCCCGCTCATAAATATCTGGATAATCTAACATAATCCGATAGCGGTGAAAGCCGTCTACAAGAATATAGCTATCCTCGTCTTTTTTATAATAGCACACCACCGGCATCGTATAGCCATCTTCCTTGATGCTGTCATATAACAGCTTTAGCTCCGGCGGCGCAACCGAGTTGGGATTATAGGTATTCGGTCTGATTTTCTCTATCGGAACTGAAATTACATTGTAAACAGGACTTTTAAATGCCATTGTTCATCTCCTCCACGCTGCTGTATTTTTGTTTTAAATAATCGATTCGTCTCTGCTGATCTCTTGTCAGTCCAAACCCCATAAACCGGCATATATGATCGTTTTTTAAGATACAATAACACATCCGCTTCCAGCTTGGGATGTCCTTGGTTGATTTGATATCATCCGTGTGATCCGGCAGTTTGCCGATAAATACGACACGGGAATTTTTCATGACGGTATAGTTGGAAACTCCATTCCGGCGGATGTTGTAGCCATGATCGAGCAGCTCCTGAATCGTCTCCTCCTCTAAGCCGCCTCCGGTATGATGCCAAAATTCAATCGAAGATTTGAACTTTTTGATATAATTATTACGCAGCCTTGCAGGCAGCGTATCCAATAAAAACTTTGTATATTCCTCCCAGGTATAGCCCTCCGGCAAAGTAATGTTCCGATAGCCCATCGCCTTGGTTCTGCCGTATACAGAGCCGAAATTCGCCCCTCGGACACGCCCTAAGAGCTTCGTCCAAATCTCCGGATCGATCACCCGATAAAGATGCAGACTGTCCTTGGCATAATCATTAAACGGAGAAGCAACTCTCATCTGATCCGGCTTTAAGCCCGCCATATAGTACAAATCATACAGCTTGTTATAATCATAGCCGAACAGGTAGTTGGCATGCCAGACATCCCCTGAGGTCCAGTCATACATCGGAGAAGCACACCAGACGTTCTTAAATTGCTTTGTAATCCAGCACGTACCGTCATAGCCGTGCTTCCGGTTGACAATCCCGCTGTAACGCTGCAAGGACTCATCCGCCCGTATTCCTAAGAGACAGACGGTTTTCTTTCTCCCATGACAGTTTCTGTACCATCGTCCGAACTGCTTGGCCAAATCCTCCTGGTGCATCCGATAATGGTAGGTGCTGATTGGGTTGTTGTCCATATTGATCACATAGGGATGATCTGGCATCGGGCGCACCCAGGCATCCCGCTTTGTATCGTCCCACGGATACCAAAACATCTCATAGCTGCTGAGCGCCGTCCGTGTTGCCATCGGCAGGCAAACCCAATAAGGCTCTACATCCTGCTCAATTCTCGCAAAGGTTCTTTCAATATATTCGGTCGTCACGGTATATTGCGCTTCAAAATCCTGATGGAACACGCCCAGCTTTTTATTTGGATAATACTTTTTACGGAAATCCAGCACGATATTGAGCAGCAGTCCGCTGTCCTTTCCGCCGGAAAAGGAAATATAAATATTGTCGAATTCCTGGAACAAATAGTGAAGCCGATCCAACAATGCTTCGTATACGGTTTGGTCGGTATATTTTCTTCTCGTCCCTATCACCCCATTTTGTAAAAAATACCAAAAATAGAAAATATAACCTATATTACCACAAAATACCAGAAGATTCAACAAAAAAATAACAGGAGACTTTTTACCGTCTCCTGTCTATAGCTGTCTGTAAAACGTCAGCGGCAGTTAGAAGCCCTACAGCTTTCTGCTTAGTACGTCTGGATTTACCGCGTAGGCCAGCGCGGTATCCTTTGTAATCTTTCCTTCTTTATAAAGCCTTAGGATATCATTGTCCATCGTCCGCATACCTGCATCTGCCCCGGAATAAATCACATTGTCTAACTGGTGTACCTTCCCCTCCCGGATCATATTTTGGATTGCCGGAGTCACAAGCATAATCTCAAAGGCCGGCTCTAGCCCGCCGCCAATCACCGGAAGAAGCTGCTGGGAAATCACTGCCCGCAGCACCATAGAAAGCTGGATTCTTACCTGCGCCTGCTGGTGAGCCGGAAACACGTCTACCACACGGTCAATCGTTTTGGCAGCTCCTACTGTATGGAGAGTAGAAAGCAGAAGCTGCCCGGTTTCGGCTGCTGTCAGTGCTGTCTGAATCGTCTCAAAGTCCCGCATCTCCCCTAATAAAATGACATCCGGCGTCTGACGCAGCGCTGCCCGCAGCGCCGTCGCATAGCTTTCCGTATCGTGAGAAATCTCCCGCTGGCTGACTAAGCTTTTCTTGTGGGAATGAACATATTCAATCGGATCCTCTAAGGTAATGATATGGCCGTTTTTCTCCTGGTTGATGCGATCAATCAAGCAAACCAGAGTCGTAGATTTCCCGCTTCCTGCCGGGCCGGTTACTAATATCATCCCGTTTTTAGTCTGATACAGATCCATGACGGCTTTTGGAATGTGCATTTTTTCACTGTCCGGCAATCCAAAGGTGACAATCCGGATCACGGCCGCTAAAGAGCTTCTTTGCTTATACGCATTGCAGCGGAACCGCCCTGCCCCCGGCAGGGAAAACGAAAAATCATCGTCTCCGCTTTCTAACAGCATCTTGATATCCCGGTCTGCCAACGCATAAATCTGCTTTAACAAATCCTCTGATACATTCGGCATAATCCGCTCCTCGCCAATCGAAAGAATCTCTCCCTTTCGCTTTAGGCTTACCTCGGAGCCAGGAATCAAAAACAGATCCGAGCCTCCCAGTTCCAATGCCTTTTGTAAAATTTCTTTTATCTGCATACCTTTATTTTCCTCCATCCCATACGTTGATCTCCTCTTCTGGATTCCATTCTCCGGTATTTACCAGCCCATAGCGCACAATCTCATAACGCATGATCTGATCCGTCTCTCCGTCACTTCCCGTCTCATTCGGACGCCGCAGCACGGCACGCAGCATCTGACCTTCCCGAACCTCCTCTGAAAGCTCCAATAAGCCATCCGCCGAAAACTGCACCGTTCCGGCACACAATCCGGCATCTGTCTTTGCTAGCTGCTCGGCCATTCTGCCCTCCGCTGCATAATATGCAGCCATAAATTCCTCTGTCCGCCTGCTCATTGCAGCATCCGCCCGGGCAGATACGAGCGCCAGAATGCCAAAGCTGGTCAAAGCCAGCACTATCACAATCATCAGCACGGAGGCCATCCCGACCCCCGTGCCATGTCCCGTTTCCATTTTTTGTCTTTTTTCTTTATTCATCCTGCATCTCCTCTGGAAGATACTGCGCTGTCTCGCATTCCACTAAAACAGCTCCGCTAGAAAGCTCCGTCAGCGTCACCCCTATCCGGTACAGCCTTCCGGCTGGCTGCTTTTCTTCGGAAAGCACGGCCTGAAGGCGATACCTTCCCTCTTTATACGCTTCTTCTATGGAAAGCAAGTTCATTGCTTCGTCACACTCTACGTAAAATATCCGCATTTCCTCGGCTTTTATCGTTTCAGCTTCTCTCGTTTCGGCTCCTACTGTTTTGCTTTCTCCCGTTTCGGCTCCTGCCATTTCCTCTTTCCAGCTATGCTCCGGCAAAAACAGTTTCTCCGGCTGTGTGGGATCTGCCCTCCACTGCTCTAATATATCCTCTGCTACCAACAGCCCCAACGTTTTCGCCTGACTTGTCTGGCTGATCGTCTTCGCCTTTACAAATACCTGCACCAGAGCCATAGAGGACAGGGCAAAGAACAGGATTACCAAAACTAACTCCATCAGTGCAGGATTTTTTCTCCCTGTTGTTTTCATATGATTTGTCTTCATTCCCCTCTCTTTTGGCTTCTATCCATCCCGCGGCTGCTTAGATGCAGGCCTCTTTGGTTTCCGGCGGCATCCGATAATTCCAGATAAAAAAGGCCAGGCTCCGGCTCCTCTATCGTAAAGCCCGCCGCCTCTATCAGCTTTTCTCCCTTCCCCGGCTCGAAAGACTGTCCGGCCGCTCCAAAATACTCCCAAAGCATTCCGTCATAATAATAAATTAACGTTTCATATTCCTCGGTCTGACCACTTCCGCCAATCACTAACAGCGGATACCCCTCCCGCTCCTCCAAACGGATGTCTCCCTCTGTCCCGGCCTCCATCCTCAGCTTATTGGCCAGATAAGAAAAAGAAGTACGGACTGCCGTATTCTCTTCCCCCACTGCGGCCACCGTACGGTAAACCCTTGCCCCAATCACTACCAAAAGCAGGGAAAACAAGGCGAACATTCCATAGATTAAAAAAATCAGCATGCCGTTTATGGACAGTCTCCGTTCCCTCATTTTTGTCACACCCTCCTTTTCCTGTCTGCCGTTTATAAAAAATTTTACGGGATCGGCAAAACCCGGATTCTCGGACGCACATTGTCCGCAAAGATTTCATATGTAACGAGATATTTTTCACGGTTTATCTGAATCCCATAATGCTCGATTAAATATTCCAGGTTCGCCGGATAACGCCCTTCTGTCGCATAGCAGGCCACGGTTGCCTGAGAGAGCGCTTCCTCTAACAGTTCCTGCTGCTCTCTGCTCGAACTGTCCGCTAACTGCCTGCTGCCAACGCTTAACAGCAGCACGGATAAAAGAAACACGCCGGCTAAGCCAAACCAGTGAAGCATACCCCTTCGTTTGCCTTTGTATAAATGCACACAAACAGCCCCTTTCGTTTGCTTTTATCCAATCGACGTCATAATGCTTACAAGTGGCAGCATCACTGACAACAGGATTCCGCCGATGATCAGAGTCAAAACGGCTACCAGCGCCGGCTCAATCCAAGATACCATACCCTGAATTCCATCCTCGACCTCCCGCTCATAAATATCCGCCACCTGCTCCATCACCTGATCCGTCCGTCCTGCCTCTACTCCTACCCGGATCATTTTCTGGTGCAGCGGATCGAAGAGCTTTACCTGCTCTAAGGCAGCCGGAAAATCTCCGCTCTCCTGCAAAAGTTCCTGACAGCGCTTTGCTTTCCTGGCGCTCTCCTTGTCGGACATCAGCTCCGGAATCAGCTCCAATGCGTTTTCTAGGCTATAGCCGCTAAACAGCACCATTGCGATCACAGAAGCAAATCTTTGTGCCGCCTGCTTTTCCAACAAATGTCTGACCGGAGGGCAAAGCCGTTGACAGCCCTTTAAAATTTGTTCCTTTTTCCCAAGACGCCACGCAGCAAATACCGCTGCTACAAAAAGAAGCAGCACCGCCACCAACACCAGGACAGTACGTCCCAATATTACGCCGCTTGATAAAACGGCTCCGGCCGTCCCAGACAATTCGGTTCCGAGGCTGCGGAATACATCGGTAAAGACCGGCAGCACACGAACCACCAAAATCCCGATCACTACCGTCATCATCATCACCAGCACCAGCGGATAAGAAACCGCATTCCGGATCGCCGCGCGCAAACGCCCTTCTTTTTCATAATATTCGCCTAAGGACTCCAATACATCATCTAGTTTTCCTGTCATTTCCCCTACCTGAACCATATGCACCATATACGCAGGGAAAAAACCGGCTGTCCGAACCCCCTCATACAGTGTCCCGCCATCCCGTACTCTCTCATAGATCCGCTCAAAAACAGCGCCATACGCGGTATCCTGGTAGTTCCGGCACAGAACCTCCATCCCGTCGTAAAGCGGAATCCCTGATTTTAACATCATGGCTGCCTGACGGCAGAATACAGACACCTCCTCGGCAGGCAGGCTCTTGCTTCGTTGTTCTGTTTTTGTCCTTTTCATCCCTCTAACCCCCTAATATCTCCGGTCTTGTGTATAATCTGCTTCCTTCCTGGTGGAATCCGGCCCAAAGGTCGCATCCATCCAAACCCATTTGCCATCTATATACGCCTGGTTCCAGGCATGGTAAAGGTTGTCCGGCTGCACGTAGCCAATCACCAGCCGTACCGGAATATCCTGCGCCCGCAGCATCGCAGCCAAAAGCGCGGCATAGTCAAAACAAATTCCTTTTTTGATCTGTAAAATCTCACTCAAATCCGGGATGTACCCGCTCTCTACGGTTGCTGCCTTCTCATAATCATACTCCAACAGCCACACCAGATAATCATAAATCCGGTCTACCTTCTCGCTGTCTGTCTCAAGCCCGTCGCACAGATCATACGAAAGCTGCACCGCCTCTTCTTCATTGGTGTACCAGACATATTGGCTTGGAAACAAAAACACCCGATCCTCGTCCGGCATCGTCACAGAAAGATCTGTCTGGTAAAGAGGACTGTATTTGGTTCCTTCGATGTTCTGAAACACCGTCACCTCATACTCGCCGTTTCCCATCTGGAGCGGAAATACTTCGTATTCTCCTGACTGGTTCAAATCATACGTGTAGTCCTCTCCTTTCAGGCTAATCCGCACTTTCAGATGAGCCGTTGCACCTTCGCATTTTACCATAATATAGCCGTCCTCAGTATGACTGGCATCTATCGTTACGCCGCTTCCTTCATAAACCTCTGTCCCGGACGCCTCCGGCAAAGGAATCTCGATTTTCCCTGTATAAACAGAGCCTGGCTCAATCTCCTGCGGCAAGGTCTGCTTCCCTTCCCCAACGCAGCCTGATAACACCAACAGGCAGGCGGCTCCTAAAAACAGAAGCCATCTCCTGACATCCATCTGCCAGCCCTCCTTTTTCCCCGCTTCACAGCCTCTGTATTGCTTCCTGTTTTGTATGGTTTTTTGTTTTCTTCCTGCTTCTTCCGTCACAATTCCCCTCCTTTTGGCAGGAGGTTCTCTTTCATGCCCGAAAACTCCTGCTGTGGTCAGTCAGCAGTTGGTGATAAAAGCATGAATTTCCCGAACTGGATAGATGGTATCAGACGATATCTGCCGCCTTTGCGGCATAGAATACAAAAAGAAAATATGCTTTTCCCTATCTTAGCACAAATAGAATATAAATACAATCCTAATTTTTTAAAAATCAGCCGGCCGGAGAGGCTTATCCTGTCTCCGGCCGGCTGCTATAGCCATCAACTATTCAGCCTGTTCTGCGGGATTTCCACGGTACTACCCGGCGCCAGCTTTAAGGCAGCAGGCTGGTTGTAGCGTAAAAAATCCTCCAAGGATAAAGCAAAGCGTTCTAAAAGACCTTCCAGAGTATCCCCTGCCTGGATCACATATAACATCATCGCCTCTTCCATCTCTTCCGAACTGGCCTCTGCTACCACTCCGGTTCCTCTGCCAGACCGGTTTTCCGGCATAACCTCCGGCATCCGCCCTGCCGGAAATTCCATTGCAGCACCTGATGGCCGCTCCTGGCTGCTTCCAGACATACGTTCCGGCTGACCCATCATGCCGCCTTCTGGCATACGCTCCGGCTGACCCATCATGCCGCCTCCTGGCATACGCTCCGGCTGACCCATCATGCCGCCTCCTGGCATACGTTCCGGCTGACCCATCATGCTGCCTCCCGGCATACGCTCTGGCTGGTTCATCGGTTCTGCTCCCGCCTGCGTACGCGGAAGAGGCTGCGGTGTCAGCGGGATACAGATCTCCTCCCCTACCTGCAGATTGTATACATCCACATACGGATTCGCCCTTAAAAGCAGAGCTAACGGAACCCGGTAGATGCGGCTGATTTTATAAAGGGAATCTCCTTGCCGAATCACATAGCGGATTCCCCTGCATGTCATATTGTCCATACGATTCTCCTGTTTTATCCTGTTTCCTACTTATTATATGCGCACTTCATAAAAAGTTTATATTTTTCGGCTACCATTTCCGAAAAAATTGTGTTATAGTAAAAGGTAATTTGATCTTTTTAGGAAAAAAGGGTCGAATACAAAATACACAAAAATCCATGTGTAGATGGGAGGAATTTTATGTCAGCTCATACATACCGATTGGGAATTGACATTGGATCAACCACCGTCAAGGTGGTATTGCTGGATAAAAACGGAGCTATTTCGTTTTCCGATTATAAACGTCACTATGCTAATATTCAAGAAACGCTGCACGGCCTGCTGGCCGACGCCAAAGAACTGTTAGGGGATTGTACTGTCTGGCCGATGATCACAGGCTCCGGTGGCCTGACTATTTCCGGCCATCTGGATATTCCCTTCATTCAGGAGGTGGTAGCAGTCTCTGCTGCTCTAAAATCCTACGCTCCTCAGACCGATGTCGCCATCGAGCTTGGCGGTGAGGATGCCAAAATCATCTATTTTACCGGTGGATTGGAGCAGCGTATGAACGGAATCTGCGCCGGAGGCACGGGTTCCTTTATCGATCAGATGGCAACCCTGTTAAAAACGGATGCCTCCGGCCTGAACGATTATGCCAAGGACTATAAAGCCATTTATCCGATTGCCGCGCGCTGCGGTGTGTTTGCCAAATCCGATATTCAGCCTCTGATTAACGAAGGCGCTACAAAGCCAGACCTGGCAGCCTCTATTTTCCAGGCTGTCGTCAACCAAACCATCAGCGGGCTGGCCTGTGGGAAGCCAATCCGGGGAAACGTCGCCTTTTTAGGCGGG
>CASCWU010000109.1 GCA_949155905.1 uncultured Lachnospiraceae bacterium
TGAAAATAATCGTATCACCTGGCTTAATGCTTACCTTTTTATGGATAGAAGCCGCCATCCGGGACAGGGCAGCCATCGCTTCTCCCTGGCTTCCGGTCGTAATCAGTACAAGCTGCTCGTCGGTATAGCTCTTCATCTGTTCAATATCAATGATGGTCGTGTCCTTTACCGTAATATACCCTAGTTCTCTGGCAATATTAACAATGTTGACCATGCTGCGCCCCTCGATCACGACCTTCCGGTTGTATTTTTCAGCCGAATTGATGATTTGCTGCACCCGGTCTACGTTAGACGCAAAGGTGGCTACGATGATTCGATGACGCATATTATCTGCAAAAATGTTGTCAAAGGTCTTTCCTACGGTGCGCTCTGACATCGTAAAGCCAGGACGCATAATATTTGTGCTGTCGCACATCAAAGCCAGCACACCCTTTTTCCCAATTTCCCCAATCCGCTGCAAATCAATCGTGTCTCCGAATACCGGTGTGTAATCTACCTTAAAGTCACCCGTATGGAATACCGTTCCTGCCGGGGAATAAATAGCCAGAGCGGCTGCATCGGCAATGCTATGATTGATCCGGATAAATTCGATCCGAAAGCAGCCCAGATTAATCGACTGACCGTATTTGATAATCTTGCGCTTCGTCGTTTTGACCAGGCCATGCTCCTTCAATTTGTTTTCAATGATCGCCATCGTCAGCTTCGTCGCATAGACTGGAACGTTGACGTCCCGCAACACATAAGGTAGCGCACCGATATGATCCTCGTGTCCATGTGTAATGACAAAGCCCTTTACCTTGGAAATATTTTGTTTTAAATACTCAACATCCGGAATGACCAGATCGATTCCTAGCATCTCATCCTCTGGAAAGGAAAGTCCGCAGTCTACAACGATGATGCTGTCCTCGTATTCAAAGGCGGTAATGTTCATTCCGATTTGTTCCAAACCACCCAGCGGAATAATTTTTAATCCGTTTAAATGTTCTTTTCCTTCTTTTTTGGTTGTTCTCAAAATTCCTGCACCTCCACAATGCTTGTGCAGTATATCAAGCCTGTTTGAAAAGCTCTTGCGCCAGTTGTCCGGGATTATCTCTTTTCCCGGCAGTTTTTACAATATCCGAACAGCTTTACGTCATGGTTGACTACCTGAAAGCCGCAGGAGTCTTCGATTTTAGACTCCAATGCTTCTAACAGATCTCCCTCAAAGGAGGTCAGAGCGCCGCAATTTAAGCAGATCAAATGATGGTGACGGTGACCGCTGCCCTCCCTCGCCTTTCCTATCTCATATCTGGCATACCCGCCGTCTAAACTAAGCCGGTCAATCAGCTTTAGCTCAGACAATAGCTGTACCGTCCGATATACCGTGGCAAGCCCTGTCTCCGGATATTGCTTCCGCACCAGATCATAGATCTCCTCTACCGTCAAATGCTGTCCGGGACGTTCCTGCAGCACCTCTAATATCGCTATCCGCTGGCTTGTCACCTTTAATCCGTTTTCCCGTAATAATGCCTTAAATTCTTCGTTTCCGCGTTCCTGTTCTGATTCCAAACTCACGCAACTTCCTCCGGTCTTGATACACTACGTTATTCTTTTCCTACTTCAATTTCTACGTCATCTAGCATCTCCATAAATACCTTGGAGATCGCATTTAGCTCCTCTTCATCCTCTACGATTCCATATACTGTCTCTTCTGCCGTGGTTCCCTCTTCTATCGGCATCTCTTTTAAAATCAGAGCCTCTGCCTCCTCACCCTCGGAATCTGCTACCAGGATATAGTTTACCCCACCGATGCGAGTCTGCTCCAATACAAAAAATTCCACTTCCTCTTCATCTTCAGCCGTAAATAAAATACGCTCTTGTAGCTCTGCCATTTCTGTTCTCCTTCTTCTATGATCATTCCGATAGCCCTTGCACAGCGTTTCTCCTATAATCCAGATATCCCTGTAAAATCAAAGCGGCTGCTATCTGATCCACGACCTCCTTACGCTTTTCACGGCGCACTCCGGCCTCTATCATCATACGATGGGCGGCAACAGTCGTCAAACGCTCGTCCCACAGAACAACTGGCAGTCCGATCCGTTTTTTAAGCATAGCAGCAAAGGCTTCCGATTTCTCACATCGTTCGCCCTCGGTATGGTTCATATTTCTAGGATACCCCAAAACAATCTCCTCTACCTGATATTCTGCCGCCAACACCTCTAGCCTCGCCAAAGTCCGGCGAAGCTTATTCTCCTCTTTCCTGCGGATGATTTCAAGGCCCTGTGCCGTCAGCAGCAGCTCATCGCTCATGGCCACACCTACGGTGACAGAACCATAGTCCAATCCCATAATCCTCACAGCTTTTGGCTCCTGTCCTTTTATACCTGCTTCTCCGACTCCAGAACACGGATGTAATTCTCCATCAGCTCTTCTAAAATCTCATCCCGCTCTACCTTCATAATCATGCTTCTGGCACCTCTATGATTCGTAATATAAGTCGGATCTCCGGACATCACATAGCCTACGATCTGGTTTACCGGATTATAGCCCTTTTCCGTCAATGCCTCATATACAGCCGTTAAAACATCCTTTACCTGGAGTTCCGGCTCCTTTTGGACTTTAAAATATTGGGTATGGTTCATTTCCTGCATAATCAGCCTCACGTCCTTCTTTTGCTCAATCCCTACAACCTCCGGAGCCACCGATTCCGGCCCAAGCATGCTTCTACTTTAACCTTACTCAAAATGATCCGTGGCCTTTTTCTTATCTCCTCTATCTTAATACAAATTGATCGAAATTACAATCCATTTATGAAAATTTTAAGAATTTTTTGTCAGCATGACGAGGATAAGCCAAGCTGCGGCAACGATCCTTCCTCTTCCGGCACCAATAGCTCCCCTCGTAAAAAATCTTCTTCTGTGAACGACAGCACATTTACTTGCCGGATCTGTCCCTCCAGGCTTCTTGCAGCCGGTACAGCCACCTTGACATACCGCGTCGTATGCCCAATTTGCCATTCCTGTCCCTGATAAGAAATCGACTCTTCAAACAATACCTGCTCTTTCTGTCCTACAAAGTGCTGTCTGTAGGCTCTCTCCAGTCTTGCTTCTACCGCCGCCAGTTCTGCTGCCCGCTCTTTTTTTACCGCTTCCGCGAGCTGCCCCTCCATACGCTCCGCCTTTGTCCCATTCCGTTTTGAATACGGAAAAATATGAATTTTCGAAAAACCGATTTCTTCTGCAAATGCCTTTGTCCTGGCAAATTCCTCCTCGGTTTCTCCCGGAAAGCCCACGATCACATCTGTGGTCAGCGCCGGCTGCTGATAGACCTGCCGAAGTCTTTTGCAGGCCTCCTTGTATTCCTCCGTCGTATAATGGCGGTTCATCCGCCGCAGGGTTTCGTCACAGCCGCTCTGCAGGGAAAGATGAAAATGCGGACATACCTTAGGCAAGCTTTTTAGGGCGGCCGTAAATTCTTCGGTCATGATCCTCGGCTCTAAGGAGCCCAACCGTATCCGCGCCACCCCTTCGATCCGGGAAAGCTCTGTTAAAAGCGGCAGCAAATGCGAAGTGTGATCCCAATCCATCCCATACGAGCTTAAATGGATTCCGGTCAAAACGATTTCCTGATACCCCTCTCCTGCCAGCCGCCCTACCTCTTCCAAAACTGCTTCCTTCTGACGGGAACGGATTCGTCCTCTCACATACGGGATAATGCAGTAGGAGCAAAATTGATTGCAGCCGTCCTGAATTTTGATATTTGCACGCGTCCTTTCCGTCACGGTATCAATCGAAAGGCTGTCATAGGCTTCCGTTAATTCCCCTAAAGCATTCTCTCTGCTGCCTGCCAGATACTCCTCTACCAGACGGACAATTTCCTGCTTCCTGCCATTTCCGATCAGCAAATCCACTCCCGTATCCTCTGTCAGCCGCGACTGAGGCGCCTGCACGTAACACCCGGCTGCCACTACCAGTCCGTCAGGGTTCTGCTTCCTTGCACGGTGCAGCATCTGACGGGACTTCCGATCTGCCATATTCGTCACCGTACAGGTATTGATTACATAGATATCCGCCGGTCTACCATCCTCCGCCAGAAACTCCGTGATTTCATAGCCGGCCTCTCTAAATAGCTTTTCCATCGCTTCTGTCTCATATGCGTTGACCTTGCAGCCAAGTGTGAGAAACGCAACACGTTTCAAAGCAATTCCTCCGTTCTTATTTTTGATATTTTGTCTGAATTTGCGAATTTTACAATTTTTCCGCCAGTTTTTTATTTACTTTGCACATTGACATTCTATTGGCAAATCGCTACTATACTAGTGTATTCATTCTGTACCGGTAAATTTGCTGTGGCTCGCTTGCTATGGCTTACCTGCCGTGGCCGGTCTGCTAAGACTGCTATGCCATGCAGCGCAGGTACAGACAATCATCTCAGTATAAGGAGGATAAGCACCATGAAATCAGTTAAAATTTCTTTAAACTCCATTGATAAGGTAAAGGCTTTCGTAAACGAAGTGACGAAGTTTGAATCCGATTTCGATCTGGTTTCCGGAAGGTATGTCATTGATGCGAAATCCATTATGGGTATTTTCAGCCTGGATTTGTCTAAGCCAATCGATCTGAATATTCATGATGACAAGGATTACGACGCTATTATTTCCACCTTACAGCCTTATATCGTCGAGTAGTTTTTGTCCTACCCCGTACTTGCTACGGGTTTCCACAAAGTAAGAAGCTTCCCGGAGGGAAATCCGGCAGGATAACCTGCCTGTTTCCTTTCCGGGGATTTTTTTACTCTCCCTTTACTTCTATCACCTCCTCAGTCGCCAATGCCGTTCGTACCATCTCGTCAATTTTTTCTGCCAGCTTTTCCTCCGAGCGTTCAATCACGGAAAGCTCCGGCTTTGTCACCGGATGCTTCGCTACAAAAATCGTACAGCAGTCCTCAAACGGCTGAATCGAGGTTTCATACGTACCAATCTGTTCCGAAATCGCTACAATATCCTGTTTATCAAAGGCAATCAGCGGACGGTATACCGGCAGGCTGCAGACCGCGTTGGTCGCTGCAAGGCTCTGCATTGTCTGGCTGGCCACCTGTCCGATGCTCTCCCCGGTTACTAATCCAAGACAGCCGCTCCTTTTTGCTAATTCCTCTGCAATCTTCATCATATACCGCCGCATAATAATCGTCAGCTCCTCGTGCGGGCATTGATCGTAGATAAAAAGCTGGATTTCCGTAAAATTGATCACATGCAGCCGGATTGGACCGGCATAGCGCGCTACCTGTCTGGCCAAGTCCACGACCTTCTTTTTTGCCCGGTCACTCGTATACGGCGGGGCATGGAAATACGTAGCCTCCAGTCTGACCCCGCGCTTGGCAATCATATAGCCGGCTACCGGGCTGTCAATCCCGCCGGACAGCAGCAGCATCGCCTTTCCTGCTGTCCCTATCGGCATTCCGCCAGGCCCCGGAAGCTCCTCGCTGTAAATATAGCCCTTATTCCGTACCTCCAGAGTAATCCGTTTTTGAGGATGATGGACGTCTACCGTCAGCTTTCCCGGAAAGCGGTTTAATAAATATTCACCCATTTTGGCACAGATTTCCGGAGAAGGAAACGGATACTGCTTATTCCCCCGTTTGGCTTCCATTTTAAAGGTAAAGCACTCCTCTGGATACTGCCCGGCTACATGACGTCCCACGGCCTCCTCCAAATCCTTCCAGTCCGTGCTTTCCACTACCATCACCGGACAGATATGGACGATCCCAAACACCCGCTGCAGCGCCTCTAATGTCTCTTCATAATCATACTCCTCGCTTGTCACCTCTACGTAAATCCGCCCCTGCTCCTTTGTCACCTCGTATTCTCCGTCTAACGGCGCAAGCGAAAAACGAATCTGCTCCATTAAAGCGTTTTCAAAAATATAACGGTTTCTTCCTTTGATGCCGATTTCCCCGTATTTGATCAAAAATTCCCGATACTCGTTTTTCGTTCTCATACTGCTCCTTTCCAAAACAGCTTCTTTCCGACCATGATCCTGCTTTTTATTTTCTGACATACCGCTGCAACACTGGCACCAGCTCTGCTAGAACCGCTACTGTATATTCTAGCTCCTCCTCTGTCGTAAACAAGCCAAAGCTAAAACGGATTGTACTGTCCCAAAACTGCTTCTCGGCTCCAATCGCCTGTAGGGTTCCGCTGATGCCCGGATGGTTCGAGGAACAGGCAGAACCGGAGGAAACATAGATCTCCCGTTCCTCTAAGGCATGGAGCAGCACCTCGCTGCGCACTCCCGCAAAGCCAACGCTGACAATATGCGGAGCAGTTTGACGGATTGCCTTCCTATCTGTTTCCCGCTTGCCAGAAAGCGCATGTATTCTACAATCCGGCAGTGCCTTCCACAACTCTGTGATAAAATGCTCCTTTAACTGGTAAAGCCGTTCTGTCCGCTCGGATAATGTCTGGCCAAGCTCCCAGGCGGCCTGTCCCATCCCGGCTGCCGCCGGTACGTTTTCCGTCCCGGAACGGCGGTTTTTCTGCTGCTCTCCTCCATATAAAAGAGGCTGTATCCGTACTCCGTTTTTGATATATAAAATTCCGCTTCCCTTCGGCCCGTGAATTTTATGCCCGCTGACCGAAAGCAAATCAATGCCTTCTCGTTTCGGACAAATCGGAAGCTTTCCATAGGCCTGGATCGCATCGACATGCAGCAGCGTATCCGGGTTTGCCTTTTTCACAAGCCTCGACAGAGCGGCGATATCCTGCATCGATCCTACTTCGTTATTGACATACTGTAAGGATACTAGCACCGTATCTGAGCGTACCGCAGCCTCTAAGGCTTCCTTCTGAATATGTCCGTATTCATCTACCGGCAGATATGTCACCTCATAGCCCATCTCTTCCAAAAAGCCCATAGGCTGATAAACCGAAGCATGTTCGATAGAAGTCGTAATTAAATGCCTTCCCCGTCGCTTCGCAGCCAGGGCGGTTCCAAAAATCGCCTGGTTATTGGATTCGGTTCCGCCAGAGGTAAAAACGATTTCTCCCGGCTCCGCCCGCAGGGTTTTGGCAATCCGGGTTCTTGCTTCCTCTACATACTCCTCTGCCTCAAGACCTTTTTTATGAAGAGAGGAAGGATTCCCATACGCTGTTTCCATCGTTTCTTCCATCTTCTGCCGCACCGAAGCAAGCGGCTTTGTTGTCGCCGCATTGTCTAAATATGCTTCCATTACTGCCCTGCCTCCATTTCAAACATTACCAGGGCAAGCGCCGCCAGCCCGGCCGTCTCCGTCCGCAGGATCCGCCTTCCTAAGCTGATTGGCTTTACACCGCTTGCCAGAGCCATTTGCAGCTCCTCCTCGGTAATTCCGCCCTCCGGACCGATAAAAATTCCTACCGACTGTTTTTTTGCAGCTTCCTTTATCACCGCTTTGCTCTCTGCCCGGTTCTCTGCTTTTTCATACGGTATCATATTGTAGTCCAATTCGCCTGCTTTTGCAAGCGCTTCTGAAAAGGACAGCACCGGAGAAATCTCTGGAAGGCGTCCCCGTCCAGACTGCTCTGCTGCATTTCTGGCAATGCTTTCCCATCGTTCCAGCTTCTTTGCTTCCTTTTTGGAATCCTCCAGCCTGACCACTGTGCGCGCCATCTGTACCGGAACGATTTCCGCCGCTCCTAATTCCACGGCCTTTTGAATGATCCATTCCAGCTTGTCCCGTTTGGGCAGTCCCTGAAACAAGACCAGTCTGCCAGGCAGCTCTGTATCCAAAACTTTCCCCTCCGGCAGCTCTCCGGCCACCCGTCCATCCTCTAGCAGATAGCAAATCACTTTATCTGTCCCGATCTCCCGGATTTTGGCATCGTACCCTCTTCCTTCTCCGTCGCAGAGCAGCAGCTCATGACCCGGACGCATCCTGAGAACGTTTTTGATATGATTCCTCGCCTCTCCGGTCAGAATTGCCTGATTGCCCAAAAGCTGTTCTTTTCCTACAAAAATCCTGACGTTTTCTTGTTTTCCCATCACTTTATCCCATCGCTATTCCCAGCATATCCTTTTTCTTTCTGCTTTCTTTTTCTGCCCTTCTGGCTACAATTGCTACCCAATCATTTTGCTGACGACGCTCTTCCACCAGTAAGCCTGCCTGACGAATGGCAGCCTCTACTTCCTCTGCTCTGGTATCTAAAATCCCGGAGGTAATATAGCAGCCGCCTGGCTTTAGAAACGGTGCGACGACCGGAGTAAGCGGTACTAAAATATCTGCTAAAATATTGGCAACTATAATATCATATTGCTTTTTTCCGTATTGCTCCTGCAAAACAGTGTCTTCGATCAGATTTCCGGCTTCTGCCCGAAGCTGATCCTCCGATACCCCATTGACCGTCCTATTTTCCTTTGTCGCATCGACAGCAATCGGATCTATGTCAATCGCATCGGCGTGAGCAGCTCCCAGCTTCACTGCTGCTATTGAAAGAATCCCGCTACCGCAGCCAACGTCTAATAGCTCGTCTCCCTTTTTCACCTGGTCATGAAGCGCCTCGATACACAAACGGGTCGTTTCATGTGCGCCCGTCCCAAAGGAAATCCCCGGATCGATTTCCAATACCAAATCGCCCTCTCTGACCTCCGCCTCCTCCTTGTTCTGCCAGGACGGTTTGATCACGATATCCTCGCCAATCCGAAACGCATGGAAAAATTCCTTCCAGTTGTTGATCCAGTCCCGATCCTCCGTCTCGGATACGGTAAGCGTGCCTTCTCCGATGTCTGTAAAAACAGAAAGCTCCTCTAAGCCCTCTCTTACACGGATAGCAACCTCTTCCGGATTCTGCCTAAAATCTTTTTCTTCAATATTTCCAGTATCTATAGACTCTCTTGGCTCTACATAAAAGTTTACCGTCGCCGTTCCATCATCCGGCTCTGTCTCCGGCAAAATATCAACAAACATTTTCTGCTTGTCCGATTCGGAAAGCGGTACGTGATCTTCAATTTCAATCCCCTCAAATCCCATTTCGTTTAGCATATCGCTGATCAGATCCACGGCCTTGGTGGTCGTTTTCAGGCTGTACTTTATCCATTTCATTGTTGTTTTCCTCTTCTCTTCTTTCTCTTTTCTATCTATTCTCTCTTTACAGTCTTTCTTTTTTCTCTGTCAAAATAGCTTTTCTTATCATAACACAGCGAGATTTAAAACGCAATGCACTATCTATGCCTTTCTTATTTTCTTGTTGTAAATCTGTAAAATCTATGCTACCATAAATTCCAATACAAATACTGCCAAAAGAAGGCATTTTCAAAGGAGGAGCAAGATGTTTGCAAGAAAATTACAGCCTGGCGAATACTGGAGAGCCCACCTAAATATGGCAATCGCATTTGAAAATTCTTTTGAATATGAGAAGGAACAGGAGAAAGCGCAGACTGCCGAGCCCAGTCCTTTCGAGGAATTTTATGCTGCTTTTCTGAAAGAGGAGGAACCGCCGGTAGCTTCTATCATCATCAATAAAAAACAGGTACGCTTTGATGGTCATGTCGTGAAAATGGGCGGTGTCGGCGGCGTAGCGACTCTTCCGGCACATCGCCGCGGCGGTGCTATCCGCTCCTGTATGGAGGTATCCTTGCGGGATATGTATCAGGAGGGTTATGCCCTGTCCTATCTGTATCCGTTCAGTACCGCCTACTATCGGCAGTTTGGCTTTGCTCCTGCCGGGAAAACCATACTGTGGAAGGTTCGGCTTTCCAATCTAAAACACCTCCCGGAAATAGGAGGTTCTGTGCGGCAGCTACTGCCAGGCGACGATCTGACGGTATTGTTAGAGCTTTACAACAAAGCTTACGGATCCATCAATTTCTCCTGTTTGCGGAAGGTCTTTTACAAAAGCTTAGAAGGCGATAAGCCTCTTGCCGAAAAGCAGTGGATTTTCGTCTGGTCAGATGAACATGGTGTTCCGGGCGGTTTTCTTGTCGCAAGCCGGACAGAAAACACGTTGAATTGCACCACCAGCTTCGACCGTAAAAATGCCCTGATCGTTTCGGATGCCAAGGCTCTTATCGGGCTGCTTCGGTTTGTCAGCACTGCCTTTCTCGCCAATTTTGAATTTATCGAGTTTGGACTGCCGGATCATCTGGATCTGTCCGGACTTCTGCCTGAGCTTAGCGGAATGGATTGCCGAGCTATCTTAAATGGTATGGCTCGCGCCGTAAATGTCCAGTCTCTCTTAAAGCTCTGCCGCTGCCATGGAGAGGGAAGGCTGCTATTAAAGGTTTCCGACCCTATCCTTCCGGAAAATAACGACACCTTTTTGCTGGAATTTGCTCCTGGCCAAGAAAATCAGGTAAGCCGGGTCAACGCTCCTGCAGATATCGAGCTGGATGTCGGAAATCTGTCGGTTTTGCTGGGCGGCTCCCGTGACACGGGCAGTCTCCTCC
>CASCWU010000110.1 GCA_949155905.1 uncultured Lachnospiraceae bacterium
TGTCCTCCGGCCAGCAAGGCGGCAAGGAGCTTTGCCGCTATCTGCACCTTGCCGATGACTACTTGGTTGACCTGTTCTAATATTTTTTTACATGCTTCGTTTTCTATTTTCACATGCGACTCCTATTTGCCTTCTGTTACTTTTTTCTGCTTTCTATTATATTTTGCTGCCTTCTGGTATTTCTCCGCCGTCCAATCCTATTTAGGACAACTGCTTTTCTACTGCTGCCGCAACGGCGGTTATGGCCTCTTCTATCGCCGCCGGATTCTTGCCGCCTGCCTGTGCCATATTTGGTCTGCCGCCGCCGCCGCCACCGACGATTGGTGCAATTGCTTTGATCAGGTTTCCGGCATGGGCTCCCTGCCCCACGGCTCCGTCAGTTGCCATCGCAATCAGATTGACCTTGCCTTCCTTTTCCGAAGCCAAAAAGACAATGCCCTCACCCAGCTTTTCCTTGAGCTGGTCGCCCAAATTTCTCAGACCGTTCCCATCGGTATCCGGCACCCGGACTGCCAAAAGCTTGACACCCTTTATCTCTGTCACCTGGTTTGTCACATCCCCTAAGGACTGGTTCGCCAGCTTGCTCTTTAACTGTTCGTTTTCTGCCTGAAGCGATTTGATTTCCTCTAACATCGTCTCGATTTTATGCTTCAAAAGAGAAGGCTCGCTTTTGGCTGCTTTGGCGGCTTCTGCCAGCTCCTCCTCCTTTTTCCGGTAATACTCAAATACGCCCTCGGAGGTAATGGCCTCGATCCGACGGACACCGGAGGCAATCCCGGACTCTGAGAGGATTTTAAAGACGGTAATCGCGCCGGTATTGCCGACATGCGTTCCTCCGCACAGCTCCTTGCTGAACTCTCCCATACTGACCACCCGGACGGTATCGCCGTATTTTTCTCCGAATAACGCCTTTGCTCCGGTCTTTTTAGCATCCTCAATGCCCATTTCCTTTGTTTCTACGGTCAGGTTTTTGGCGATTTGCGCATTCACAATTGCTTCTACCTGATCTAATTCGTCCTTTGTCATCGCAGAAAAATGAGTAAAGTCAAAACGCAGGTGTCCGGCATTGACCAGAGAGCCTGCCTGCTCTACATGACTGCCCAATACGATGCGCAATGCCTCCTGGAGCAAATGGGTTGCACTGTGGTTTTTGGCCGTTGCCGCTCTTTGGGCTTCGTCTATCCTAAGAGTTACGGTATCGCCTACCCGGAACATGCCTTCCTTTACGATGCCGACATGTCCAATCCGTCCGCCTTTTAAATGAATCGTATTGACGACCTCAAACACAGCTCCGTCCTTTTCGATCCATCCGGTATCGGCCTCCTGTCCGCCCATCGTCGCATAAAACGGCGTTTCCTCCACCAAAATCGTTGCCTGCTGACCGGCCACAATCTCTTCCGTCAGTTCTGTTTCCGTAGTCAGAACAGAAATCAAAGAGGTATGACAGGTACGGTCATAGCCGACAAACTGTGAGGTAAGGCTGACATCAATCTGATCATAAACCGTTGCATCCGCTCCCATATAATTGGTGACGGCTCTTGCATTCCGGGCAGTCTCCTTTTGTACCTCCATCGCAGCATCAAAGCCCTTTTGATCCATGGTAAAGCCCTTTTCCTGCAGGATTTCTTCCGTCAAATCAGACGGGAAGCCATACGTATCATATAGCTTAAACACATCCTCTCCGGCTAATTCCCGTTTTCCCTCTGCGGCGAGAGCCTCTTCCATTTCTGCAAGGATTGCCAGACCCTTGTCAATCGTTATGTTAAACTTTTCTTCTTCTATCGTAATGACCTTTAAAATATAATCCTGCTTTTCTGCCAGCTCCGGATAGCCATCCTTTGACTCCTGAATCACCGTCTGACAGAGCTTTGCCAAAAACAGCCCTTCTATTCCTAACAGCCTGCCATGTCTGGCAGCACGCCGCAGCAACCGCCGCAGCACATAGCCTCGTCCCTCATTCGACGGAATGATGCCGTCTGAAATCATAAAGGTGACAGAACGGATATGGTCAGTAATCAAGCGGATAGAAACATCCTTCTTTTCCTCCGTCTGGTAGGCTACTCCTGCTAACTGGCAGATATGGTCGCGGATCGCCTTCATCGTATCAATATCAAATACGGAATCTACCTGCTGTACCACAACGGCCAGGCGCTCTAGTCCCATTCCGGTATCAATGTTTTTCTGTGTCAGCGGGGTATAGTGATGCTCTCCGTCGCTTTCAAACTGGGTAAAGACGTTGTTCCATACCTCCATATAACGGTCACATTCACAGCCTACCTTACAATCTGGCTTCCCACAGCCATATTGTTCGCCCCGGTCATAATAAATTTCCGAGCAAGGGCCGCACGGACCAGCGCCATGCTCCCAGAAATTGTCACAATCTCCGTTTTCATCGCGGTAAAAACGGGTAATCTTTTCCGCCGGAACTCCGATTTCCTTTGTCCAGATTTCAAATGCCTCCTCATCCTCACAATAAATCGAAGGATACAAACGCTCTGGCTCCATTCCGATTACCTCTGTCAGAAATTCCCATGACCAGCGGATCGCCTCATGCTTAAAATAATCTCCGAAGGAAAAATTTCCAAGCATTTCAAAAAAGGTCAAATGTCTGGCTGTTTTTCCAACATTTTCCATGTCGCTCGTACGGATACACTTCTGGCATGTTGTCACACGCTTGCTCGGCGGGATTTCCTGTCCGGTAAAATAAGGCTTTAACGGCGCCATACCAGCGCCGATTAAGAGCAGGCTCTTGTCGTTTTTTGGCACCAGTGAAAAGCTCTCTAGCTTCAGATGCCCGTTTCGCTGCTCAAAATAATTCAAAAACATATTCCGTAATTCATTGACTCCATATGGTTTCAAAATGGATTCCTCCCTCACATTTTTCTGAAATCCGATTTTACACAATTTTGATAGATTTGTCAAAAAAATATTATACGTGAACGCTCAGGCCTTTTGATCCTTTTTCTCTCGAATGATTTTCCCGACAAATACTCCTGCTACCGCCGCCGCTCCCAACAGGATAAAACGAACCAAATACGTCAACACATGTCCAAAAAATACTGCCATTTTTTCATACCTCCTATTCTTAGTCCCGCTTAATTGCTGTTTCAGTTTAATGCCGGTTCGCCAGCTCCTCCAGGATTTCTTTCCAGTCCAGCCTGGTTTCTGCCATCAGCACCATCAGATGATAAAGATAGTCTGCTATCTCATATTTCAGCTCTGCGGTGTCCGGGTTTTTGGCGGCTATGATAATCTCGGCTGACTCTTCCCCGCATTTTTTTAAGATCTTATCAATTCCTTTTTCAAACAGGTAATTGGTGTACGAGCCCTCCTTCGGATGCCGTTTCCGGTCGGCTATCGTCTGATAAACCTCTTCTAACACGACAAATTCCGACAGCCGAACACTAGAAGCTGCGCAAGAGGTTTTTGGCAGACCCTGGCTGCTTTCCTCGTCCGGCTCCCCGGAAACGGCCGCCGGTGCAGGGAGGCTGCCGGAACAGGCAGCAAGCCCTGTATAAAAGCAGCTTCGGTTCCCGGTATGGCAGGCAGCGCCTACCTGACGAACCCTGGCCAGAATCGTATCGCGGTCGCAGTCAATCGAAAGCTCCTTGAGGTACTGATAATGCCCGGAAGTGGCTCCCTTGCACCACAGCGTTTGGCGGCTCCGGCTGTAATACGTCATTTTCCCTGTTTCTATGGTCTTATTATAAGCCTCTTCGTTCATATATGCAAGCATTAAAACTTCATTTGTCCGATAATCCTGTACAATAACCGGAACCAGTCCGTTTTCCCCTGGCTGAAATTCGGCAAAGGAAAGTCTGCTTTCCGGAATATGTACGGAAAGTCCCTGCTCCCGCAACGCCCGTTTGACCTTTCGGATGTCCTTTCCTTGGTAAAAATTGGTCGCGACGCCATCGACTCCTTCTAAGCCAAGCAGCTCCGTTAAATCATTCCGCAACAGGCTGTCCCGAATCTGGACAGAAAAAATATGCTGCCGCAGCCGTTCTGCCAGCACTCCATTTATTTCTACGTGTTTTAGTAAAATCTGACACAGTCCCAGTTCCTTTAGATGGGACAGCCGCTCCTTGCTGCATTCACCGCTGGAATAATCGATCTCCAGACCAACCTTTTCCGAGCCAAAACGGGAAAGCGCTTCCTTTAATACCTCTTCTTTTCCGTCCGCATGTAAATAAACCCGGTCGGCTCCGGTATAAAGTGCCTTTTTCACATCCTCAAGGCGCTCTGCAAACACACCGACCGCAAACGGCATATCCTCGGTCCTTACCTTCCGTACTAGTTGGATAAAACGCTCTCTGACGGCCTCCTCTTTTGAAAAATCATAGATATAATAACCGTCGGCTCCCTGATCCTGATACTCTGCAATCAGCCTTTTTAGGGTTTCTTCCCGTTCTCCGACTGCATTTAAGTCGGCATAGATTTGTTTTCCCATGCTTTTTGTCCCCTCTGTTTTATTTTATAAGCTTCCCTTTGCGGAAAGAACTCCCTCAATCCGCCGGTCTATTAAGACGGCCTCTGACAAGGCTCTGGCAAAGGCTTTAAAGGCGGCTTCGATCAAATGATGAGTATTTTCTCCGTCCATTTGCTTGATATGCAAATTCATTCCGGCAGAATACGCGATAGCCTGGAAAAACTCCCGCACCAGTTCCGTTTCCAATGCCCCTACCCGTTCGGCTGGCAACGCCAGGTGATACTGCAGATACGGCCTGCCGCACAAATCCACCGCGCACAGCACCAGCGCATCGTCCATCGGCAGGATACAGGAGCCGTATCGCTTGATGCCGCGCTTTGCACCAACTGCCTCCTTGATCGCCTGCCCTAACACGATCCCTACGTCCTCTACCGTATGATGACCGTCTACCTGAAGATCTCCCTGGCAGCTTAGCTTCAAATCAAAAAATCCGTGCCTGGCAAAACTGTTTAGCATATGGTCAAAAAAACCGATTCCGGTATCTATTCTGCCCTCTCCCCGTCCGTCTAAATTCAACTCCAGCAAAATATTGGTTTCAAGCGTCGTCCGTTGTATGCTGCTTTTCCGTTCTTCCATATTTTAACTCTCTCCTGTTCCACTTTAAATCCCTTTCTGGCTTCTAAACACCATCCGTCCTGTTTTCTATATTACTTTTCTTCAAAGCGGACAGAAATCGAATTGGCATGAGCCGTCAGCCCTTCTGCTTTGGCAAAGTATACGATATCCGGGTAGATTTTTTCCAATGCCTCTCTCGAATAAGAAATAATGCTGGATTTTTTAATAAAATCATCTACGCTAAGCGGAGAGAAAAATTTGGCTGTTCCGTTCGTTGGCAGGACATGATTCGGCCCCGCAAAGTAATCCCCTAGCGGCTCGCTGCTGTATTCTCCTAAGAAAATCGCGCCTGCATTGCGGATTCTCGTCATCGTATCAAACGGATTGGCCGTCAGGATTTCCAAATGCTCCGATGCAATTTCATTTGCCGCTTCAATCGCCGTTTCCATATCCGGCGCCACCAGAAGATATCCATAATTTTCCAACGATTTCTTTAAAATTTCCGCGCGGGACAGTGTGGTTAAAAACCGATCCACCCAGCCGGATACGTCCTCGGCCAGCCTTCGGTCAGTTGTCACCAAAATGGCAGAGGCCAACTCGTCATGCTCGGCCTGCGAAAGCAAATCCGCCGCTACGTAACGTGCGTTAGCCGTACCGTCCGCCAGCACCAGAATCTCGCTTGGCCCGGCAATCGAATCAATACTGACATGTCCGTAAACTGCTTTTTTGGCCAGAGCCACATAGATATTGCCAGGGCCTACGATCTTGTCTACCTTAGGGATCGTTTCCGTCCCATAAGCAAGCGCTGCGACAGCCTGCGCCCCTCCTACCTTATAAATCCGATCTACCCCGGCTTCTCTGGCTGCAACCAAAGTTCCCCCGTAAATGCTGCCGTCCTTTCCCGGAGGCGTCACCATCACGATCTGTTCCACACCTGCTACCTTGGCCGGAATCACGTTCATCAGAACGGAGGAAGGATATGCTGCCTTCCCGCCTGGCACATAGACGCCGACGGAACGCAGCGCTGTCACCTTCTGCCCCAGGATCGTCCCTTGCTCTGTGCTGTCAAACCAACTGTTTTGACGTTGTTTCTCATGATAGCTGCGAATATTGACAATCGCCCGCCGAATAACCTCCACCAGCTCGCCGTCGATCTTCTCATACGCTTCTTTGATTTCCTGCTCCGTCACCAGCAGCGTTTCCGGTGTCAGGCAGGCACCGTCAAACCGCTTCGTCAGCTCCAGGACGGCGCTGTCTCCCCCCTGCTGTACCTGCTGTAAGATCTCCGCTACCCGTTCCTCGTATTCCGTATATTGATTCGGGTTCCGTTTCAATAAATTTTCCTGCAGATTCTTCCTGCTTTCCTCTGTTAATTCTATTATCCTCATATCATTTCTCCTAATTTAAGTTCCGCAAAATTTCTCCCAAGACATATTAACTGGAGTTTGATTTTCAGCCGCAAAGAAACGCGTCTGTAAATTGAGCTATGCCCTGTCCGGGATTCTACTGTTGCTTGATCCGGCAGCCAGGCGGTTCTTCACATCCTGGATCAGCCTTGTAATCCGTTCCTTTTCCATCTTCATGCTGACCTGATTGACGACCATCCGGGCAGAGAGGGGAAGGATGCGTTCTAGGATAACCAGACCGTTTTCCTTTAAGGTAGAGCCGGTTTCGACGATATCGACGATCACTTCCGAGAGGCCGACGATAGGCGCCAGCTCAATCGAGCCGTTTAGCTTGATGATTTCTACGGTCTGATGCTTTTGATTATAAAAATAATCCTTTGCAATCGCCGGATATTTCGTTGCTACCCGAATCAGCTCGCCATGCTCTAAACAGTCCTTGGCTTCCGGCGGGCCTGCCACGCACATATGGCAGCGGCCAAAGCCCAAATCCAGTACCTCATAAAGCCGTCGTCTTTCCTCTAACAGCGTGTCCTTTCCTACGACACCGATATCCGCCGCCCCATATTCGACATAGGTTGGAACGTCACTGGCTTTTGCCAGGAAAAATTGCAGCTTCCATTCTTCGTTCGTAAAGATCAGCTTCCGGGAGGTTTTATCCTTCATTTCTTCACAGGTAATTCCGATGCTCTCAAGCAGCTCCATCGTCTGCTTTGCAAGCCTTCCTTTGGCCAGAGCTACCGTCAGATATCTCATTCGGATCCACCCCCTTTTACGATTCGTTCTACTCGCGCAAATTCCCGGCAAGCGGTTTCATCCTGAAAAACGGCTGCCTTTTCCTCCTCTATCTGTAAAACAGCAGGAATTCCGGCAGCGCGAAGCGCCTGTACCCGGCGGATTCCTTCCGCTTCACAGGCCGGAGCAGCAAGCACCAAAACCCGCTCCTCCCCTGGAGACGGTGCCATTTTCTGTCTGGCAAGTGCCAGCAACAAGAGGTCTATGTTGACCGCCATTCCGACTGCCGGAATATCCTTGCCGAACTGTCCGGCCAGATGATCGTAGCGCCCGCCGCTGGCAATCGCTTCTCCTGTTCCATACGTGTAGCCTCTGAAAATCAGTCCGGTATAATAGTTTAGCTTTCCCAACATCCCCAAATCATAGGTTATATAGCCGGAGCAGCCATAAAGCGATAAAATCCGTTCGATCTCCTGCAGCCGGAGCAGCGCCTGTTTTGCTCCGGAAAGCCTCTCCGCCTCCGCCAAGGCCGGAAGAGCCTGCAAATCCTCCATACTGCCAAAGCATTCCGGGAGAAGATGCAGCAGCCTTTGGCAGCCTTCCGGAATTTCCTCCGTATGCTCGGCCAAAAAGCTATCCACCCCATAGCTGTACTTATCCTCAATAAAGGTACGCAGCTCTAAAACAGCCTCCTCGGATAAACTCGTTTCCGCAATGATTCCGGCGAAAAAACCGGCATTTCCTACCTCTAGCTGAAAATCTTCTAAGCCTGCCTGACATAATACCTCTACAGCCAGCGCAAGCAGCTCGGCATCGGCGTAGGCGCTTCCGTCCTGCAGCAGCTCTACGCCAATCTGTGTGGTTTCCTTTAGCTTTCCTTGGTAGCTGCTGTTATTGACATACGTATTTCCCTGATAACAAAACCTGAGCGGCACCTTTTCTTCCCGATAATATTTTGCCGCACAGCGAGCAATAGAGGGTGTAAAATCGGGACGCAGCACCAGCGTATTTCCTTCCCGGTCAAAAAAGCGGTACATCTCCTGCATCGGCACCGTTCCCCGCTCCTTGCGGAATACATCAAAAAATTCAAAGCCCGGCGTCTGAATGTACTGATAGCCGCCTAAATGAAGGCGTTCATATAAAAGCTGCTCCAGATGGTGCTTCCGCGCCCCCTCTGTCCCATAGATATCTCGTACGCCCTCCGGCGTATGTAACAACTGGCTCTGCATTCTGCCGTTCTCCTCTCTTCCTGTTCCGTTCGCTCCAAAGCTTTCTTAATATTCTGCCCCTGCCTGATACCATTCATAAGTTGGCGTTACTCCCTCCTCCTTTGCAAATTCTGCCTCCAGAGAGCCGCAAAAATACCACTCAAGCAGCGTTTTCAAATTCGGAGCAGCCGGACTGCCGTGAAGCAGACCATCCTTTCCTAAATAAATCTTATCCCAGCCAAATTCCTCATGGTCAAACCAGACCAAAGCCCAGGTGTGTTCGTTCTCCTCCTCCACCTCTTCCTCCGGCTTGCTAAGATCCAGGCAAAGCGGCCCCCAGCCAGCACCCCAGTCTCCAATCGGAACCAGATATTGAAAACTATTTTCCGGAAGCTCGCAAAAATCCTGTATTTCCCGCAGTACCTCTATCTGTCCTTCTAATTCCTCTATGCTTCGATAGCTCCACAAAAGCAGCCAGAGCGGACTGATCTCATCCAGGTGATAGGCAATGGAAAACAATTCTATCTCCCTGTCTGGAAAGCAATAAGACGTCAAAAATGCCTTATACAAAGAAGGCAACGTGATCTGATGCTTTTTTTCAAATGCCTCAAGCTCCTCTTCGGTAATAGAAGACGGCGTCAAATCCCCTTCTGCTATCCAGCCTCGTTCCCTTAATTTTTGAACTGCCTGATCGATAAACTCCTTACTTTCCTGATTGGTCATACTCGGTTTCCTTTCTTTTTCCTTCTGATAAATTCCAAAACATCTAAACGCAAGAACATCTCTGACGTTCTTACGGCAGCATTTACGGACGGTATTCCGCTCTGCATGCCTATGGCGGACTGCATAAACGTCCTCTTCCACAAAACATTACACTTTAGCACTTTAATGTGCTACTACACTACCACAGCAGCTTGAATGTTTCTATTATAGAGAATCTTCCCTTCTTTGTCAATCACGATTTTCCAAATCATGCTGAACCTGCTCCAGATAATGGATCGGCACTCCTATAGAAGCCGGAATACTCCAGCCCTCTTCCATTTCATCGCGCCGGAAGCTTTTTCTCCCGCCCTCCTCGGCTCTTTGCCAAAATCGGTACATTTGCCGGAAGGTCAGATAGTAAAACTCATTTCGGCTCTGAAAATACAGCAAAAGAAAGGCAATTCCTCCCTGCTGTTCAAATTCCTGCATAAACCGCACCTGATGGGCATGGATATTTTGCAGAGGAAACGTTTCTGACGCACACTCCTTTGCATCAAAGCAGACCGGAATTCCCTGCACCACTCCAATATAATCTACAGTGCTTTTCTGGTCAAAATAGGCCAGTGTAATATGTCTGGTTTCAGCGTCAATGGTAATCGGTTTAATCGGCGTCGGTATTTTTTGGATCAACGCCAGATGCTTTTCCTCATATTTGCTGTTGGTCAGGTTGATTAGCTCCTCCAGGATAGAACCTCTAAGTCCCCTTGAATTCCAGGATGGCATATGTGTTTCCTACTTTCCTTTTATGTTTTTTATAATTCTTTGTGTTTGGCAAATGCTTCTGGTGGAATATTCTGTTTTTTTAAAATCTGTTCAAACACAGGCGGAAGCGTTGCCTGTATCACTTTACCTGCCAGATCTTTCATTTCTGCCAGATCGGGACACTCTGCCAGCACAGGAAATGCAAGCTCCCAGGCATGCAAAAACTGTGAGGTCAGGCCATATCGCCGGAAATATTCGTTTGTCTTTCGATAACCATATTTGCCGTCACCGACAATCGGATGGCCGATGCTTGCCAGGTGCGCTCGGATTTGGTGTGATTTTCCAGTTATGAGATTGACCTTTAGTAAGGTATGGCTTCCATCTTTGTCAACGGCCAACGGTTCATATTCGGTTTGAATCAAAGACGCGCCTTCCCGAAAGGAATCGTAAATTTCTACGGTATTATGCTGTTCCTTTTTATACA
>CASCWU010000111.1 GCA_949155905.1 uncultured Lachnospiraceae bacterium
TTAAAAAAAACATGCTTAAAATCAAAAGCCACAATATTTTTGCGTTAGTATTATACCATATTTTCAGCATACAAAAACAGGACATTTTAGTTGGAATAAAAAAATCCAAGTGAAATGTCCTGTTTTTTAAGACAACAGCTTCATATACTTTAAAAACAAAAAAGGAGCTTCATCCTATATGACTAATTATCTCAAAAAAATGTCCTCCGTTCTTTTTTTAACTCTTTGTCTCACCTGTAGCTGGCATTCCTTTTTTAGCTCTATTTTCCATCCTGACTCTATTCCCTTTATAAACTTACCTGGTATTTCTGCCTTAGGTGATGGAATCAGTGGAAATCCACCTCTTGAGCAACATTAAAGACTAGCGGGCTGTTTTATTACAGCCCGCTAGTCTTTCCTTTTCTCTATGTACTGCTAAATCTCCTTTCCATAATACTCCCGGCACTTATTCCGTATCACCGCTACCTCCTTCTCCTCTCCAAGTGCCTCCGCCGCTAAAATGAATTGACGGAATCTGTCCCCATAACGTTTCCACACCTCTTCCTTCGAACCCCCCTCCTGTTCTAACACCTGCCCATGGTTCCAAAGTTCCATATAGACCAAAGAAATAAACCCATAACTAAATCCAAATTTTCCTGCTATTTTTGCATACTCTCCTGCTAACTTTTCTGCTTGGATATGGTTTAGTTGATTTTCCAAAATCCACACATGATTATACAATACTACCAGATAATCTCTTTTATCACTAAGCGGAAACAAAGGATTTTCTTCACAATTTTTCTTTAATGCCGTAATGATTCGGAGCGCTTCCTCATAATTTCCCAATTCTGTTTCAGCAATTGCAATGCCATTTAACAGTCTTATTTCGATATGCTTTAACGGATATTCTCTCCAATCCCTGTGTTCTGGTATTGTCAGCCGTAACAACTCCCAATACCGTTTCTTTTTTTGTGCCGCGTCGATTTTTCCAAAACGCATATCCAGCATATTCCGATTAAATTGCAGAGCCTGTTTGTTAATCAGCTCTGTTTGATCTAACCCGGCTTCCAACAACACTAATTTTTCCTCTGCTTCTGAATAACGCAAGGAAAGAATGTCACGTTCCATTGCCTGATATAACAGATGCATTTCTACCTCTTCCGACACAATAGCAGGATAAAAGCGGTAGCCTTCCTTTCCTGCCTTTTTCATCAAAGCCTGGAATTTATCCGAATGAGGCTTAGATTCTCCCCTTTCAATTCTCCCATATTGCCGTTCGTCATAGATTCCATCACAAAAGGATACTTTTGTCATTCCAAGCTCCAGACGAATTGTCTGTAGCAGCTTTTCCAAAGAAATTCCCTGCAAGCTCCCGCTGGTCATCCGATAAAATATCTCCTCTCCAAAGGAGCCTTCCAGCTCTTCCTCCAGCTCTAACACTTCTAACGCTGCTATTCTTTCCTCCCAGACAAGCTGTTCTTTCTCTGAAATTTTTCCACTCTCATGCTTCCATACTTCCATTCTGCTCTTTAACAAAGTCAAGATCCCATCTAAGCCTAATCCTTTTTTTAATATAGCAAGCGCTTTTTGATAAAATAGGCTGCTATCATATTTTTCCCTCGCCTGCGGTTTTTCAAATAATAAATAAACCAACTCCGGATAACCATAAAAAAATTCTTCTTCGTCCCGAATCTTTTCTTCCATATTTTTTAATAACGTATAAAATAAATCGATTCCCTCTTCCTGCTGTCCCATCTGATATTGCTTCTCTGCTATATAGGCTAATAAGGCACGTTCCATTCTCGTATACTCATATTGCCCTGCTTCGTTCAGGCAAAAATCCGGTATCGTTAGCTGCAAAATACGAAAAGCCTCTTTTATCAGCGCTTTTTCTCTTTCTTTTCTCCCAATCAAATCCAGATACCAAATAAATTGAGCCTGATAAGCCTTTTGAGACGTTTTCTTCTGATGACAATGCAACCATTTTTTCCATTCCCTTATGTTTCCCTCTTGCCTCCATTCCAGTAAGCATTGCATTTCTATCCACTTGTTCCATTCTTTTTTGGAATAAACAATTCCATATTTACTCGCATGCAATCCCATTCGTTGAAAAAGCAGTAAAATCAAAAAAATGCTTGGCTCATGCTTTCCGTTTTCAATCATGCTTAATTCATTTACTGTACATAATCCCTTTGCTAATCGTTCCTGCTTTAGTCCAAATTTCCTGCGAAATTCTCCGATTGGTTTTCCTATAGAATATTGATACGCTTCCATCTTCTTTCCACCTTTGCTTCTCTTGCTTGATTCATTTTTTAGGATATCATGCAACTAAAAGATAATACAAGAATAAAGGCTGTGAAAAAATAATTATTCTCCTTTTTTCACAGCCTCTCTTTTACCACTTAAATATTCAGAACAAATTCTATTTCCCCATATTCGCTGGTCTCAACACCGGATCTACAGAATACGTCTTGACACGCTCATCCTCAATGACGCCAGAGTAATTCAAGCCATACGCAAAATCGTACTTATGACCGACGGAATCGGTATAACATTCCATATCTCTTGGCGTATCCTCAGCCTGACGCTCTACATCATCCATATCCTTTGGCATCTGCATTGGCAGAAGCCCGGACGGTTCGTCTACACCGGCAATGATTCTGGCAAGTGCTTCGGAGGAAGTAGAAGCTCCGCCGTACAGAGATGCCCCGCAGAACGTCGTAACGATACCATCTACGGAAGCCTCGAACTCATGGAAGCACATCGGATTCCCGGTAAACATAGCAACAACGGAAGGAATACCCAGTTCCTTTGCCTTAGCTGCCATTTCTAAAATCTGATCAAGCTGCTTTTCATTGGTCGTAATCGCCTGATGACCGAAATAGCTTCGGTTCTCCTTTGTTCCATCCTCTAAGGTATTTCCGGCAATCGAAGTCTTACGGACATATGGGCCGTCTGCCACATACGGACGGTACTGGCGGGTCAGCGGAACCCATTCCTGGTTCTCGTCCCTGCCGTCCTGCGGGAAGGAGTTCCCTGGCTCCTTGGCTGGAATCAGAATCAAATCGCAATCCTTTAGCTCTTCTACCGGTACACGGGTAATCACGGCACCCTCTACCTGATCGGTGACAACGTCAAAATATTTCTCTGCCATTTCCAGGCTGATCGGATAGGAAACGACGTCCTCGGTTTCTGTCAGTCCGATTACATGATTAAAGGTCTTATGTGCTTCCTCTAACAACGCCGGGATGTATACCTTCATTCTCTTATCATGCGGTTTAATCGCACCGTTTTCATTCTTTAACATTACGACTGCCTTTACCTGTGCTTCCAAGGCAGCAGCCTGTTTGTCTGCACTGTTTGCGTCAGCCAGAGCTGCCGCTTCGTCCAGATAAGGATTCTCAAACAGACCAGTCAAAAAATACCCCTGTAACAGTCTCTGAGCAGAAACAGCAAAGACTTCGTCCATCACTTCCTTGCCTACCTTTTCGCAGCCGAATTGATAAGCATCCATCAGTACCTGCGGATTGGAGCAGCCGCCCATCTGATCGACACCGGCCATAATTGCTAAGAAAGCTCTTTCTCCGGCCTCTACCTCTACGTCCTCAATATGAGCGCCCCAGCCGGAATGTCGTTTTCCTTCCTTGATACCCTCATTTAAGACCATCCAGTCGGTACATACGACACCAGTAAAACCGTAACGCTTTCTGAGAATCTCTTTGATCTTGTACTCAGAAAAGCTCGATCCAACTACTTCACCCAGAGAGCCATCATCGCTCCAGGCAGCGGTATAGGAACTCATTACCGCAGTAGCAGAGCCGGTTTTTCCCTTTAGCTGGAAGGCGCCGTCTACAAACGGAATCAGCGCTGCTTCAAAATTGCCGTTTGGATAAACCGCATACTTTCCGCCCTCTAAGTGAGCCTCACGGCCACCCTCGCTGGCGCCCTCACCGGTCCAGTGCTTTGCCATAGCGGTGACGGAATCCTTGCCCCAGCCAAGATCCTCTCCGTTTTCTCCGTAGGTACTCTGCAAGCCGTCGCAGAATGCGCTGACCAAATCACGGCTTAGTGCCGGATCCTCGCCGAACGTACCGCTGTTTCTAAACCAACGAGGCTCGGTACACAGATCCACCTGAGGAGCTAAAAAGCAGGCAACACCCAGATCTCTTAGTTCTCTGGAAATGCACTGTGCGGCCGTCTTTGCCAACTCCGGATCAAAGGTAGCCGCCAGTCCTAAGTTTCCTGGCCAGTCAGCCGTCCCCTGGCCGTTTCGCGGATCAGAAGCAAAATAACACGGAATACCAAACGGTTTTGCCTCTACATAGCGCTGCATGGCATTCGACCAGCTAATCTGCGTCTCATTCGGCACGCCTCTCATTCCGCAGGAATTCAGAACGCTTCTTAAATGCTGATCAAGGAAGGTCTTCTGCTCCTCGTTGACCTCGCTTGCTACGTCAAACTGATGGGCGCTAAAGCACATCAGCCCTGCGATCTGCTCGATAGAAAGGCGTCTGGCCAAATCATCCGCACGCTCCTCCGGAGACAGTCTCCAGTCCTCATAAGGAAGCAGCTCCCCGGTTCTTGCCAGATCCTTAAAAGCAAAGCCATCCTGCTCGATTAACGTTACACCGGACTCCGGGCTGTAGCCAAGAGTCTTCCCGCCTTCATTTTCAACGAGGTTGAACTGATATGCGGTTTTCTTCTCTTTCCACATGGTTTTATCCTCCATTCTGTTTGCCTGTTGACAACCGCGTTCGGTGTAAGAATTCCACCTTATGAAATTCTTTTTCATAACGATTGCATAATTAGATTATATATAATTCCCTGGAGTTTGTCAAATGTAAACATCCGCAAAAAACAATCGACCGGAGGTCTTATATTTTATGACGGTGCCTCTGCTTTTACCAAAATCCCCAGTTCCTTAGCCCGCTTTAGAAAGGATTTGTAATGCCGCTCTGTCCGAAAGTCTGTCCGTTTTGATTCTCTTAAAAAATGAAAATCCACCCTCTTCATAGCAAACCTGGCACATTCCGCCATCGGTTTTCCAGTTACAATATAATCCGCCAATGGATTCTCCATCACCGAACGGTCAAAGGCGTTGTTGTGATCGTACAACGGATGGAAACCCAAAATATCGGTCTATCAAATCATCATTTCTTCGGCTGATACGGTTTAATTCAAACAGATAATCCTCATAAGAAGGACACTCCTGCCTGATCGGAGATTCCTGGAATACACCCTTTAACGGCCACGGCAGCAAATCCTCTCGGAAGATAATATATTCCATCCTGTCCCGATCCGCAAATAAAACCGGGATATCCTTACACAACAAAAGCACACGGCCACCTCCTCTTCCTGATAGTCTTATTATACTACGCCTTAGGCTATCCGTCCAATAGAAGCTGTCCTGTGCTTTTTGCTTTTTCCCTGTTTTCGTTACCCCTTTACCGCCCCTGCTGCCACTCCGCGGATGATATATTTCTGGCAGGAGAGATAAAAAATGACAATCGGAATAATGGCCAAAACAAGCATCGCCATCATCGCTCCCATATCAATCGAGCCATAGCCACCCTTTAAATATTGGATGGCAATCGGCAGTGTCCTATAATTCGATCCTATTACCAAATACGGCAGCAAATAATCGTTCCAAATCCACATTGCATTTAAAATCGCCACCGTAACGGCCGTCGGCTTTAAAATCGGAAAAATCACCCGAAAAAAAGTCTGTATCGGACCTGCGCCATCGATCATGGCCGCTTCCTCCATCGCTAAAGGAATGGACTTGATAAAGCCTGCGAACATAAAAACCGAAAGTCCCGATCCAAACCCTAAATAGATGACAATAATTCCAAGCGGATTGTCCAGATAAAGCACATTTGCCACCTTTGACATCGTAAACATGACCATCTGAAACGGCACTATCATTGAAAATACAAACAGGTAGTACAAGGCTTCTGTCCAAACATTTTTTACCCGAACCAGATACCAGGCTGTCATCGACGTTCCCAATAAAATCACGGCAACCGAACAGACTGTAATAAAGCTCGACCAGCCAAATGCCGAAACAATCCCTGTCTTTTCGATGCCCGACCAATAGTTTTCCAATCCCGCAAAGGTGGTAACATCCGGCAGACGAAAGGGGGCATCGCTGATATAAAGCCTGCCCTTAAAGGAATTGTAAACTACCACAATCACCGGAAACAAAAACAGAGCGGAAAGCAGTGCCAATATCACGATCCATACACTCTGCCAAAGCGGATGGATGCCCGTCTCTGCTACGCCTATGCGATTGGTAGCTCCTGTTGTTTTCTTCTCCTTCATACCCTCTTTTTCCTTTCCCTTTCCCATTTTCCTATTTTTTGTTTTTCTGCCTTTTTGCGTTCCCTTTCCCTTTCCCTTTCTGTCCCCCGGCGAATGGCAGGAACAGGGAGCAAGCTATCCTAGAAAGCACTCTCCTATGCCTAAGATTCGACTTCCCTTCGTCTTGTTAAAACGAGCTGCGTAAAAGAAATGATTGCTACAATGATAAAGAAAATGACAGCCTTTGCCTGCCCGACACCCTCCCAGCCGATACGCCCGTAAAAGGTGTTATAAATGTCCAAGGCCAGCATCGTAGTCTGCCCTGACGGTGCGCCGTTGGTCAGCGCCAGGTTCTGGTCGAACAGCTTAAAGGAATTCGTCAGGGTCAAAAACAGACATATCGTAATCGACGGCATGACCATCGGAACCGTCACATAGCGTAACCGCTGCATCCCGGTCGCGCCATCCATCTTGGCTGCCTCCTGAAGCTCTGTTGGTACATTTTGAATCCCGGCGATGTAGATAATCATCATATAGCCGATCATCTGCCAGTTCATTAAAATCACCAGTCCCCAAAAGCCATACCGAGGATCGTAGGTCAGGCTGACGCCAAATTTTGCCAATATTCCGTTTAAAATCAGCATCCAGATATATCCTAACACAATGCCGCCAATGAGATTTGGCATAAAAAACACCGTCCGAAACAGGTTCGTCCCCTTGATTCCGCGGGTAAGAAGCAGTGCCAGCAAAAAGGCTGCCAGATTAATACTGACTACCGACACTACCGTAAAGCGGATCGTAAACCAAAGTGCCCGTAAAAAATCCTCATTGGAAAAGGCTCTGACATAATTTCTGATGCCTACCCATTCTGCATCCACTACCGTAGTAAAATTACAAAAGGAAAGCCAGATCCCCATTAAAAAAGGAAGGAAAAAGGCAAGGAAGAACGCAAGCAACGTCGGCAGTACAAAAACAGGAAAATATTTTTTGATTGTACCTGGCATAACCTATGCTTCCTTTCTGCTTTGCATCTGTTTTCTTATAGCTTTCTTATAGTTGCTTCATTGTATCTGCCGTTTTTCCTCTGCCCATTCGTTACGGAACACGTCTATGACCTCTTCCCAGCTTTTCCGCCCTTGTGTGTATTCCAACAGCGCCGCGCCCAGCTTGTCCTTAAAGGTCTGGCTCGGAAAGGCTGTAAAATTCCAGCTTACCGCAGTCAGGTTCGGGTTCTCCATATAACGGATTACCTCCTGCGCCAGTGGATCCTGCGGTTTTTCTGATTCTTCAAACGTATTGAACGGTGTAATAAATCCAAATTTTTCCGTGACGTATTGTTTCCCTTTTTCCGATTGGAACAGCCATTCCAAAAAGTCAATCGCCGCCTTCTGGTCAGCCTCAGAGGCACGGCTGTTGACCGCAAAAAAGTTTTCCGTACCGACACAAAGCCCTTGCTTCTCTTCTCCCTCAACTCCGGTATAAATCGGCAAAAACTTCACGTCTGTCTCCGCTACTACATTCCCAGATACCTTAGCGATCTGTTCCCATCCCCAGTTTCCGTTCTGCACCATCGCCGCCCGTCCCAGAGCAAACTCCGCCATGGAATCGTTGACCGATTTATTCCCGAGCATCGCCGGTTCCGTCACGGAATTGTGCAAATACAGGTCAAAGATATTTTTAAAATTTTCAGCATAGGTCAAATCCAGGGTATCTGCATCTCCGATTCCTTTATCTCGAAACTCATAGTAGACCGGAAGATTCGCCAGATGTGTCTGCCATCGCCAGTCCTCGCCCTGCGCAAACGAGGTAGAAGCAAACACTCCGTCAATCCCAAGCGCCTCCTTATGGGCTGTCATATCCTCCACTACAGCCTTTAGCGTCTCAAAGCTTTGGATTTCCTCTACCGTGCTAATCCCGGACTGCTGGTCATCCAAATCAAAATATCGCTCTAAAATTTCTTTGTTGTAAATGATACCATAGCCCTCTACCACATAAGGAATCCCATACACACCGTCTCCGTCTGTCACTGCCAGCGTATTATCTAACATCCAGCCATACAGCTTGGTATCGCTTAGATCCAGACAATAATTTTTCCAGTTCTGGTATCCGACCGGCCCATTGATCTGAAACAGATTCGGCGCATCCTTTTTGGCGATTTCCGACTTTAACGTCTGCTCATACGTTCCGCTTGCCGCTGTCTGTACCTTCATTTCCACTCCGGTTTCTTCTGTATACTGCTTCGCAAGCTCCTCCCAAAGCTCCGAGGACTCCGGTTTAAAATTCAAATAAAACACCCGCCCGGAGGCCGTACTGGTATTCTCTCCGTTGCTTCCGTTCGTTCCGCCGTTGCCGGACTCGCCAGTACCGCTTCCCTCCTCCTTTTTTCCACATCCTGCCAGTAACATAATCGCTAAGCAAAGGCAAAGCCAAACAATACCCCTTCTTTTCCTCTGTTGTTTTTCTTGTTTCATGTAATCGTCTTCCTCCAATCTCTTATGCCGATATTGCTGTTCCGTTTCTTTCTCATGCTTTTTAAAGCTGCCCTTATTCTTGCCAGAACTGAAACGGAATATGCGTCATCGTATGCTGCTTTGGAAAAAGACGAAAAGACGTTTTTCCTTGTTCATTTTTCGTATTTATAAATACAGGACCACGGCCTTTCTGTTAGCCCGATAGCTTCTGCTGCTTCCTTTTCTCCCTCCTTCAACATGAAAAATCCGTTTTTTTCATAAAAGCGAATAGACCAGGGTGCATTTTTTAATACCTTTACAAAAAGAGCCCCCTCCTCCGGCAGCCGTGCCTCCAAATACCGCAGCAGCTCTTCTCCAAAGCCCTTCCTTTGATGCTCCTTTGCTACATACAAAGCCGTCAGTTCGCAGTCCATTCCATATCTATGATAGCACAAAAAAGCAGCGATGCTTTGATCGGGCTGCAACTTTATCATATGCTCATTCTGCTCCCATAAAGAAGAAAAGGCCTCCGCTTCCAGCGGCGCCCTCTCTTCTTCTGCAAACAACTCGATAGCACTGTTATAAATTCTGGCATAAGCGGCAAGGTACGCCTCCTTAGATAGCTGTGAGAGGTCTCCTTTTTGAAGATGTCTTATCATATTGTAAAATTTCTCCTTTTTTGTTGGTGTTTTATGATTGTATAAAATATAGTTTAGCCGAACTTTTTCCAAAATACAAGCGGATTTTCTAAAATACCTCTCTTAGAAACACCTTCACTCTTTTTATTCCAACTCCAGTTGTAAAAAACTTCCCCTTTTTATTTCTTTCCCTTGTCTGTCCTTGCAAGTTTTTGTACCCTCGTACTCTTGCTGTCTCCCGGCTTTTTTTACCAGTATCTTTTTCCTAATCACCTTCTTTAATTCCTCCCGGTGACTGATGATTCCAATTAGCTTTTCTCCTTCGGATAACTCCTGCAGCATCTGGATCGCATCGCTTAGGGCAGCTTCATCCAAGGTGCCAAAGCCCTCGTCAATAAACAACGTTTCGATCTGGATACCACCTGCCTGGGCTGTCACATAGTCAGAAAGCCCAAGCGCCAGGCTCAGCGAGGCCATAAAGCTTTCTCCGCCGGAAAGCGTGCTGACCGGACGTTTTTTCCCGGTATACTGATCCAAAATATCCAGGTTCAGGGCAATGTTTTTCTTTTCCTCCTGATTTTCATGCCGGTAAAGCTGGTACTGCCCGCCGCTCATCGGCAAAAGCCTTCTGTTTGCTGCCCGCAAAATACCGTCAAATCCGGAAAGCTGTACATAGGTTTCAAACGATGTTCTGTTTTTTCCTACCGCCTTCCCGGATAACAAGGCAGCCAAATGCGATAGCTGTGTTGTTTCGGTCAGCTTTGCTTCCGCCCTCTTTCTTTTTTCCTCCAGCCGTTTCCAGATCGTTTCGTTTTGTTTTCTTCTATGGTATAAATCAGCAAGGCTTTCCTGTGCTGCCCGCTCGGCGGCCTTACTCTCCTCTGCCTCCCGTCTGGCCTCCTCCTCATCTAA
>CASCWU010000112.1 GCA_949155905.1 uncultured Lachnospiraceae bacterium
CCGGAAACGCCCATTTTATCAGCATTTCCGGGATTTTATCCGTTACTCGAACTCTATAGTCCCCGGCGGCTTACTCGTCAAATCATACAGAACCCGATTGACCCCTTTCACCTCATTCACCACCCGATTTGCCACCTTTTCCAGTACCTCCCACGGAATCTTCGCACAATCTGCTGTCATAAAGTCCGTCGTATTCACGGCTCGCAGAGCTACTGCATAATCATAGGTTCGCTCGTCCCCCATCACACCAACCGACCTCATATTCGTCAGGGCTGCAAAGTACTGCCCCAGCCCCTTGTCCAATCCGGCTCTGGCAATCTCCTCCCGGTAAATTGCATCCGCATCCTGCACGATCCGCACCTTGTCCGCTGTCACCTCACCGATGATACGAATCCCTAGACCCGGGCCTGGGAACGGCTGACGGAATACCAGCTTTTCCGGGATGCCAAGTTCCAGCCCAGCACGGCGTACTTCATCCTTAAACAGCATCCGTAGCGGCTCAATGATTTCTTTAAAATCCACATAATCCGGCAATCCACCTACGTTATGGTGGGATTTGATCACCGCAGATTTACCCAGGCCGGATTCAATCACATCTGGATAAATCGTTCCTTGTACCAGAAAATCCACCGCTCCGATTTTTTTGGCTTCCTCTTCAAATACCCGAATAAACTCTTCACCGATGATTTTTCGCTTCTGCTCTGGTTCCGTTATGCCTGCCAGTTTGCCATAAAAACGCTCTTGTGCATTGACGCGGATAAAGTTCAAATCATATGGTCCGTTTGGTCCAAATACCTCTTCTACCTCATCGCCCTCATTTTTCCGCAATAAACCATGATCCACAAATACACAGGTGAGCTGCTTGCCGACTGCTTTCGATAAGAGGACTGCGGCTACAGAAGAATCCACACCGCCGGACAGTGCGCACAATACTTTGCCGCTGCCGACTCTCTCCTTTATCTCCTGGATTGTTGTTTCCACAAAGGAATCCATCCGCCAATCTCCGGCACAACCGCAAATCTTGTAGACAAAATTTGAGAGCATTTTCATTCCCTCTTGGGTGTGCATCACCTCTGGATGAAACTGAACTGCATAAAGCTTTTTGGCTGGATACTCCATCGCAGCTACCGGACAAACCGGAGTATGAGCCGTCACCTGGAAGCCTTTGGCTGCCTTTTCTATATAATCTGTATGGCTCATCCAGCAAATCGTCTTGGAGGATACTCCTTCAAAAAGAAGCGAATGTCCGCTGTCCACTTCCGTCTCTGTCTTACCATATTCACTGACCGGAGCCGTCGTCACCTTACCGCCTAGTAAATAGGCCATCAGCTGAGAGCCATAGCAAATGCCAAGAATCGGAATCCCCAACTCAAATATCTCCTTGCCGCAGCGCGGAGACTCCTCCTTGTAAACACTATTCGGCCCTCCTGTAAAAATAATCCCCTTAGGAGCCAGTTCTTGAATCTTTTCTAGGCTGATATTATAAGGAAGCACCTCACAATACACGTTACATTCCCGTACTCTCCGGGCGATCAGCTGGTTGTATTGACCGCCGAAATCCAGTACAATCACTCGTTCCCTGCTCACTCTCATTCCTCCTGTTTCACCTGTGTTTTTGACCAGTAACCACTTCTATTTTAGGTATTCTAGCACATTCATTGTAATTCGTCCAGTGTCTTATAGTAGGAGGGCAAAAAATTTTTCATAAAATATTCCAGTTCCGGCAGCTTCATCGCGGTAACGGCTTCTAAGGTCGCCTGTTCTGCCTGGACAAACTCCCGGTTGCCTGCCTTCGCCTCTTCAATACATTTGATTAAGGCTGACAATTTATCTGCCGCCTTCACCAGCCTTTTTTCGTATTCATAGCAAAGGCTCGGCTCGAAAATCTCCCGGAATTCTGGCTGCAGTTCCTCCGGCAGCAGCATCACCAGCCGGTAGGCGGCATTGGCCTCAATCGCCTGAAATGCCTCCCTGATATCCTGGTTAAAATATTTAATCGGTGTCGGCATGTCTCCGGTAATGATTTCTGTCGCATCGTGGTACATACCAATCAGGGCAGCTTGCTTGGCGTCCAATTCCTTACCAAAGTACTTGTTTCCGATAACCGCCAAGGCGTGTGCCAGCATTGCCACCTCCAAAGAATGCTCGCTTAAATTTTCCGACATAGAATTACGCATCAGCGCCCAACGGTCAATAAACCGCAGCCGCGACATCATAGCATAAAAATGACTTTCTTTATTTATGATTCCGCATCTCCCTTCCCCAAGAGGTCAGATTAGCTTCCGCTTTGCTTCTCCTAACGTGCCTCTGTGCGCGGTACAATCCGATGCTGACAGAATGGATTCCTATCAGCCCTTTTCCAACATCTTTTTTACATAAACCCCAGTATAGGATTTTTTGCTTTTCGCTACCTTTTCCGGTGTTCCGGTTGCAATCACGGTTCCGCCACGGTCGCCACCCTCCGGTCCGATGTCGATGATATAATCGGCAGTTTTAATGACGTCCAGATTATGCTCGATTACCACAACGGTATTGCCGCCCTCAGACAGACGGCGCAAAATTTCAATCAGCTTGTGGACATCGGCAAAGTGCAGCCCCGTGGTCGGCTCGTCCAGGATGTAAATGGTTTTCCCGGTGCTTCGGCGGCTTAACTCGGTTGCCAGCTTAATCCGCTGCGCCTCGCCGCCGGAAAGCTGTGTGGAAGGCTGCCCCAGCTTGACATAACCCAGTCCTACGTCGTAAAGTGTTTCGATTTTTCTGCGGATAGACGGCAGATTTTCAAAAAAGCCGAGCGCCTCCTCCACCGTCATATCCAACACGTCATAAATGCTTTTCCCCTTGTAATGAACGTCCAATGTCTCCCGGTTGTAACGCTTTCCGCCGCACACCTCACATGGTACATAGACATCTGGCAGAAAATTCATCTCGATTTTTAAGATACCATCCCCGGCACAAGCTTCGCAGCGGCCCCCTTTCACATTAAAGCTAAAACGTCCCTTTAGATAGCCCTTTGCCTTAGCGTCCGGGGTCGAGGCAAACAAGTCTCGAATCTGATCGAATACTCCGGTATAGGTTGCCGGATTAGAACGTGGGGTTCGCCCGATTGGAGACTGATCAATCGCAATGACCTTATCGAGCTGGTCAATCCCTAAAATATCCGTATGCTTCCCTGGTATTGTCCTCGCCCGGTTCAAATCTCTTGCTAAACGCTTGTATAAAATTTCATTGATTAGGGAGCTTTTCCCAGATCCAGACACCCCTGTGACACAGGTCATCACGCCTAACGGTATTTCGACATCTATTTTTTTCAGATTGTTTTCTGCTGCCCCTTTGATCGTCAGAAACCCGGTCGGCTGACGGCGCTCCTTAGGCACCGGAATCTGCAGACGTCCGCTTAAATATGCTCCGGTAACCGACGCCGGATTCTGCTTGATTTCCTCTGCCGTACCAATCGCTATGACCTCTCCGCCATGAGAACCGGCTCCCGGGCCGATATCTACGATACAATCCGCCGCATACATCGTATCCTCGTCATGCTCTACCACAATCAGGGTATTCCCCAAATCCTTTAGATTTTTTAATGTACGGAGCAGCTTGTCGTTGTCCCTCTGATGCAGGCCAATGCTTGGCTCATCCAAAATATAAGCCACTCCCACCAGACCGGAACCGATCTGTGTCGCCAGACGGATACGCTGTGCTTCTCCGCCTGACAGGCTGGCTGTCGCTCTGGCCAAGGTCAGATAATCCAATCCTACATCCACTAAAAACCCCAATCTGGCACGGATTTCCTTTAAAATCATTTCCCCGATTTTTGCCTGAGTCGGTGTCAGCTCCAATGCCGTCATAAAATTCCGCAGAGTTAAAATCGACATTTCCGTAATATCTGCGATGTTTCTCTCTCCTACTGTAACCGCCAAAGACTCCTTTTTTAATCGCTTTCCCTTACAACAAGCGCAGGGAGTCGTCCGCATAAAGGTTTCATACTCCTGCTTAGAGGAATCAGAACCTGTCTCCCGGTAACGGCGCTCTACGTTGCGGATCAGCCCTTCAAACGCCACATCATAAACTCCCGTGCCTCTTTGTCCCTTATAATGTACCTTGACTACCCGTCCGTCTGTCCCATAAATCAGCATATGACGGATTTCTGCCGGCAAATCCTGATAGGGCATGTCCAAGCTGAATTGATACTCCTTTGCCAACGCCTCCAACGTACAATGTGTGTAGCTTCCCTTATCTCCGGCAGACTGCCAGCCCAGCACGGCAATCGCTCCTCCGTTCAGGCTCCGGCTTTTGTCCGGAATCATCAGATCCTCGTCAAACTCCATTTTATAGCCGATACCATAACATTCCGGGCAGGCACCAAACGGATTGTTAAACGAAAATGTCCTTGGCTCCAACTCATCCAGGCTGATACCGCAATCCGGACAGGAAAAGCTCTGACTGAAATTCATCGTCTCTCCGTCGATCACATCGACCACTAACAGTCCGTCTGTCAGCTTCATCGTACTTTCTATCGAATCCGCCAGACGCTTCTCGATTCCTTCTCTTACTACCAAACGGTCAATGACAATTTCAATGTTATGTTTTTTATTCTTTTCCAGCTTAATCTCCTCGGACAGTTCATACAGGCTTCCGTCTACTCGCACCCGCACATAACCGCTTCGCTTTGCCTGTTCAAAAATTTTAGTATGCTCCCCCTTGCGTCCCCGCACTACAGGCGCCATTAGCTGTATTCGTGTTCCCTCCGGCAGCTTCATCACCTCGTCTACCATCTGATCCACAGACTGCTTGTGGATTTCCCTGCCGCAGTTCGGACAATGCGGAATTCCAATCCGGGCATAGAGCAAACGAAGATAATCATAAATTTCCGTCACGGTTCCGACCGTGGAACGCGGATTCCGGTTTGTCGATTTCTGATCGATAGAAATCGCCGGAGACAGTCCTTCAATGCTCTCTACATTCGGTTTCTCCATCTGCCCTAAAAACTGCCTTGCATAAGAGGAAAGCGACTCCATATAGCGCCTCTGCCCCTCTGCATAAATCGTGTCAAACGCCAGGGAGGATTTTCCGGAACCGGACAGCCCGGTCAATACTACAAACTCGTCCCGTGGAATGTCCACGTTTAAGCCCTTTAAGTTATGCTCCTTCGCTCCCCGTATCTTAATATAATGCTTTTCCGACATCTTATTTTTCCTTTCTATTTTAAGTCCCGTATGATATCAGATAAGAGACTTTTCCTTAGCACGTATGTTGGCCGCAAAGCCACACGTCCCACATACGTGCTGCCTCTTATCTGATATCATACTGTTTTAAGTTCCGCAGAAAACCAGTCCTAAGGCTTTTCCCATAGCTTCCGTCCTGGCTGTAAAAAGACACATCCAGCACGGAAGCTGCCTTCTCCCTGGTTTTCTGCTGTTTTTCAGTTCCATTTTTTATTTTCCGCCCTGCAGGTCATGAAGCTGCTTTTTCAGCTCGAAAATCTGGTCGCGCAACTCTGCTGCCAGCTCGAAATTCAGTTCGACTGCTGCGGTATTCATCTTTTGGGACAGCTTGGTAATCAGGGCAGACAGCTCCTTCGCATCCATGGACTCGGCATCCTTTGTAATGCCATAGGCTCCTTTTTCCGCCTTTTTGGAAATGCTGATAAGATCTCGTACCTTTTTTTGAATGGTCGTTGGGGTAATGCCATGCTCCTCGTTGTACGCCATCTGAATCTGACGGCGGCGGTTCGTTTCTCCGATGGCACGTTCCATCGACTCTGTAATGCGATCTGCATACATCACCACATGCCCCTCCGAATTTCTTGCAGCTCGTCCAATCGTCTGAATCAAAGAGGTCTCTGAACGGAGAAATCCCTCCTTGTCTGCATCTAAAATCGCCACCAGTGTAATCTCCGGGATATCCAGACCCTCTCGCAGCAGGTTAATCCCTACTAATACATCAAATACATCCATCCGCATATCCCGGATGATTTCTGCCCGCTCCAGCGTATCAATATCGGAATGAAGGTATTTTACGCGAATCCCCAACTCCCGCATATAATCGGTCAAATCCTCTGCCATACGTTTGGTTAAGGTTGTCACCAGAACTTTGTTTTTCTTTTCCGTCTCCTTTTTAACCTCTGCTACTAAGTCGTCAATCTGCCCCGCCACCGGACGGACACTGACCTCCGGGTCGAGCAGACCAGTCGGCCGAATCACCTGCTCTGTCCGCAGCAGCTCATGCTGCTCCTCATAAACCGATGGCGTCGCAGAAACAAACATCATTCGGTCGATTTTACTTTCAAACTCGTCAAAATTTAGGGGACGGTTATCCAGTGCCGAAGGCAGACGAAAGCCGTAATTAACCAAGGTTTGCTTTCTGGAACGGTCGCCGGAAAACATCCCTCGTACCTGCGGTATCGTAATATGTGATTCATCTACAATAATCAAAAACTCCTCTGGAAAATAGTCCATCAACGTATTCGGCGTGCTGCCCGGCGCCAAGCCTGCAAGATGTCTGGAATAATTTTCAATGCCGGAGCAAAACCCGGTTTCACGCATCATCTCAATATCAAAATTCGTCCGTTCCGAAATCCGCTGCGCCTCCAACAGCTTGTCCTCCTGCCGGAAATAACGCACCCTTTCCTCTAGCTCCTCCTCAATATCTACCAGCGCCTTTTCCATTTTCTCCGGTGAAACGACATAATGGGAGGCCGGGAACACTACGACATGCTCTAACGTACATTTTACCTCTCCTGTCAGGGGATCGATTTCCGTAATCCGTTCTATTTCATCTCCGAAAAATTCGATCCGCACCGCCTTATCTGTATAAGAAACCGGATAAATTTCCACTACGTCTCCCCGCACACGGAACGTACCACGTTTAAAATCCATATCATTCCGTGTATACTGGATATCCACCAGCTTCCGCAACACCTCATCCCGATCCTTTCTCTGCCCCGGACGGACAGAAACGGTCATTTCCTGATAATCAATCGGATCTCCTAATCCATAGATACAGGATACACTCGCCACAATAATAACGTCCCTCCGCTCGGTCAAGGCGGCTGTGGCCGAATGGCGCAGCTTATCAATCTCATCGTTGATCGCCGAATCCTTCTCAATATAGGTATCCGTAGAAGGCACATAGGCCTCCGGCTGGTAATAATCATAATAGGAGACAAAATATTCTACGGCATTCTCTGGAAAAAACTCCTTAAATTCCCCATATAGCTGTGCCGCCAACGTCTTATTATGAGCGATGATTAAGGTCGGCAGATTCAGCTCCTGGATGACATTTGCCATGGTAAACGTCTTGCCGGAACCCGTTACGCCCAGCAGTGTCTGGAACTGATTGCCTTCCTGAAAGCCCTTTACGAGAGCAGCGATTGCTTCCGGCTGGTCGCCGGTAGGCTTGTAGGGAGCATGTAATTGAAAAGTATGCCCGTCCTTTGGGCTGCTTTTGTCAGCGGATTGCGAATTTTCTCTCTTATCTGACATAGGAAAACCTCTCTTTCACAGAATTACTTCGACTACTATGAACCATAAAATTCGTGTCGATTTTCATTTGAAAATTAGCCTATAGGCGAACTTTTTTAATTACACGAATCCAGGTCACAAACTCCCCCCGTCCGCCTAGTGTTATTTCATCCATAATCCCATTTTCTGAACAATAGGAAAATAATCAACACTACAGACCAATCTAAGAAATAAAGTTGAACTTGATTATAACATATTGCCCTCTATTTGTCCATACAAAAGCAAACATTTGTTTTATTTTTCTCCTGCCTGCCTTTTTTGATATTCCGGAAAAGATCAATGTCTTTCACTCGTACAAATGTACGATTACATTGATACACCTTTGCCCAGGAGAACTTTCCTATGATACAAAAAAGCATCACCTGCCTTTCCGACAGACGACGCCCTTTTTATGCCCCATATTTCATACTCGATAGCAGATAACTATCCTCTTCTCCCTGATTTACTGCGCTCCCAGCTCCTTTTTTATCAGCTTCACCGCTTCCTGTAGCTGATTATCCTTTTCCTTAGGCACTACGGCTTCTTTTTTCAGCTCCTCCTCCAGATCCAGTTCTACGTCCGGGGTAATGCCGACGCCGTGGATATTGGTTCCCTTTGGAGTAAAATATTTGGAAATTGTCACCTTCATTGCCGTTCCGTCGTTTAACGGTAAAATCGTCTGAACGATGCCCTTTCCAAAGGTCTGCGTACCTAAAATCGTACCGATTCCGTAATCCTGGATTGCCCCGGCAAAAATCTCGGATGCACTGGCGCTGTTGCCGTTGACCAACACCACCAAAGGCTTATCAAAGGATTCCTTATCCGTGGAATATTGCTCACTCCGCTCTCCATATTTATTTTCGGTATAAACGATCAGACCCTCCGGCAGCAGCCGATCTAACATATCGCACACTTTATCGAGCAGGCCGCCCGGATTATCTCTTACATCTATAATCAGCCCTTTCATCCCCTGCTTTTCCAAATCCTCTAACGCAGCGCGGAACTGATCGGCCGTCACCTCATCAAATTCGGTAATCATAATATAGCCAATCTTATCTTTAAGCATTTCATATTCAATGGTGTCTACCTCGATTTGACGGCGCTCCAGGCGAAATTCCAGATAATCGCTTTCGCCCTCCCGCACTACTGTGACGTTGACAAACGTTCCTTCTTCTCCTTTGATACGGGAAACAACAGAATTCAAATCTATACCGGTCACTTCCTCGTCCTCTACCTTATAAATAATGTCCCCTGGCAGAATACCCTCCTCATAGCTGGAGCCATTGGTAAAGGCTCGTACTACCGTAATGATTCCGGTCTGGACATTTTGGCTTACCATCACGCCAATCCCACAGTAGGTTCCCGATGTCGATTCCATAAATTTGGCATATTCCTCGGCCGTATAATAAACCGTATACGGATCGCCCAGGCTGGCAACCAGTCCCTTGTATACGCCGTCCTCTATATCCTCCGCAGAAAAATCATTGAGATAATAGGACTCAAGCAGACCCTCAAGCAGCTCCATTTTATAGCCTATTGTATCCCAATTCAAATCTCCCTGCAGTCCGGTCTGGTGATCCTCCCAGCTAGCCCGATCCCCAGAGTCCTTTTCCTGTCCGGTTGAATTGCCCAATACCTGCCCCTGCCCCTGCCCAAGCTGCTTCGACAGCTCTATACTCTGATGCACAAACAACACTCCGAGGCAAACCAATAGCGTCAGAGCAATCCCAGCTCCTAATCCGACTAAAAATTTCTTATTTCCCTTCATCCTAATCCGACTTCCTTCCTGTCACATTTTCGTTAATAACTCACATAATTCAAAGGATTTACATAGCTTCCGTTTATTTTCAGGCCAAAGTGCAGATGCGGCGCGGTAGACAGTCCGGTAGAGCCCACCAGTGCAATGACATCTCCCTGATTGACATAATCTCCTGCAGAAACGAGAAGCTTCGAGCTGTGCATATAAACCGTGTAAATTCCGCTGCCATGGTCAATTAATACATAATTTCCCATGGACCAATGGTACGTAGCAGCTACCACAGTCCCGGAGGCCGAAGCAAGAATGTTATTTCCTGCCGGTGTTCCAATATCCACTCCGGAATGAAAGGTTCCGGAGCCCTGCATCACCTCTTCCCTGCCGCCAAATCCAGAGGTAATCCGGGTGCTTGACGGCAACGGCCATATTAGTCCGCCATTTAAGAGTGCCTGCCCATTGGCATTTGCATTTCCACTGCCTCCATTATTCCCCGAACCATTGTTTGTATTACCTGTATTAGAACTGCTGCCCTGGTTTTGATTCTGCTGGTTCTGCTGCTGTCTTTGCTCTTCTTCCTGGCGGCGGCGCTCCTCCTCCTGACGCTTCCGTTCCTCCTCTTCCCTTCGGCGGCGTTCCTCTTCCTCCTGGCGCTTTCGCTCCTCTTCAATCAACTGATCGATCAGGTCATCCTGTTTGGCTATCGCTGCCTCATATTGATTAATCTGATCGCCTGCTTCATCAATCATTGCATTATATTGTTCCACCTGCTCGGCCTTGTCTGCCGCCAACTGCTCATTGGCCTCCTTTTCTAGTTTTGCCTCTGCCGAAAGCAGCTCCAAATGCTCTATCTGTTCCTCAATCGAGGCTTCCTTTTCCTGTACGGTAAGCTGTGCCGCCTCGTAACGCTCTAACAGTTCGTTGTCATACTCGG
>CASCWU010000113.1 GCA_949155905.1 uncultured Lachnospiraceae bacterium
CACATCGGGGATAAGACCGCCGAGACAGTCAAAAAGGAAATTGCCAGTGCGGTTCCGTCGGAAACCGTAACGAAAATGGTGCGGGGACGGGACGTTGTCACAGGACTGCCAAAGGAGGTAGAGGTCAGCTCGGATATGGTATACGAGGCAATTCAGGAAAACCTGCATACCATTGTAGACGCCGTGCGGATCATTTTAGAGCGGACGCCTCCGGAGATCTCTTCGGATATCATGGATGCCGGGGTGTATGTGACGGGCGGCTCGGCCAATATCGGTCATCTGGCCGATCTGTTCCACCGGGAAACGAATTTAAAGATCAATATTATGGACGATCCGGAAAACATGGTAGTAAAGGGACTTGGCGCTATCATGGAAAACAACCAGATCGACACGCTTTCCTATGCTTACCAGCAGGCTAATTTTTCCCTGATGGCAAAGGATGAAAAATAAGAAAGGATTGTTGCATGCGTAAACGGACAAATATCTCCATAGAGCCTAAAATTGTACTGATCGCAGGCATTATTCTCTGCTGCCTTTTGATTTTCTTTTCCTTTCGGTACAAGGAAAAAATGGCTCCTATCAAAGCGGCGGCAGGGAATGTCATTACTCCGATGCAGGTTGGGATCAACCGGGCGGGCAGCTGGATTTCGGATCGGATCGAACGCTTTGCCAGCGTCGATGAGCTGCTTGAGGAAAACAACCGTTTAAAGGAAGAGCTGTATACTCTGGATTATGAAAATAAAATCCTGCTTCAGAACCGGTATGAACTGGACAATTTCCGCAAGCTCTATGACCTGGATCAAAACTATGCCGATTATCCTAAGGTAGCGGCCAGGGTAATAGCCAATGACAGCAACAACTGGTACAGCAATTTCCGAATCGACAAAGGAAGCGAGGACGGGATTGCAGTCGATATGAACGTGATGGCAGGAAATGGCTTAGTGGGGATTGTGACGGAGGTCGGGAAAAACTGGGCCAGAGTCCGTTCGATTATTGATGATTCCACCTATGTCAGCGGGATGTTTTTAAAATCCTCTGATACCTGCATGGTAAAGGGGAATCTGGAGCTGTTAGAGGATGGCTTTATTGAGGTAGAGGACATTAACCGGGATGCAGAGGTAAAGGACGGCTATGAGATCGTTACGTCCTATTTGAGCAGTAAATATCATCCCGGCATTTTGATTGGATATTTAAGCAACCTGACGATGGATCCTTCTAATATGACAAAGTCCGGGTGCCTGACCCCTGCTGTTGATTTTTCCAGACTGGATATGGTGTTAATCATCACGCAGGAAAAGGAACCGTTAGAGGAGGGGAACCCATGAAACGTTGGGCAGGGATTTTTGTGCTGATCTTTCTTTGCTACCTGCTGCAAACGACGCTACTGCAGGGGATTCAGATCGCGGGCGTTGCACCGAATCTGCTGATGATCCTGCTGGTGGCGGTATCGTACCGGTATGGAAAGCTGAGCGGCCTGGCAACCGGATTTTGTACTGGGCTTTTCATTGATTTGGTAGAGGGAGATCTGATTGGACTGTATGCTCTGATCTATATGATCATTGGGTATCTGTTAGGCTTTGCCCATAAAATCTATTATTACGATGATACGACGATCCCGTTGTTTTTGGTGGCAGTCAGTGATTTTTTATATAATTTTATGATCTATGTTCTGGGCTTTCTGCTGCGTAACCGGCTCCATCTTTTTTTCTATCTCAGGACGATTATTCTGCCGGAGCTGCTTTATACGGTAGTGCTTTCGATTTTTATTTACCGTCTGCTACATAAACTGCTCCAAAAGCTGGAGCCAAAGAATCAGGAGGAGGCATAAGCGTTTGTTTGATATCGTATTAGACTATATCAAAAACATTATCAAGTCCCGGATACTGCCGCTGTTACTCGTCTACGTGGTCTTGTTTTCCGCGCTGGTCTACCGTATTTTTGAACTGCAGATCATGGAGCAGGAGGAGATCGTGGCAGAAAATGAAAAGGAATCCAAAAGAGAACGGGAAATCAAAGCCACCAGAGGAAATATTTATGACTGCAACGGGGTTCTTTTAGCCTACAATGAGTTGTCCTATACCGTCACCTTAGAGGACGTAGGCGCTTATGACAACAACGATGACCGGAACGCAATGCTTCACCGTCTGATTCAGATCCTTGAGGAAAACGGCGCCAGCCTTGCTACGGAGTTTTATATCAGGCAGGACAAAAAGGGCAATCTGCAGTTTACCGTCAGTGACAATGCCGAGCTTCGCTTTAAGAAAAATGCCTATGCCCAGAAATCGGTCGAGGATCTGACGGAGGAGGAGCGGAATGCAACCGCACAGGAGGTATATGAGCATCTGCGCCAGGGAACGTACATGTTTGGGATTTCCGATGAATATTCCGTCGAGGAGACGTTAAAAATTATGAATATCCGGTATGCGATGTTTATGAACACGTATGCCAAATATCTGCCGATTTCCATCGCGACGGACGTAGACGACCGGACAGTGGCCGCTATCAAGGAAAACTCGCCGGATCTTCCTGGCGTGGCGATTGTGCCGGAAACCCACCGGGTATACAACGATAGTGTATATTTTGCCCATATTTTAGGATATACCGGGATGGTCAATGAAGCAGATTTAGAAAATGACGAAAAGCAGTATTACAGCGTCACCGATCAGATTGGCAAAACTGGCTTAGAGCGTGCCTTTGAGGAACAGCTTAGGGGTGTGAAGGGAGGAGAGGAGGTTTCCTTAAATTCCTCTTACCGGGTGGTTTCTATTGAAAAGCAGTCCGATCCGGTAGCCGGCAGTGATTTGTATCTGACGATTGACAGTGAGCTGCAAAAGGCCGGATATCATATCTTGGAAAAAAACATTGCGGCTATTTTGCTCTCCCGGATCAAGAATTCGGCAACTGCCGGGAATACCAAGGAAACGACGGCTTCGGATTTGAACATTCCGATTTATGATGTATACTATGCGCTGATTAACAACAATATCATTGACGTGACACATTTTCAGTCCAAAAAGGCGACGGATTTGGAAAAGTCTGTGTATGCCCTTTATCAGACGAAGGAGTCTTCTATTTTAAAGGGTTTAAAGGGACTGCTAAAGACGGACAGCACGGTTACGTATACGCAGGCCTCTGCTGAAATGCAGGATTATTTAACCTATGTATATGACTATCTGCTGCAGGCCGATTTGCTGATGGCCTCTGCTGTCGATGAAAAGGATTCGACGTACCAGCAATACCAGGCGAACGGCATCAGTTTAAGCCAGTTTTTACAGTATGCGATTTCGATGAACTGGGTCAATCTGGATTTGTTAGATATCGGAGATTCGTACTACGATACGGCGGAACTTTATCAGCTTTTGTTGGATCGCGTCTTTTCTGAAATCGTAGAAGATAGTGCCTTTCATAAGATGATTTACAGCACGTTAGTTTATTCCTATCAGCTTTCGGGACGGGATATCTGTCTGCTTCTTTACGATCAGAAGATTATCAAGAAAAACAAAAAGGATCGGGCTGCCCTAGAAAACGGAACGCTTTCCGCTTATCAGTTTATCCGGGATAAAATTAAAAATCTGGAAATTACCCCAGCACAGCTGGCCTTAGACCCTTGCTCGGGTTCCTTGGTCGTTACGGATCCGGATACCGGAGTAGTCAGAGCCCTGGTGACATATCCAAGCTATGACAACACGAAGCTGGCAAACCGGATCGATGCAGAGTATTACAATGTTTTGATGAACGATTTGTCCCTGCCGATGATCAACCGTCCGCTTCAGCAAAAAACGGCGCCTGGTTCTACCTTTAAGCCGATTTCCGCTGTAGCAGCCTTAGAGGAGGGCGTGGTCGGCGAATACGAAACGATTCACGATGATGTCACCTTTGAAAAGGTAGGAACTCCAGTCACGTGCTGGAGCAAGCGTTCGCATGGAGATGTCGATGCCCGCCATGCTATCGAGGTTTCATGTAACTGTTATTTTTACGAGACGGCGTACCGGCTTAGCCTGACCGGAGCCGGTAATTACAATTCCGGCAGAGGCTTAACGAAGCTAAATCAGTATGCAGCCTTATTTGGATTTGAAGAAGGGGAAACTACCGGGATTGAGCTATACGAATATGAGCCGGATATTTCCAATACGGACTCTATCCGTTCCTCTATCGGACAGGCCAGATACGCCTTTACTCCAGCGCAGATTGCTCGGTATATTTCTACGGTGGCCAACGGTGGCACCTGCCGGTATCTGACCTTGATTGACCGGATTGTCAGCGTAGATGGTGAGGAGGTAGAAAATACCGTTTCTGTAGCAGGAAAGAAAAAGCCTAAAAAGGTTTCGCTGCAGGACAATACCTGGAAGGTCATAAACGAAGGAATGTATCTGGCGTTAAACGGAGAGGACAGTTCTTATTTGGATCTGTTTGAGGATTTAAAGGTAACGGTTGCCGGAAAGACCGGAACGGCTCAGATCGTGACGCAGCGAGGCAATCATGCGCTGTTTACCTCCTATGCCCCGTATGAGGATCCGGAGATTACCCTGACGGTTGTTATCCCGTATGCGTATACATCAACGAACGCAACCAAGGCGGCTTCCGACTTTTATCATTATTATTATGGCTCCAGAGATTTGGAGGAAGTCATGGAAAGCAAGGTCGATGCAGACAATGCTTCGTATTCCACTAGGGTTACAAATTAAAAAGAAAGAAGAAAGGAGTAACAGTGACAGATATGAGTCAGTCGGCAGTTGTCATAAAAGCGAATCAATTCGGTATTATGGTAGTGATGAGTCCGGAGCCGGAGTTTCCGGAGCTGAAAAAGCTGGTAGCGGCAAAATTCCGGGAATCTGCTAAATTTTTAGGAGATGCTACGATTGCCATGAGCTTTGAGGGTAGGAAGCTTTCCGAGCAGGAGGAGCGGGAGCTATTAGATGTTATTGCTTTAAATTCCAGCCTGCATGTGGCCTGTTTAGTCGATAAGGACCCGGTTAGGGAAGAGCAGTTTCACCGGAAGCTTTCCGAAAAGCTGATGGAGCTAGATTCTAAAACCGGACAATTCTACAAAGGAAACCTTCGTTCCGGCCAGGTGCTGGAATTTGAGACAAGTGTCGTGATTTTAGGGGACGTCAATCCGGGAGCAAAGGTAATCTCCAAAGGAAATATCATCGTGATCGGAGCATTAAAGGGAACAGCAGCGGCGGGAGCCTCCGGCAATGAAAATGCGTTTGTATTGGCGCTTCAGATGAAGCCGATGCAAATCCGAATTGGAGATATTATTGCCAGGGCGCCGGACGATCCGGAGCCGGGAGCCGGACAGGAGTCGCAGATTGCTTTTGTGGAGGGCGGCAATATTTATATTGAAACGATAGACAAAAATGTAATAGGAAACCTGAATTTCTAAATTTTTTTGAAAAATCCGAAAAATGTGCTTGTATTTCGTTTCATATAATTATAATATAGTACTATAGTTTTATCCGTCTCTCCTTATCGGGAGAGACATGGAATCAATGGAGGAAAAAATATGGGTGAAGTAATTGTAGTAACATCTGGGAAAGGCGGTGTCGGAAAGACGACGACGACCGCGAATGTAGGGACCGGACTTGCCAAGCTGGATAAGAAGGTCGTTTTGATTGATACTGATATCGGACTGCGGAACCTAGATGTTGTCATGGGCTTAGAAAACCGTATCGTCTATAACCTGGTTGATGTGATTGAGGGAAACTGCCGGATTAAGCAGGCGCTCATTAAGGACAAGCGTTATCCGAATCTCTATCTGCTGCCGAGCGCTCAGACAAGGGATAAGGATGCCGTTACGCCGGAACAGATGAAGATGCTGGCAGATGATCTCAAAGGGGAGTTTGACTACATATTGCTGGACTGCCCGGCTGGTATCGAACAGGGTTTTAAAAATGCGATTGCAGGCGCGGATCGGGCATTGGTCGTAACAACTCCTGAGGTAGCGGCTATCCGGGATGCCGACCGGATCATTGGTCTGTTAGAGGCCAATGAAATGAAGCGGACGCATTTAGTCGTCAATCGGCTGCGGATGGATATGGTAAAGCGCGGGGATATGATGTCAAGCGATGATGTAGTGGAAATTTTGGCGGTCGATTTGATCGGCGTTGTGCCGGATGACGAACAAATTGTCATTTCCACCAATCAGGGAGAGCCGTTAGTAGGCTCTGACTGCATGGCAGGCAAGGCTTTTATGAACATCTGCCATCGTATTTTAGGAGAAGAGGTTCCCCTGTTAGATCTAGAAGGCAAGAGCGGATTGCTTCAGAGACTGAGCAGCCTGTTTAAGAAAAATTAACCGTACACACGGGCAGGGGGTATCAACATGAATTTATCAGATTTCTTCCGGAAAAAATCTTCTGGAAATGTAGCTAAGGATCGTTTAAAGCTCGTTCTTGTTTCGGATCGTGCCAACTGCTCGCCGGAAATTATGGAGCAGATGAAAAATGATATTATCCAGGTAATTTCCAAATATGTCGAGATCGACATAGACGGGCTGGATATCAAAATCACACAGACCGAATCGGAAGGAAATAACGGGACAGTTCCTGCCCTGTATGCCAATATTCCGATCCGGGAGGTAAAGACAAAAAAACTTTGATTTTGTAAGGATGAGGCGTAATATATGTTTAACTGGAAGCGGTATGACTGGAAACGCTTTGATGCGGTGCTGCTGTTCGCAGTCCTGCTTTTGTGCAGCATCGGAGCCTTCTGTATCGAAAAGACCGACGGAGCGTCGATGTTCCGGCATCAGGTGATGGGAATTCTTCTGGGACTGGGCGTCGTGGTATTCCTGGTGATTCTGGATTACCATTTTATCTGTAAATTTGTCATTCTCTATTACATCGTGGCAATCGGTATGCTGGCTGCAGTGCGCTTTACCAGTCTCGGTGTCAACCATGATACGATTGCCTACCGTTGGTTAAATGTCGGCGTTACAGAAATACAGCCCTCTGAGCTGGTAAAAATCATTATGATTCTGGTGATGGCCGCTTTTTTGACAAAGGTGCAGAAGAAGCTTGACAAATGGTATGTATTTCTGCTCTCCGGCGTCATTATGGGGATTCCGACGCTGTTTATTATGATGCAGCCGGACTTGTCCTCTAGCCTCGTTATGGTGTTTATCTATGTTGTTATGATGTTTATGGCCGGCCTGAGCATGAAGATTATTATACCAACTGTGGCCGCTGGCATACCTTCTGTTATCGTGCTGTTTTGGTACATTCAGCAGCCGTTTCAAAAGCTGCTCAGTGTTACGCAGAGAAACCGGATCATCAGCTTTTTAAATCCGGATCAGTATGCAGGCTCCGGGATGTACCAGCAAAATATGGCGAGACAGTCCATTGCCTCCGGGGAGCTGTACGGGAAGTTTTTAATGAGCAATGCAGAGGAATATCGCCGTTACAGTATTCTGCCCGTCAATGAAAGTGATTTTATTTTTTCCGTAGTAGGGGAGGAGTTTGGATTTTTAGGTGGATGTGTGGTAATCTTTCTCTTTGCTCTTGTGATCTTGCGTTGTATCCGGATTGCAAGAAGAGCAGCGGATTATAATGGACGGATGATTTGCTATGGCGTATCGGGGATGCTGATGTTTCAAGTCTTTGCCAATATCGGTGTAGCGACCTCTTTATTACCGAATACCGGGCTTCCACTTCCGTTTTTAAGCTTTGGATTAAGTTCCCTGTTGAGCAGTATGATTGCAGTTGGATTAGTATTAAATGTGGGTTTACAAAAAACAAATTCAAGGGGGTGAGTGTGCAATGACGATAGGTTTGATTGCACATGATGCAAAAAAGCAGCTGATGCAGAATTTCTGCATCGCATATCGGGGCATTTTAATCAAGCATGAATTGTATGCAACCGGGACGACAGGGAGACTGATTGAAGAAGTGACAAACCTGAACATTCACAAGCATCTGGCCGGGCATCTGGGAGGGGAACAGCAGCTAGGAGCGCAGATTGAGCATAATGAATTGGATCTGGTGATTTTCCTGCGTGATCCGTATTTCCCAAAACGCCACGAGCCGGATGTCAACAACGTCGTAAGGCTATGTGACACTCACGATATTCCGCTGGCAACCAACCTGGCGACTGCAGAGCTTTTGATTCGTTCTCTGGATCGGGGCGATATGGACTGGAGGGAGCTGTTCCGCAATACGCCTACAGCGGTTTCTGACTTACGATAAAAGGAGAGACTTCATGAAACACTTGAGAAAAAAACTAATAGGGTGCTGTGTGGGTCTGCTTGGTATTTGTTTGTTGTCTGGCTGCGGTTCTTCCTCTCCCATGTTTTTACCTTATGAATCGAACTTCACCCCAACGCTCTACCAGCCGACCGGGACAGCCGCCCCGGACATCCTTCCTTTAATGGGAGACGGTCTTTGTGTGATTTCTGAGCAGGATACCGGAAATCTGACATTATCCAAGGAATTGGATGCCGGGGCGGTACTGGCCGTTCAAAATGACAATAATACGCTGCTCTATCAGGAGCATGTGTTTGATCGCCTGTATCCAGCCAGCTTAACCAAACTGATGACAGCTTATGTTGTCTATGCTTTGGAGGACAATCTGGAGCGGGAATATACCATTCCGGTGGAGGCTACCGAATTGCCGGATATTTATGCAAAAAAATGCGGCCTGGCGGCGGGTGATGTGATTACCATCCATGAGCTGCTGTATGCCGCTCTGATTCCTTCTGCAAACGATGCCGCCAAAGCGCTGGCAATGGCAGTCAGCGGAACAGAGGAGGAATTTGTCGTTCAGATGAACCAGAAGGCAAAGGAATTGGGCGCTACCCAAAGCCATTTTTCCAATTCTCACGGGCTTCATTCCGACGATCATTATACGACTCTTTACGATATTTATTTGATTTTTCATGAGCTGTTAAAAAATGAGGATTTTCGTGCGATTGTTTTAAACGCGCAATATGAGCTGCACTATCAAAACGCCGCCGGAGATCCGGTCTCTAAAACAGTGACGTCAACAAATCAATATCTGACCGGAGCCGTGTCTACTCCGTCCTTTTTTTCCGTGCTGGGAGGGAAAAGCGGGACGACCAATCAGGCTGGTTCTTGTCTGATGCTTTATTGCGAGGATTTGGAGAAGAACGGCTATATTCTCTCTGTTCTAAGGGCGGAGAATCCGCAGGAATTATATGCGGATTTAGGAGTTTTGTTCCAGGCGATTACTCCAGCAGAGCCTTAATCGGATGGACAGGCTGTAATTATCAGGAAAGAGCATGGAAAAAGGTTGTTTTTTTTCATAGAATGAGCTATAATAGATTTATCAAATTTTTAGAAATGATGTCGTGTAGGCACACGCAGAAGGAGGAGGTCATTATGGTACATATTATTGTAGGCGAAAAAGGAAAGGGTAAGACAAAAATCCTGCTTGACAAGGCAAATGGGGTGTTGGCGGAGTCTAAGGGAAGCGTCGTATACTTAGACAAGAGCAACAAGCATATGTATGAGTTAAACAACAAGATCCGTCTTATCAATGTCAAGGATTTCATGGTGGAGAATTCCAGCGAGTTTCTTGGATTCCTTTGTGGGATTATCTCACAGGATCATGATTTGGAGGTCGTGTTCTTAGATAGCTTCCTAAAGGTTGCCTGCATTACGCCAGAGACGATGGAACCGGTTGTCCAGAAGCTAAAGGTACTTTCGGAAACCTTCCATGTCGATTTTATGTTAAGTGTTTCCATGAGCAAGGACGAGCTGCCGGAATCTCTGGCAGAGTGTGTTATGGTTGCATTATAGGAGCCCTTTTTGGGGGAGCCTGTACCAAAGAGGCCGACAGGTGGAAGTGCTGCCACCTGCCGGCCTTCTGGTATTTATGACACTTCATTGCGGCCAATCCGTCCGAAATACGTCAGCGCATACAGGCCGGCGAGCCCAACCAGCCCATAGACGATCCGAGACAGTATGGACATATCTCCAAAGAGGACTCTGACCAGATCAAATTGAAAGAAACCAATCAGTCCCCAGTTGACCGCTCCTACGACTACCAAAACCAGGGCGATATAATCCAGTACCTTCATACATAACCCTCCAATCTACAATAAGCTATTTCTTGCTGTTTGATAGTATGGACGGATTTTAAAAAAATTATACAAGAAAAAAATAAAGCAAAACAGCCTCGGAACGGAATCGCCCCGGGAGGAAATCTTGATGCGTCTCTTTG
>CASCWU010000114.1 GCA_949155905.1 uncultured Lachnospiraceae bacterium
TGGATACGTACTCCGCCTGATTTAACAAATCTGCAATGCTCTCTGCATTTAAAAAGATTTCCATATAGCCTGAGGTTCCGTTTTCGTACATATATTTGATCCGTTTTTTCATCGTTTCATACTGATCGGACACGGTTTCCTTTGCTTCCTCCAGCTCTATTTTCGTCTGCTCCAGCTCATCTTGTGCAAGCTCTATCTCCTGCTCCAGCCCGACAATTTTTTCTTCTATTTCCCGCAATTCCTGATCCAATGCTTCGATATAGCTGACAATATCCTGCTTTTTTGCCTCCAGATCCTTCCGCTTTTTTTCTATTTCCTTCTGCCGTTCCTCCAGACGGGATTTTTCATCCTTGGCATCCTGAATACTGGAAGCCAGGACAGTCGCTGCCGGAAGAAGTGCCAGCAGAACGAGTAAAACCATCACAAGAACCCTTTTCCTTTTCATCGCTTCGCCTCCGTTTTGTACGATCCGTTTCCGGTTGTCCCACTGTTTACTCTACACCACATGCAGATGCTTTCGTACCGTCAAATAGCTGCCTACCAGCCCAATTCCGATGCCGATCCCTATCGAAAGCGGCAATAAACGGGCAAAAACCGTATGGATGTCCAGAAAGGTCAGTACATTGGCCAGAGTATTAAAACGGCTCGTTATCGCCTCTGTCACCCTTCCGTAAATCAGGTACAGCACCCCCATCGGCAGCAGCGCTCCGACCGCTCCAATCAAAATACCCTCTACAATAAACGGCCCTCGGATAAAATAATCCGTCGCTCCAATCAGCCTCATAATCGCAATCTCCTCTTTCCGCACGGAAATCCCCATCGCTACCGTTGTGCTGATCAAAAATACCGATACCGCCAAGAGAATCACTAAAATCGCTGCCGAAATATAACCGACCAGAGAATTAAAGCTGGCCAGGCCGCTTGCCGTAATATCAGAGCTGTTTACCAGTCGGATGCCCTCTAAGGTTTTAATGTAATTGACGAGAGTCCTCTGCCTGGAAACGTCGTTTAAATAAACCTCATAGGAATCGCTGTTTTCCAGAGGATTATCCTCACCGAAGGTTTCTACCAGCTCCGGCTTTAGATGCTTTTCCTTATAGCTCTGCCACGTCTCCTCCGGGGATAGATAATGAATTCGATCTACCTCCGGCCTGGCGCTAATCAACGTCCCCAGCTCCTGTTTTTTCTCCTCTGCCAAGCCCTCTTCAAAAAAGACCGTGATACCGACGGATGTCTCCGCCGTTTTTATAATATATTGAAAATTACTCAAAATAAAGTAAAATATGCCAAATAAAAACAGGCACGCCGTAATCGTGCCTACCGATGCCAAGGAAAACAAACGGTTTCGGTAAATGCTTTTCAAGCCTTCCTTGAAGCTATAGAGAAAGGTTTTGATTTTCATAGGAATAACCACCCTTTTGTTCATCACTGATTAAAATGCCTTTGTTTAATGTAATCACACGCTTTTGCATCATATCGACAATTTCCTGGTTGTGCGTTACGACAACAACCGTTGTTCCTCTTCGGTTGACCTCCTCCAGCAACTCCATAATTTCCCAGGAATTTCTCGGATCAAGGTTTCCAGTCGGCTCATCCGCCAGCAAAATCACCGGATTATTCACCAATGCTCTGGCCAGGGCTACCCGCTGCTGCTCTCCGCCGGAAAGCTCCCTTGGAAACGATTTCTGTTTATCCGTCAGTCCCACCATGGCCAACATGGCAGGCACCTGCCGCCGGATACTGGCAGCAGGCGCTTCGATCACTCTTTGCGCAAACGCAACGTTTTCAAATACTGTTCGATCCTTTAACAGCCGGAAATCCTGGAACACCATCCCCAGCCCCCGGCGGTATTTGGCCACCTGCCGCCGATGGAGCCTGGAAAGAATTTTCCCGTTTACAAAGATTTTCCCTTCGGTCGGCTCAATCTCCTTTAACAGCAGCTTCAAAAGAGTGGATTTCCCGGATCCACTGTTTCCGATGATAAAAACAAACTCTCCCTTCCGTATCCTAAGGCTGACATCGCGCAGCGCAGAAATCCCGGCCTGGTAGGATTTTGACACATGCTCCAGTGCAATGACAGGCATTTCCCCTTTTAAATTTCTCTGTTTTTTTCTCTCTGTCTCCGGCCTATCGCGCATGTTCTTTTCTCCTTTTATAAAAATTATCCGTCTAATACTCCAGGCTTTCCATATACTTCATGTATTTGACTACCATCAATGCAATCTTAAAGGTAATCGCATCCTCAAAAATACGCAGATCCAGACCAGTTCCCTTTTGTAGCTTGTCTAGTCGATACACGAGCGTATTCCGATGGATATAGAGCTGTCTCGAGGTTTCTGATACGTTCAGGCTGTTCTCAAAAAACTTATTGATCGTCGCTAATGTCTCATCGTCAAACTCCTCCGGCGATTTTCCTTCAAATACCTCCCGGATAAACATTTTGCACAGCGGCATCGGCAGCTGATAGATCAGACGTCCGATCCCAAGATTATTATATGCGACTACGTTTCGGTTACTGTAGAAAATCTTACCTACATCTAGTGCCATCTTCGCTTCCTTATAGGAACGGGACACGTCTTTGATTTCATTGATAATCGTACCATACGCCACATGCACGCGGGACATTGCCTCAGAATTCAGCATATCCAGAATCATCTTCGCCGTCCGGCTCAAATCCTCATAGCCCTCATTGCCTTTTAATTCCTTGACTAAAATAATATTTTTTTCATCTACTGCTGTAATAAAATCCTTCGTCTTACCGGAAAACAGGCTCCGTACGGTCTCCAGGGCATTGGTATCCTTTTCGTTTTTCGTCTCAATGATAAACACCACCCGGCGCACGTTCGTATCTATATGGAGCTTCTTCGCTCTGTTATAAATATCAACCAGCAGCAGGTTATCCAACAGCAGATTTTTGATAAAATTGTCCTTATCATAGCGTTCCTTGTAGGCCACCAGGAGATTCTGGATCTGGAAGGAAGCAATTTTCCCGACCATATATACATCCTCGCTGTCTCCCTTTGCCAAAATCACATACTCTAGCTGATGCTCGTCAAATACCTTAAAAAACTGATAACCCTGCAGCACCTGGCTGTCCGCCGGAGATTCCACAAATGTCAGTACTGCATTTTCATACTCCTCTGCATTAGAAACCGTAGCCGCCAAAACCTTGCCCTCTGTATCCATGACACTTAAATCAATCCTGGTAATCCCCTTTAATCCCTCCAGAGTATTTTGGAGAATCTGATTTGATATCATTCCTTTCACTCCTTATTTCTATTTTTCCTTTCGCCCCTGTTTTGATCTATATGTATTCTAATTTTATCATTAGTTTTCCAAAATGTAAAGAAAAAAGGAGAGTACCGCCGTGGTACTCTCCAAATTATTCGGGAAATTATAACTAGTTGCTGATAATCTGCTCGGTTTCTTTATCAAATATATGAATCTTTTCGGTATCCAAACAGAATTTTACTTTATCGCCAGGTCTTGCCGTGGTACGTGGTGATACTCTGGCTGTAAACTCTACATCACCTACTGGGAAGTAGAGGTAAACCTCAGCACCCAGAAGCTCGTAAACCTGAATCGTTCCGCTGATAACGCTGTCCGGGAAAGCAGAGAGACGCATCTCGTCATCACTGATATCCTCTGGACGAATACCCATTACAACTGTCTTGCCGTTGTAGTTAGTCAGCTTCTTGGACTTTGCCGGAGGAAGCTTAATCTCATTGCCTACAAAGGAAAGAGTAGCGGTATCGCCTGCTACCTTTACAGTAGCGTCAATAAAGTTCATCTGCGGAGAACCAATAAATCCTGCTACGAACAGATTCTGCGGCTTCTCATACAGATTCTGCGGAGAATCTACCTGCTGGATAACGCCGTCCTTCATAACGACGATTCTGGTACCCAGTGTCATAGCCTCTGTCTGATCGTGTGTTACGTAAATGATGGTAGTTTCCAGTCTCTGATGCAGCTTGGAAATCTCAGTACGCATCTGCACACGCAGCTTTGCGTCCAAGTTGGAGAGCGGCTCATCCATCAGGAATACCTTAGGGTTACGCACAATAGCACGACCCATGGCCACACGCTGTCTCTGACCACCGGAAAGAGCTGCCGGCTTACGGTCTAACAAATGTGTCAAGTCCAAAATCTTTGCTGCTTCCTGCACTAGCTGGTTGATCTGCTCCTTTGGAGTCTTACGCAGCTTCAAACCAAATGCCATATTGTCAAATACGGACATATGCGGATACAAAGCGTAGTTCTGGAATACCATCGCGATATCACGATCCTTAGGCTCTACGTCGTTTACCAGCTTGTCGCCGATCCACAACTCGCCTGCTGTGATCTCTTCCAATCCTGCAATCATACGAAGTGTAGTAGACTTACCGCATCCAGATGGTCCTACGAAGATGATGAACTCTTTATCTTCAATATCAAGATTAAAATCCTTCACCGCTACAAACCCATTTGGGTAGGTCTTATTGATGTTTTTCAAACTTAAACTAGCCATAATGTTCCTCCCTGGAATAATATATTTTCATTGTGTAATAAAAACCCATAAGCAAAATTTACTCCTGCCGGAATAAACTCGCTCTAAGTCGTAGCTTTACTATACACCAATTTCAAGGGTAAGACTATATTTCTTTTCGCCAAATTAAAAAGTTTCTTTTTGTAAGATTTGTATAATCAAATAAAAAACAAGAAGTTTTACCGAGAAAAGCTACAATTTCCCGTTCTTTTCTTGTTTATATTCTATAAACCCCTCTCCAACCGCTTCTCTTACATCATTCACAATGACGAAGGCTTTTGTGTCGATTTCCCGCACAATTTCCTTTATTTGGACGATTTCCTTTTTATTGACTACACAAAAGAGCATATGCTTATCCTGCCTGGTATACATTCCCTGGATGGCAACCCCGGTTGCGCCACGCTGCAGCTTCGTTAAAATAGCCTCGGCAATCTCTTCATAAGCATCCGAAATGATATAGACCAGCTTGGCAAATTTCGTCCCCTCTAAAATCGTATCGCTGACCTTTGTCGTAATATAAACCGCTATCACGGCATAAAGCGCACTGCGGATTCCAAATACAACCGCACCTGCCAAAACGATGCTGCCGTCTACGACCATCATCACCTGCGGCAGCGTATAGTGCCGGAAAAACCGATGCAATGTCACACTCAGCATATCTGTCCCACCAGTAGACGAGGAGGCAAGAAACACCAGCCCAACCCCGCTGCCGGTCAGCACTGCCCCAAATACCGTCGCCAGCAGATAGTCCTCCCCGCACAGGTTATATTCCGGCACCACATACAGAGCTATCGAAAAGGCTACTGCCCCCAGCAACGTTTTTACGACAAATTCCCGTCCGACCAGCCACCAGGCAGCCAGAAAAATCGGCACGTTCAAAACGGTATTGGTCAGCCAAATCGGAATCCCCGCTTTGCCGGTCAGCCCCGCCGTCAGGTTTTGGATTACGATAGCCAGGCCAGATAAGCCTCCCGTCACCAGCTCCATCGGCTCATAGACCATATTGACGCCTGCTGCCATCAGCAGCGTCCCGGCTGCCACCAGCAATACGTCAAACGCTTTGCCTCTGTGATGTATGATTTCCATAAGCTGTACCCCTATTTTCTATAGTAAGACTTTATTCATATTCCCCCTGGATAAACAGGATGCTTTCGCTGCTGCATGTCACACCCCGCCCCTTTTCCGGCACAAGGTAGCTTTGGTATTTTGCTATCGTATCCCCAGCGGAAAACAGGTCGCCCTCGGTCAGATTCAGCAGTCCTCCGGCGGAAGAAACGGACGCGCTTCCGCTATAAAGAATAATCTGAGTTCCCGACGAACAGGACAGTGTCCTTCCTTTCGGCACCTTAATTTTATGAAAGCCTCCGGAAGAAACATCCTTTAACTGCTCCTCCAGATAGCTCTGTGTAATCAGAGGATCGCCTGAGGAACCAGGCTCCTCTCCCGCGCCGAATACCGTTCCTGCGTGAAAGGCCGCCGCAAGCAGCACCAAAACAGCCGCCGCAAGCAGCCATCCTCCCTTATTCTTACTCCAAACCTTCATCTTCATACCTCCTATTTTAAGTTCCGCCTCTTCTCTTTGGCATCCCTTTAATGGGGAGAAAATGTTGCTGCAAAGAGACGTGCCAACATTTTCTCCTGAGCCGGATGGTATCCGGCTTTGTTTTGTTTTTTCATTTCAGTACCTCGCCAAGTTCCTGCCGTATCAGTAGCTGGCTAGTCTGGTAGCCGGCGTTTTGAGATTCGCCGGGAAGCTTATAGTAGGCGATCTTTTCGCAGGATAGCGGCTTATAAAAGGCCAGATCGGCTATTCGCTCCTGCAGGGCTCGGCTGGTTTTCATGCTGCCATACTGCTTTGTAATGTATTCCTCGAGTACCTCCTCCCGTTCGAGCCAGGGCTTTTCCTCCCAGGCGGTAAGCTCTGCCTGAAGTTCTTTTTGGAGCTTCCAGACGCCTTTTTTGTTTTTTTGAAAAAACTCCTTTAACGCCTTGCTGGAAAACACCGTATAGGACTGGATATCTACCTCCAGCAATTCGCTGATTACCGCACAGCCGTATTCAAAGGATGTCTCCTCTTCAAAATATTGATACAACAGCGAGAGGCGCATCATCTGGGGAACCTCCGGCTGGATGGCAGCCAGACGCTGATACAGCTCCTTGGAAATGGTACAGCCTGTATCTACTGGTATCGTCAGATACGCCAAGGAGCCTTCGTTTTGGTTCCAAATCTCCAAAATCAGTGCTGTAATGCTCTGTTTTTTTTCGTTGTAGCCATAGATTAGGTTTAAAACCGGATCGCCGTCATATTCCGCCAGCCATGCAAAACCGCCCTTTCCACCGGTCTTTTCCTGCTGTCCCGTTGCGGTTTCCTGTATTCTGTTTGGGGCAGGTGCTTTTTTATCACCACTGCCGGACTGTAAGGCCAGCAAATAGCTGACCAATGCGATAAGGCAAAATCCGGCTGTCATTCCGCTAACGTATAACAGCCGTTTTAGGCCGGACGCCCCTCCAACCCACATCCACACTCCTCCAAACCTTTACTTTTTTCTCATTTCATATTATGATAGGAACACAGTCCAACTATTGATGTCCCCCACAGGGAACGTTCTGTCATTCCTATAACACTATATTACTATAGAATCAGAAAAAAGAAAAGAGGTCAAGTGGAAATGAATACAAGCTTTTCCAATAAAACCGTTTTGATCACCGGAGCTTCGAGAGGAATCGGCCGGGCTATCGCACTTTATTTTGCCAGAGAGGGAAGCCACCGCCCGGAGTGTGCCTGCCGCCTGGTTTTAAATTGTCATACCCGGGCGCAGGAGCTAGAGCAGGTACGCCAGGAAATTGCCGCCCTGCAGATTCCGGTTTTTACGAGTGTAGGAGATGTTGGAGACTATGCTTACGCCGCTTCTCTCTGCCAGCAGATCCGCCAGACCTTTGGTTCGGTTGATATACTAATCAACAATGCCGGAATTTCTAAGATTGGACTATTTTCGGATTTAAAGCCAGAGGAATGGAACCGGATTCTTTCTACCAACCTGACCTCTGTTTATAACCTTTGCTCCCAGTGTATCCCGGACATGGTTCAAAAGCAGGCCGGAAGCATTATCACCATTTCCTCTGTCTGGGGGCTGGTCGGCGCTTCCTGCGAGGTTGCCTACTCAGCCACGAAGGGCGCTATTCACGCTCTTACCCGTGCCTTGGCAAAAGAACTGGCTCCCAGCCATATTCAGGTCAATGCGGTTGCGTGTGGAGCAATTGATACAGAAATGAATGCGTTTCTTTCCACAGAAGAACGCCAAAGTCTGGAAGAAGAAATCCCGGCGGGACGGATGGGACAGACAGACGAAGTGGCAGAGCTGGTTCATTCGCTCTGCCACCAAACAGATTATCTTACCGGTCAAATCATCGCACTCTACGGAGGCTGGATTTAAAAATCCTCCTCTATTGGATAGAATCTGTCCGAATCAAGAAGCTGACATGGCTTTCCACACCCTGGACATTGCCTGCAAAAGAGGTATATGCCTTGCCTGCATCTAAAATCGCCTCCAGCCGTTCCCTAAGGTCTGCCAAATCCAGATCCAAATCACCTAATGTATCGCTTAGCTTCTGGATGCCCTCCTGGTCAAATTCTACCATCCCGTCATGTAGGGTTATTGTTCCGGCGGCCAGCGCTGCCGCTCCCTCCGAAAGCTTAGCAGCTCCGGCAGAAAGCGTAGAGGCTCCGGCAGAAAGAGCATCGGCACCTTCTGCCAGGCTTGCTGCCCCGCCGGAAAGTGTCAGGCTTCCTTTTGCCAGACTAAGCGCGCCCTCCTGCAGCAGCTTACCGCCATCTGCCAGGCTCTTTGCCCCGCTTTTTAGAGTTTCTGAGGAACCCGTTAGCTGTCCCGCTCCGGCAGAAAGAGCTTTAACACCTTCCTCCATCTGGCCGATTCCGGCCTTTAAGGTAGCGGCTCCTCCCGCCAGGGTCTGAATGCCGCTCTGCAGAGAAACGGTTCCCTGATAAAGCTGCTCTACTCCGGCAGAAAGTCCATTTGCTCCCTGTGCCAGTTGTTCTACTTGCTTTACGACTCCGGCATACTCTTCTGGCAAAGGCAGACCAGACATTGCCTGGGAAAGCTGTGCCAGGCCTGCTGCCAGCGTTTTGGAGCCTGCTACTGCACCAGCTTCTCCTTCATAGCCTGCTACCAGAGCATCGGCTCCTGCCTGCAGCTCTCCGATTCCGGCACTCAAACTATCTCCGCCTACCGACAATGCTTTTGTTCCCTCTTCCAGAGAGGCAATCCCTCCTGCCAGCTCGGAAACACCTGCTGTATAAGTCTTGATTCCAGATTGCAGATCCTTTGCTCCGGCGGCCAGTTCTCCGGTTTTCTCTGCCAAGGTATTCGCTCCATTCTTGATCTCCTGACTGCCACTTACCAGCTTTTTACTGCCATCTGCCAATTCCTGGCTGCCGTTTACCAGATCCTTACTTCCTGTTGCCAGCTCCTGACTGCCGTTTGCCAGTTCCTGACTGCCGTCTGCTACTTCCTTGCTTCCATCTACTAATTGAGACGAAGCATCTGTCAGCTCTGTTATCCCGTCCTTCATTGAGTCCAAATCAAAGCGCTCTGTGTTTTCTTGTTTTGTACCTTCTTTTTCCTCTAAAAGTCTTTGAAGCAGATCTGGAGAGGCTGCGGTGATGGTCATAGCCAGTTCAAAATCTGTCACATCCGCTTCTAGCTCCACATAATCCGGAATATCCAGATTGCCCAAATCCTCGGCATTTTTTCCGTCACCGGTCAAGCCCAGGCTCTCCTTTAGTCCTGGAAAGGCCATGCCGACTACAACCTGATGACTGCCGTCCGAAATCACCTGTCCGTTTGTCACCTGAAGCCCGCTTACCTGATCCACCGGCAGCAAAACACCTGTCACCATCCCAAACGGGGTATAAATGGTTTCCGGTTTCCCGCCCAGCATCACCTCCTGGCTGGCATGGTTGATATAATCAAAGCGCATTTTCAAATGACCGCTTTTCCCGGCCAAATCCTCCGGTGCCGTTTCTGCTCCATCCAGATAATAAGTGATACGTACCTCTACCGGCGCCTCCTGGCTGCTTTCTCCCTGATAATAAATATCTGAACCCTTTGCCTGCCAAATCAGCTCTCCATCCTCATCACAATACCGTTCGTCACCCTTTACGTTCATCAGATTTTCCAGAGCTGCCTCGTCTAATAGATTTTCGGCTTCCGATACATTTTTCAGCCAACTGCTGACTAATATCTGCTCTGCCGACCCACCTGCGTCTGCCAAAATATAAACAGTTTCTGCCTTTTCATAATCCGTTGCATACTCGCCGATCAGCTCTGCCTTAGAAATCATGGTCTCTACTGCTGCTTTTTTCTCCTCATTTCCGCTTGTCTGGCTGGCGCTGGAATCCTGCGCCCCGCAACCTGCCAGGGAAAGTATCATTGTGACGGATAATGCTGCTGCCATACCCTTTTTCCATTGTCCTGTTCTCATATCAATCTCTCCTCTTTTTCTATTTTTACTTCTTTTCTCACCACTTTACAAGTTTTTAACAAAAAGTGCCGTATGAAGCACTTTGGTGTATA